>NZ_JBAWFH010000285.1:0-5359 GCF_049591685.1 Rhodococcus sp. (in: high G+C Gram-positive bacteria) | reverse complement strand
GGCGGGCGGCACCGTCGAAAGTCGCACCGGACAGATGCTCGGAGTACTCAGGTCGATTCTCGAGACGCCCAAGCCCGTCATCGGAAAGATCGACGGTCATGTCCGCGCCGGCGGGATGGGGCTGGTGGGGGCGTGCGACATTGTCGTCGCGGGTCCGTCGTCGACGTTCGCCCTCACCGAGGCTCGTCTCGGGCTGGCGCCGTCGATCGTGTCCTTGACGCTGCTTCCTCGCATGAACTCCCGGGCGGCGAGTCGCTACTTCGTCACCGGCGAGAAGTTCGGCGCACACGAGGCCGAAGCGATCGGTCTGATCAGTGAGGCCGGCGCCGACCCGGACGCGACCGTCGCCGACCTTCTCGATGCGTTGCGGCAGGGCTCGCCGCAGGGTCTCGCCGAGTCCAAGCGTCTGACGACGGCGTCCATCCTCGCCGATTTCGACGCTCGCGGAACCGACCTGTCGGACCATTCTGCGAGGCTGTTTGCATCGGAGGAGGCACGAGAAGGGATGATGGCCTTTCTGCAGAAGCGCAAGCCCCGTTGGGCGGCGTCGAAATCTGCGAAGTGACCTAAGTTTGCCCAGCATCGATTTCAGGGAGAAGTAGTACACGATGGTGACGGCGCGTGAACCCAAGCAGGACCGTAGTAGGGCCACGCGCCAGCGGCTTCTCGAAGCGACCATTTTCTCGCTCGCGTCGCAGGGTTGGGGCGCGACGACGGTCGGTGTCGTCGCCGAGAAGGCAGGCGTGTCCCGCGGTGCGACGCAGCATCACTTCCCGACCAGGGAAGACTTGATCACCGCGGCCCTGGACTACATGTTCGACACGAGGATGGACGACGCCCGCCGCGAGTCCTCCGATCTGCCGGTCGGCCCGGCGCGGACCGAAGCTGTCGTCCAACGGCTCGTCGAGTACTACACCGGTCCGATGTTCAAGGCCGCTCTTCAGGTGTGGACGGCAGCTGCAGCGGATCCGGAGATGCGCGCCCGAGTGCTTCCGCTCGAGGACAAGTTCGGCCGCGTCGCGCACCGGATGGCCGTCGAACAACTCGGTGCCGATGACAGGGATCCGCAGACACACCGGCTCGTGCAAGCCACGCTCGACCTCGCCCGGGGCCTGGGCCTCGCCGATGTGCTGAGCGACGATTCGCGCAGGCGCAGCGAGATCGTCCGCGCCTGGGCGGGTGTCCTCGACCAGGGGCTGAAGTTGACCGATCGGGAAGTCGCCGCGGCAGGCGGCTGACGCCCGGTCAGCGGATCCGGTGCTGTCGTGGTTCGCTCTGACGGTGAACCGGATCCACAGAGGGCACATCTTTCATATCGCCGGGGCGCCCACGGTGACCGGTGCCGCGGACGCGCTCGTGTCTCTTCCGGACGGCGCGCTCGTCGTCGAAGAGGACGGGCGCATCTCCTACTGCGGTCCGTTCGAGGAGTACCGCGGTGACGGCCAGGTCGTCGATCATCGGCCAGCGTTCCTGCTGCCCGGTTTCGTGGACACACACGTTCACTTCCCGCAGACGTTCGCCGGCGACGCGTACGGCGGCGGTCAGCTTCTCGAGTGGCTCAACGAGTGCATTTTCCCGTCCGAGTCGCTGTTCGAGGACCCGCAGTTCGCTGCCGATGCCGCGGTCGCGTTCTGTAACCGTCGGATCGCCGCCGGGACGACGCAGGCCATGGTGTTCGGCTCTGCCTTTCCCCACGCCCAGGATGCGCTGTTTCAGGAGACGTTCCGACGCGGCCTGCGCATCGTCAGCGGCCGCGGTGTTCAGACCACGGGACCCGACTCGGCCAAGGCATTGATCACCACCGAGGACGACGCTGTCCGCCTCGTCCGCGACGAGATCGAGAAGTGGCATGCCGCGGACACCGGTGACGTCGACACCGCGCTGCTGCACGTCGCGGTGGTTCCGCGCTTTTCCCTGTCGGTGACCACAGAGACACTGAAGAACCTCGGTGAGCTGTACGAGTCGGTGCGCGAGCGCGGGGTGTACTTTCACAGTCACCTCAACGAGAACGACCGCCCGGGCACCGGCGAAATCGTCACCACCAAGGAGGCGTACGGAGTCGAGAACTACCTGGACACGTACGACGGCAGGTTCCTTCCGGGGTCCGAGGTCGGCGGCCACAGTTTCCTCGGCAAGCGCACGATCCTCGCCCACGCGGTGCACTGCCAGGACGTCGAACTCGCTCGGATGGCCGAGACCGGGACGTCGATCGCCCACTGTCCGACGTCGCAGCAGTTCCTCGGTTCGGGCACGATGCCGTGGAAGCGAACCGTCGCGGCAGGCGTGAACGTCGCCATCGGCTCCGATTACGGCGGCGGCGACGAGTTTCTGCTGACGAGAGTGCTCGGCGACGCCTACAAGGTGCACATTTCCGAACCGGGGTGCGGCAGTGTGTCGCTGCATCCGGCCGAGCTGCTGTTCACCGGCACCCTCGCGGGCGCACGTGCCCTCGACATGGACAACCGCATCGGCAACCTCGACCGGGGCAAGGAGGCCGACTTCATCGTCGTGCAGCCGTCGGCCTGGCCACCATTGGCGGGACTTCTCGGGCGCGGGTTCCGTTCGGAGCACCCCGACACGGCCCGGGATCAGACACTGTTCGCGCTGCTGATGGCGATGCGCGAGCAGGCAATCACCGCGGTGTATGTGCAGGGTCGGCGTGTCGACAGCGCGTGAGCCCGCCTGCACTACGCTCGGTTTCATGCGGACGACGAGGCTGGTGGGGGCGGCGTTGTTGTCGGGAGTGACGCTGTTCGGCCTGCTCACCGCCTGCGGATCGGGCGAGAACGCCGGGCAGCAGGACGCGGATTCCTCCGCGGCCGCGGCCGCGGGCCCCTTCTTCGGTCAGTGCGGGTCGGTCGACGACGAAGAAGTCCGAACGAAGTTCGCCGTGCCCACATTCACGATGGTCACTCGAAACTCCGTCGGCTGCGAGTGGGAAGTCTCCGGCTTCACCGGTCCGTCCGTCAGCTTCTCCTGGTACCGCGGCAGCCCGATCGACAGAGAGCGCTCGGGTTCGGAGTTGATCGGCAGGCCCGCCGAGGACATCGAGATCGACGGGCATCCCGGCTTCTCGGCCTCCACCGACGGCTATCTGTGCGAGGTGGGTGTCGAGTTCGGGAAGGATTTCGTGCACTGGTCGGTTACCTATGGCGATCGAGCTCCCACGGCCGATCCGTGCGACGTCGCCCACGGACTCGCCGAACTCACCGTGGAGCGTGCGCAGTGAGCCCAGTGAGCCAGGTGAGCCAGGTGAGCCAGGTGAGGTCGCGGATTTGGATCGTTCCCACGGTGGCGGTTGCGCTGGTGTCGGCAGGCTGCAGCACCACCGTCGAAGGAACGCCGACCGCCGCGACCTTCGACGCCGGTACCGACACGGAGTTCACGAACCTGCTCACCGAATGCGACGCGGTGACCGACGACCAGATCGCCGAAACGGTCGGCGGCGACGCCATCGAACGGGGGTTCTTCGGAGCCATCTGCCGCTGGGACGTCGCCGGCCCCAACGGCATCGTGAAGGTCACGTTCAACTGGTTCGAAAACGGTTCGCTGGACGCGGAGCGGGAGGCGAACGAGAAGTCGATGTACACCGTGGAGGACACGACGGTCCAGGGACGCAAGGCAATTCGCAGCCGGATACCCGACGACCCCGCATCGTGCGGCGTCGCAGCCGGTTCCCCGGATGCTGGGGTGGTCGGCTGGTGGGTGCAATATCTGCCGGGTTCGGGAGCCCCGGATCCCTGTGCGGCCGCGACCACGCTGATGGACCTGACACTCGATATCAGCCGATAACCGCTCGGCCGATAACACAACCGGGGGCGTTTTGACCCGAGGCCGCGCCGCCGGGTATCGTTATGGGTCGTGTCCGGGCTGACCGGACCGTCTGTGTGCCTATACGAGGTACAGCCGTGCTCATGTTTCATCGAGAGCGTGCAATGCGGCTGCCGTGTGGGGGTATGCGACACACCCGACCGCGGGGTGCAAGAGACCCGCGGTAGCAGTACTGGAGCACCTGCAGTATTGATGTACGACCAGTACCGGGTGAGGAGCAGTGTTCTCTTGCTCCAACTGCTAGATCCCTGAGTCTCTGTCGATAAAGAGACTCGTGACACGAAGAAAGCCGGTTCATGCCAACTATCAACCAGCTGGTCCGCAAGGGTCGCACCGACAAGGTGCGGAAGCTGAAGACCGCTGCCCTCAAGGGCAGTCCTCAGCGCCGCGGCGTGTGCACTCGCGTGTACACCACCACTCCGAAGAAGCCGAACTCTGCTCTGCGTAAGGTCGCGCGCGTGCGCTTGACCAGCGCCGTAGAGGTCACTGCCTACATCCCCGGTGAAGGCCACAACCTGCAGGAGCACTCCATGGTGCTCGTTCGCGGTGGTCGTGTGAAGGACCTCCCGGGTGTGCGTTACAAGATCATCCGCGGCTCGCTCGACACCCAGGGTGTAAAGAACCGCAAGCAGGCTCGCAGCCGCTACGGCGCCAAGAAGGAGAAGAGCTGATATGCCACGCAAGGGCCCAGCACCCAAGCGGCCGCTGATCAACGACCCGGTCTACGGATCCCCGTTGGTCACGCAGCTCGTCAACAAGATCCTCATGGACGGCAAGAAGTCCACCGCCGAGCGCATCGTCTACCAGGCTCTCGAGCAGGCTCGCGAAAAGACCGGCACCGACCCCGTCGTCACGCTCAAGCGTGCACTCGACAACGTCAAGCCGGCCCTCGAGGTTCGCAGCCGTCGTGTCGGTGGCGCCACCTACCAGGTGCCCGTCGAGGTTCGCCCCGGTCGCTCCACCACGCTGGCACTGCGCTGGCTGGTCACCTTCTCGCGTGCTCGTCGTGAGAAGACCATGGTCGAGCGTCTGGCCAACGAGTTGCTCGACGCCAGCAACGGCCTCGGTGCCGCTGTGAAGCGCCGCGAGGACACCCACAAGATGGCAGAAGCCAACAAGGCATTCGCGCACTACCGCTGGTGACTGTCTGTCGGGAGGGTGTGGCCGAAACTATCCGCACCCTTCCGGCGTTGTACCGAGTACCTGGACCGGCCTCGATCACCATTCGCGGCCTGACCAGTCCCACTTCTTCGACTTACAAGGCGGGATGAATTCCGTGGCACAGGACGTGCTGACCGACCTCAACAAGGTCCGCAACATCGGCATCATGGCCCACATCGATGCTGGTAAAACCACCACTACCGAACGCATCCTCTTCTACACCGGTATCTCGTACAAGATCGGTGAAGTTCACGATGGCGCAGCCACCATGGACTGGATGGAGCAGGAGCAGGAGCGCGGCATCACGATCACGTCCGCTGCCACGACCTGTTTCTGGAAGGGCATGGCCGGTACGTTCCCCGAGCAT
>NZ_JBAWFH010000284.1:0-1749 GCF_049591685.1 Rhodococcus sp. (in: high G+C Gram-positive bacteria) | reverse complement strand
CGGCTCGAGCGGGCCGTCCGCGGCGGGTGCGTCCCGAGTCACGCAACGCACCCGCCGCGGGCAGAGCGTCAGTAGCGGTCGACAACCGGTTCTGCCGGGAGGGTGTAACCCGAAGCACCGACGGTGCTGTTGAAGGCCTGCTCCCATGCACCGCTCGACACCATCTCTTCGATGGCGTCGTTGATCTGGTTGCGACCCTCGGTGTCGTCCTTCGCCAGGCCGATTCCGTAGTTCTCCGTGGTGAACGGCTCGCCGACAACCTTGAGCTCGCCGGGATACTGGGCGGCGTAGCCGGCGAGAATGATGTCGTCGGTGGTGACGGCGTCGATGGCACCGTTGCGCAGCGACTCGACGCAGGCGGAGTACGTGTCGTACGGCTGAAGCTGCACGTCGGGGTACTCGTCGGCGATTTTCTGGGCCGGTGTCGAACCGGTCACCGAGCACAGACGCTTACCGGCGAGCGTTTCCGGCCCGGTGATGTCGGTGTTGCCGTCGGCCACCAGCAGTGACTGTCCCGCAACGAAGTAGGGGCCGGCGAAGTCGACCTTTTCCTTACGCGTATCGGTGATGGAGTACGTGGCGACGACGTAGTCGACCTCGCCGTTCTGGATCAGCGTCTCGCGCTGGGCGGACGGGGCTTCCTTGAACTCGATGTTGTCCGCGGAGACGCCCAGCTTGTCGGCAACGTACTTGGCGACCTCGACGTCGAAGCCGCTGAAGGTGCCATCCGGGTTGCGAAGGCCGAGGCCGGGCTGGTCGTACTTGATGCCGACGACGAGGCTGCCGTTCTCGGCGCTCGAGGTGACGCTGCGTTCTTCGTTGCCGCCGCAGGCGGTTGCGACGATTGCCAGTGCGGCGAGTCCTGCGCCGAGACGTAGCGAACGATTGAGTTTCACTGTAGGTATTCCTCCGTGTTGTGAGCGTGTGTGTAGACGTGCGAGTGTCGGTGTCAGTGACCGAGAATCTTGCCGAGGAAGTCCTTGGCGCGATCGGATTTCGGTGCCGTGAAGAACGTGTCGGGGTCGGTGTCCTCGACGATCGCCCCGTCGGCCATGAAGATCACTCTGTCTCCGGCCTTGCGCGCGAAGCCCATTTCGTGCGTGACGACGAGCATCGTCATACCTTCCTTGGCCAGTGAGGTCATGACGTCGAGCACTTCGTTGACCATTTCGGGGTCGAGCGCCGAGGTCGGCTCGTCGAACAGCATCACCTTCGGGTTCATGGCGAGCGAACGTGCGATGGCAACGCGCTGCTGCTGTCCGCCGGAGAGCTGAGCGGGGTACTTGTCGGCCTGATTGGCGATGCCCACGCGCTCGAGCAGCTTCTGCGCGTTGGCTCGAACTTCGTCCTTCTCGAGCTTGCGCACTTTCTGGGGCCCGAGCATGACGTTCTCGAGGATCGTCTTGTGCGCGAAGAGGTTGAACGACTGGAACACCATGCCGACGTCGGCGCGTAGAGCAGCCAGCGCCTTGCCCTCGGCAGGCAGGACTGCTCCGTCGACCTCGATCGTTCCCGAGTCGATCGGCTCGAGCCGGTTGATCGTGCGGCACAGGGTCGACTTGCCCGACCCGGACGGGCCGATCACGATGACCACCTGTCCGGCAGGTACTTCGAGGTTGATGTCTTTGAGAACGTGCAGATCACCGAAATGCTTGTCTACCGATTTCAGGGAGATCATGGGTGGTCGATCGGCGAGAGCACCGGAACTCGGCGCGTCGGCGGCATGCGTCATAGGGCAGAACCCTATTC
>NZ_JBAWFH010000283.1:0-11695 GCF_049591685.1 Rhodococcus sp. (in: high G+C Gram-positive bacteria) | reverse complement strand
AGCCTGGGCAGTCGCGACGATCCCTTGCCGACGCCGTGGATCCCTCCGTAGCCGCCCTTGTCGAGCGTCTTGTCGTCGAGAATCTGCACTTTCAGTCCCGCTGCAGTTCCCAGTGCTTCCGCGCGGGCCGCGAACTCCTCCGGGTACAGGTGGCTCGGGGGCGTGTTGACGAAGTCGCGGGCAATCGCAACGGATTCGGCGATGGCGACAGAACGCGCGAGCTCCGCCTTGGTTTCCTTGCTTCGGGGGTCCTCGACGATGAGTTCGACTCGGGCGAGCGGCCCGGCGTCGGGGCCGGGAGCCGACAATGAGGACTTGAATTCGGTGAAGGTGTAGGCGCCGAGGAAGAACCCTTCGGCGGCTGCGCTCAGGTCGAGGGAAGACAATGTCGTGGCTGCCGTAGCGGTACCGGTGAGTGCGCGGGCAGCCGTACCGGCCGACTGCCGAATGCGCTCGGTGTCGATGTCCGCGGACTTCCCGAGGCCGACCGCGAGCACGCTTCCGACCTCGAGGGACGCCGGTGCCGGGATGCGGGTGAGCTCGTCCGCCTTGCCGGTCGCTCCGACGGCCTCGAAGGCGTCGAGCAGTGCTGAGGCCACTGCGTCGTCGGAGATGGTGTCGGTGACGAGGAGTTCGAGCCCGTCCTCGCTGGTGCTGAGCGCGACGACGAGCACGTCGATGTTCTTGCCGAGGCGGCCGGCCGGCACCAGCTCGGGTCCGAGGGTGCGGGGTGAAGTCGATGGCACGAGGCAGCTCCTGATGGGGATCGATTGTGTCGGTCGGATTCGATCGTAGTGATGAGGTCCTGGGGCGAACTTCTCCGCTAGCGTTGCCCGATATGAGTGCAGAGCAACTGGTTCGCGGACCCGTCCATGCCGTCCACGTCGAGCTCGGGGCGACGTTCGCGCCGTTCGGTGGGTGGGAAATGCCCGTGTCGTACGCGGGTGCGGGTGTGGTCGCCGAACATAAGGCCGTCCGCGACAGCGTCGGCCTGTTCGACGTGAGTCATCTGGGCAAGGCGCTCGTTCGCGGCCCGGGTGCTGCCGAGTTCGTAAATGCTACGTTGACGAACGACCTCGGCCGGGTCGGACCCGGGAAAGCGCAATACACGTTGTGCTGCAACGAAACCGGTGGTGTCGTCGACGACCTCATCGCGTACTACGTCGGCGCCGAGGAGGTGTTCCTCGTCCCCAACGCGGCCAACACGGCCGCCGTCGTCGCGGCCCTGGCAGCGCAGGCGCCGGACGGTGTGACCGTCGTCGATCAGCACCGCGACCACGGCGTTCTCGCCGTGCAGGGACCGGGTTCGCGCGCAGTGCTGGAACAACTCGGGTTGCCGGCCGACATGGAGTACATGGCGTTCGAGGACGCCCGCTGGAACGACGTGCCTGTTCGGGTGTGCCGCACCGGCTACACCGGTGAACTGGGGTACGAGTTGATTCCCGCCTGGGACGACGCCGAGTCGCTCTTCCGCGCAATGGTGGAACCGGTTCGAGCTGCGGGCGGCCAGGTGGCCGGCCTCGGCGCGCGCGACACCCTGCGTACCGAGATGGGTTACCCGTTGCACGGCCACGAACTGTCACTCGACATCTCGCCGTTGCAGGCCCGCTGTGGTTGGGCCGTCGGTTGGAAGAAGGACAGTTTCTGGGGCAGGGATGCGCTCGTCGCCGAGAAGGAAGCGGGGCCGGCTCGCGTGCTGCGTGGAGTCAAAGCTCTCGATCGCGGGGTGTTGCGTCAGGGACAGACGGTGCAGCGCGACGGACAGCCCATCGGAGTGACCACCTCCGGCACGTTCTCCCCGTCGCTGGGAGTCGGCATTGCTCTGGCCCTCGTCGACTCGGCAGCCGGCGTCGCACCGGGTGACGCCGTCGAGGTCGACGTGCGTGGCCGCGCTCTGAGGTGTGAAATCGTCGCCCCGCCGTTCGTTTCGGCGAACACCAAGTGACCGGGCTTACTACGGTTTCGATAGGATCCACCCCATGACAGGCGTCCCCGAATTCACCCGTGTGCAGCATCCGTCCCCGGCTCCGTCGGAGGCAAGGAATGCGGTACTGGCTGCGCCGGGGTTCGGGAAGTTCTTCACGGACCACATGGCAATCATCGATTACACCGCCGACAAGGAATGGTACGGCCCGACCATCGCCCCGTACGGACCGATCGAACTGGATCCCGCCGCGATGGTTCTGCACTACGGGCAGGCCATCTTCGAGGGGTTGAAGGTGTACCGCCAACCCAACGGCGACTTGGCGTCCTTCCGCGTCGATCAGAACGCCCAACGCTTCCAGTCGTCGGCACGGCGGCTCGCGATGCCGGAACTGCCCGAAGAAATGTTCGTGGCGTCCATCCGGGAATTGTTGGCTGTCGATCACGAATGGATTCCGGAGGCCGGCGGTGAGGATGCGCTCTACCTGCGGCCGTTCATGTTCTCCACCGAGGCCGGGCTCGGTGTCCGACCCGCCTCGGACTATCGATACATGCTGATCGCTTCGCCCGCAGGCGCGTACTTCCCCCGCGGCGTCAAGCCTGTCAGCGTGTGGCTGTCCACCGAATACGTGCGTGCGGCCCCCGGCGGTACGGGCGCGGCCAAGTTCGCAGGCAATTACGCTGCGTCTCTGCTCGCCCAGGCGCAGGCAAGCGATCAGGGGTGCGATCAGGTCGTGTGGCTCGACGCCATCGAACGCCGCTACGTCGAGGAGATGGGCGGCATGAACCTGTTCTTCGTGTTCGGGTCCGGCTCGGACGCCCGGTTGGTGACGCCGTCGCTGTCGGGGTCACTGTTGCCCGGCATCACTCGCGACTCGCTCCTCGCTCTCGCCACCGACGCCGGGATCCCCGTCGAAGAGCGGCGAATCTCGACCGAGGAATGGCAGAAGGGCGCCGAGAACGGCGACATCACCGAGGTTTTCGCGTGCGGCACCGCCGCCGTCATCACACCGGTCGGACGGGTGAAGTTCGCCGAGGGTGAGTTCTCGATCGCCGACGGAGAGCCCGGTGAGATCACCCTCGCGCTCCGCGACACCCTGACCGGTATCCAGCGTGGCACTTTCGCCGATACCCACGGCTGGATGACCACCCTCCGATAGCGGACGACCTACCCGCCGATCAAGAAGCCGACCACGGTGAATGCCGTGGTCGCTTCGACGGCCGCGCCCAACACGTCTCCGCTGACGCCGCCGAAACGTCGGACGCAGTGACGGACAGCAACAACTGACGCGCACAGAGCAAGGGCCACCACCAGCGGGCCCTGCCACAGGCGTTCGTCCACGGCCCAGATACTGCCGACGAGCGCTGCCGCGGTCCACCCGGCGATCGGAACGAGGCCCTGCGTGCCTGCGACGAGCGCGCCGAATCCCGTGTCTGACGCTGCGGAAACACCACGGCGACAGGCGAACACGACGGCGACCCGGCCCGTCGCCACCGCCGCGGCCACCGTCCACCACGACTGCTCGTCCGCCGCATCGCCGAAGCCGGCGGCCTGCACGGCGAGGACGATCACGATGGCCGCAACACCGAACGGTCCTGCGCTACCTGAGCGCATCACCTCACGCGCACGCTCGGGGGGTCCGTAGCAGCCGAGGCCATCTGCAGTGTCCGCGAGACCGTCGATGTGCATTCCGCGCGTGAGCAGCGCAAGAGCACCCACGGTCAGTAGACCCGCGAGCATCCCGTGCACGGAGGCCGCATCGAGTACCCACAGCGCGAACGCCGCGAAGCCGCCCAGCAGCAGGCCCACGACGGGGGTGCTGGTGATGGCGCGCCCGGCATCCTCCCTGCCGATATCAGTGGGACCTCGAACGGGCAGGACCGTCAGCCACGACAGAGCCAGCCGAAGGCCGACCGCCCGTCGCACGGTTCAGTCTGCTTTCGGCTCGGGCGCGTCCGAACTGACCCCGGCATCGGCGAACGTCGACATCCCGGCCAGCGTGGCCACGGCGCCGTGTACGAGATTGAGCGCGACCAGCGCACCCGACCCTTCGCCCAAGCGCATGTCGAGTTCGAGGAGGGGCTCGATTCGCAGATGCCGCAGCGCAATCGAATGAGCGGGCTCGGTCGACCGGTGCCCGGCAACCCACCATTCGCGTGCACCGCGCGCCGACTCCTCGGCGACGAGTGCCGCTGCGGTGACCACTAGGCCGTCCAAAATGACCGGCGTTCGCCGGTGCGCAGCCTGTGCGACGAAACCTGCCATCGCCGCGATGTCCGCACCCCCGGCCACCCGCAGCAAAGCAACGGGATCCTTGACGACCGGACGGGCCCGACGCATCGCGTCGCGGATCGCTGCCGTCTTCCGGATCCACCCGGCGTCGTCGACACCCGTGCCGCGGCCGACCGCAGCCACCGGCTCGGTGTCGGTGAGAGCAGCCACCAACACCGTTGCAGGCGTGGTGTTTCCGATGCCCATGTCCCCTGCGATCAGTAGATCGGCCCCAGCGTCGACCTCCTCGTCCGCGATGGCGCGGCCGGCGTCGATGGCAGCCGAGACCTCGTCATCGGTGAGCGCATCCTCACGATCGATCGATCCGCTGGACTTCCTGACCTTGTGCGTGCTCACATCGGCGGCGGTGTCGGAACGGACGGAAATGTCGACGACACGGACCGTGGCGCCTGCTGCTCGCGCGAGCGCATTGACGGCTGCGCCGCCCGCCGTGAAGTTGGCGACCATCTGAGCGGTCACCTCAGGGGGGTAGGCCGAAACGCCGTGTGCCGCAATACCGTGGTCGCCGGCGAACACCACGACTCGCGGTCGCGTCAGCGGGGTGGGCGGGCAGTGATCCTGGCATGCAGCAATCCACTCGCCGAGTGCCTCGAGGCGCCCGAGGCTACCGGCCGGCTTGGTCAGAGACTTCTGCAGTGCCATGGCCTGCGTACGTGCCTCCGCGGACGGGGGCGACACGGGACGCAGCGGTGTCGAATCCTCGGTACGCTCCGAACTGATTGTCACAGATGGCCTTTCGTCGTCGAGCGGGCGTCCTTGATCGTGAGTGGGATTCCGGCGACGACGAGCACGACGGTGTCGCAGACCGCCGCTATGCGTCGATTCAGGATTCCCATTTCGTCTTGGAACAGGCGACCCGATCGCGTCGGCGGCACCACACTCCAACCGACCTCGGGACTGACCATGATTACCGAGCTTTCGCACGTCACAACGGCATCGACGAGCGCGTCGGTGGAAGGGGCGACGGTTCCGCGAGGGAGGTCCCATGCCTGCAAGTCATCGATGGCACCGGTCAGCCAGGTTCCGAGATCGTCGACGATCGTGAGCACGCGGGCATCGCTCTGGACGAGGACGGACGGGAGACCGGCGGACGTTTCGACCGTCGTCCAGTACGCCGGACGACGATGTCGGTGTGCGTCGATCCGCGCTTCCCAGTCCGCGTCGCCGGCGTTACGGCGCCCCGTCGCGACATAGGTGACCTCGCGGCGCCCGGTCGCGAGGTCTTCCGCGTATGCGGACTTGCCGGACCGGGTGCCGCCGAGAACGAGGGTGCGCTGCCACCGGACCGGTGTGCGATCAAGCGGGGACCGATCCTGTGGAGGCAGCGAGGCCATGTGACCCGACGAGGTCAGACGGCGGCGCCGCGGTCGACGCGGGGCTTGGGTGCCCGCATCTTGCGCAGCTGCGAAGCGCGGACGAACGCGTACCACCCGAGCTTGAATCCGCCGTCGGGCGTGTCGGGGAAGCGCTCGCGCACACGATTGTTGATCTGACGCCCGATGAAGATGCCCTCGATGACCATGAACGCCATCATCACGAACATCGCCAGCGTGACGAACGCCTGCACCGCGGGGCTCAAGAACAGCGCGAAGATCAGCAGGAGAGCCAGCGGCATGAACAGTCCGACGAGGTTGCGTCGGGCATCGACGAGGTCTCGGGCGAATGCGCGGACCGGGCCCTTGTCTCGGGGAAGGAGGTACTTGTCCTCGCCGGCGAGCATGCGCTCACGGCGCTCGGACGATGCCGCCCGGCGCTCGGCTGCAGCTCGCTTGCGGTCGTCCTTGGAGCCCTTGTTGGCCTTGCGACGCTCGCGGGCCTCCTTGCTCGTCATCGGAGGTGGCGGCACCGGACCTCGTCGACGGGCTTCGGCCTCTCGCCGCTTCGGCGTGGGGCGACCCTTACCGACGGCCCCCGGGGACGCAATGTCGTCCGACGAAGGGGTCGATGCCGACGACTGAACCGACTTCGGCTCGTCGCCGTCCGAATTGTCTGAGTTTCCGCGGCGTAGCAACTTCACCCGCCCAGGTTATGGGATGAACGCGCACAACCGAACATCGGCCGGGTCTGTAATCCGTGAGCGCAGCCACGTCACCTCGAGAAACATTGCCGGAGCGGAGCAGGGGTCGTGAGGAATATCCACATGCGGAGTACGGTTGAGATGTTCACGGGTTTGGTACGACTGACAGGGAGAGCCCATGACCGTCTCGAACGAGACCATGACGCACAAGGTCACGATGACAGAAACCGCGTCGTCGAAGGCCAAGGCGTTGCTGGATCAAGAAGGCCGCGACGACCTCGCGCTGCGCATCGCCGTTCAGCCCGGAGGCTGCGCGGGACTGCGCTATCAGCTCTTCTTCGACGACCGTAGCCTCGATGGCGACCTCGCAGTGGACTTCAACGGAGTCACGCTCGCGGTCGACCGGATGAGTGCTCCGTACGTCGAAGGTGCTTCCATCGACTTCGTCGACACCATCGAGAAGCAGGGCTTCACGATCGACAACCCGAACGCGACAGGCTCTTGCGCCTGCGGCGATTCGTTCAACTGATCGACCGTCACCACTGACCGGTACTTGCACTGCAAGTACCGGTCAGTGGTGTGTTCACCGAAAGAAATGTCGTCTGCGCCCGATGCAGACCTGCGCGCAGTAGCCTCGAATTCTGCCGACACCGACCGAAAGGCTCAAGCACGTGACTCTCGCGGTATCAGGATCGATAGCAACCGATCACCTGATGCGATTCCCGGGCAAGTTCGCCGAACAGTTGGTCGCCGACCAGCTCTCGAACATCTCGCTCAGTTTCCTCGTGGACGACCTCGTCATCCGCAAAGGCGGAGTCGGCGGGAACATCGCGTACGCGCTGGGAGTCCTCGGCGGCTCACCCCTTCTGGTCGGCGCAGTCGGCGCCGACTTCGGCGAATACCGGGCGTGGCTCGAATCCAACGGAGTCGACTGCAGCGGAGTTCGCGTGTCCGCTACCGCGCACACCGCACGCTTCGTCTGCACCACGGACGAGGACATGGCTCAGATCGCGTCGTTCTATCCCGGAGCGATGAGCGAAGCGCGTGAAATCTCCATTGCGGAACTCGCTTCCGGTCAGCCACTCGAACTGGTCCTCGTCGGTGCCAACGATCCCGACGCCATGCTCGCGCACACCGAGCAGTGCCGTGCCGCGAAAATTCCCTTCGCGGCCGACCCGTCGCAGCAGCTGGCACGACTTACCGGCGAGCAGGCAATCGCTCTCATCGAAGGTGCGGCGTACCTGTTCACCAACGAGTACGAGTGGGGTCTGCTTCGGCAGAAGACGGGCTTGTCCGAGGCCGAGATCGCGGCCAAGGTAGGCGTCCGCGTCACCACGCTCGGCAAGTCCGGCGTAGACATCGTCACCGCCGACGGAAACACCTCACATGTCGCAGTCGTCCCCGAGACCAGCAAGGTCGATCCCACCGGTGTCGGCGACGGATTCCGCGCGGGATTCCTGCTCGCCCACCTGGCCGGCGCGTCCGTCGAGCGAGCCGCGCAGCTCGGATCGCTCGTCGCGGTGCTCGTCCTCGAAACCACCGGCACCCAGGAGTGGTCGCTCGTGCGTGACGATGCCCTCAAGCGCTTGGGCGCGGCCTACGGCGACGCAGCGGCCGACGAGATCGGCAAGCTTCTGCCTGCTTGACACAGGCGCTTCACGAGCAAGCCCTCGCAACCGATCCACTGGTTGCGAGGGCTTCAGTCGTGAGGTGAGTACGCGGGGAGCGTCTAGAGAGCGACCGGGTAGGTGTGATCGGCGATCTGCGGAACAATGCGCTTCTCGACGAAGATGCCGTGCCAGACCATGAAGATCAGAACGGTCCACAGCCGGCGACTGTGATCGGCCCCGCCGGTTCGGTGCTCGTTCAGCATCGCGGTGATGGCAGCCTTGTTCAGAATGTGGTCGGTGTCGGACTCGGCGATCTGCTGGTGAGCCCAGTCGTAGAGCTCGGTCCCGCGCAACCAGTGCCGGAGCGGAACGGGGAACCCCAACTTCGCGCGATGCAGAACGTGGCCCGGAACGATGCCCTCGAGGGCCTGGCGCAGTGCGTACTTCGTGGTGTCCTTGGTGATCTTCTGGTCGAACGGCAGTTTCTCCGCGACCGCGAAGACCTCGTTGTCGAGAAACGGCACTCGCAACTCCAGCGAGTTGGCCATCGTGATCTTGTCGGCCTTGACGAGGATGTCGCCGCGCAACCACGTGAACAGGTCGAGATGCTGCATCCGTGCAACCGGATCCCAACCCTGCGACTGGGCATACAGCGGCGCCGTCACATCGGTGTGCGTCCACTCGGGCCGAAAATCGCGTAGAACAGCACGCAGCTGAGCGTCACCGAAGCTGCGAGCGTTGCCGTAGTAGCGTTCCTCCAGCGACATGGAACCGCGGTGGAGCAAGCTCTTACCCCTCGTGCCCTCGGGGATCCTTTCGCTCAACGCACCCGCTGCGCGCCGCAGACCCTTGGGTAGGCGCTCGAACGGCTTCAACGACAGCGGCTCACGGTAGATGGTGTACCCGCCGAACAGCTCGTCCGCGCCTTCTCCGGACAGCACCACCTTGACGTGCTTGCGGGCTTCCTTGGCGACGAAGTACAGGGGCACGAGCGCCGGATCGGCCACCGGGTCGTCCAAGTACCAGACGATCTCGGGGATCGACGCCGCGAACTCTTCGGGGCCGACCACCTTGACCACGTGTTCAGCGCCGATCGCCGCTGCCGACTCGGCGGCGACGTCGACCTCGGAGTAGCCCTCGCGCTCGAAACCCGTGGTGAACGTGATCAGGTTCGGGTTGTGCCTCATCGCCAACGCTGCGATGGCCGTCGAGTCGATTCCACCCGACAAGAACGACCCGACCGTGACGTCGGCACGCATGTGTTTGGCAACCGAATCCTCGAGTGCCTCCGCGATCTCCCGATAGCGCGCAGCCTCGGTGCCGGGCTCGAAAGGTCGGACCGGAAACTTGGGAGTGAAATAGCGGGTGACCTTCGGCGCAGAACCGGGGGAGAGCGTCGCATGACAACCCGACTCCAGGCGTCGAATCTCGGCATGCAGCGTCTCCGGCTCTGGCACGTACTGCAGCACCGTGTAGTGCTGGATCGCCCGCGAATCGAGTTCCGTGCCTATGCCGAGCAGAGACGTGAGCTCGAGCAGGCTCTTCTTCTCGCTTCCGAACGCCGTTCCGCCCGGGCCGGTGGCGAGGAACAACGGTTTGATGCCGAACGGATCGCGGGCAAGGAACATCTCACGCGTCTCGGTGTCCCAGATCGCAAACGAGAACATGCCGCGTAGGCGCCGCACGGCATCGCTGCCCCAGTGGTGGAAAGCAGCCACGATCGGCTCGCCGTCGCCTTCCGTCGAGAACTCGACGCCGTGTTCCCGCGTCAATTGCTCACGCAATTCGAGGTAGTTGTAGATCTCCCCGTTGAACGTCAGCGCGTACCGCGTCGGGTTCTCCGCCGGTCCCCACCGCAGCGGCTGATGCGAGTGTTCGATGTCGATGATCGACAATCTGTTGAACCCGTAGATGACGTCGTCGTCGTGCCAGGTGCCCGGCTCGTCGGGTCCGCGATGGCGCATGCAGTGCATGGCGGAGCCGACGAGATCGACTCCAGCTGCATCGGTGCCGTCGGACGTCAGTACACCGAGTAGTCCACACACAGCGTCTACTACCTCGCTTCGCAATCGGGTGCAGTGCCGCCGGCAAGGACGTTGCACATCTCCGGCAACGGGGCGGCACGGAAACTACGAGTATGCCGCAGACACGGACGGCGCCGGGTAACGACCCAACCGCGTTCTCGACTCAGCTTTGGTCTACGCTGCGTAGTACTAGGGCATCCGCATGTGGAAGCCCACATTCTTCAGTGGTGAGCGATCAGGAAGGCGTGAACGTGGCGCAGAGTCGGATCCTTCGGCGAGCTGGGCTTGCAGCATTTCTCGGCATAGCCGCGTTGCTGCTGTCGGGCTGTTCCATCGACAGCGATGTTCTGCGCTTCGGCTTTCCTTCGGGCGTGACGCCTCAGGGCAGGTCGATTCGCGAATTGTGGACGTGGTCCGTGGTGGCTGCCCTGATCATGGGCATCATCGTGTGGGCGTTGATCTTCTGGGTGGTCATCTTCCACCGAAAGAAGAAGGACTCGCCCGAGTTTCCTCGTCAGACGGCGTACAACGTGCCGCTGGAACTCTTCTACACCGCGATCCCGTTCGTCATCATCGCGGTTCTCTTCTACTTCACCGTCGTGGTGCAGAACTACGTCGACGAGAAGCAGGCCGACCCCGACGTCACCGTCGATGTCACCGCTTATCAGTGGAACTGGAAGTTCGGTTACCAGACCGTCGACCTCAAGGACGGCGAGCCCAAATACGAGGGCACCGACATCGAGGCGCAGGAAGCCGCCGAGGAAGGCGCTACGCCTGCCGGTGGCGGAGATCAGAACACCGAGGTGCAGGGCGGCGAGGACGGCGAGTTCGTCCCCGGGGCGATCCACGGCGTCAACCCCCAGGATCTTTCGTACCTGCATTACAACCAGATCGAGACTGTCGGCTCGAGCACCGAGATCCCGGTATTGGTCCTGCCGACCGGTAAGCGCATCGAGTTCGTGCTCGCCTCGTCGGACGTCATCCACGGATTCTGGGTTCCCGAGTTCCTCTTCAAGCGGGACGTACTCCCGAACCCCAAGGAAAACAACTCGGACAACGTCTTCCAGATCTCCGAGATCGAGCGTGAAGGAGCCTTCGTCGGTCGCTGCACCGAAATGTGCGGTACTTACCACGCGATGATGAACTTCGAGGTCCGTGCGGTGTCGCCCGAGGCGTTCCAGGAATACATCGAACTGCGCAAGCCCGAGTCCGACGGTGGCGAAGGCCTGACCAACGCCCAGGCACTGGAAGCGATCGGTCAATCACCTATCGCCACCAGTACCATCCCGTTCACCACGGATCGTACCCAGAAGTCCGAATCCGTCGCCGACGGCAACTGACCCAGGAAGAATGCTGAAATGAAAATCGAAGCCAAGATCTTCGAGATCCTGACTGTCTTCTTTCTTCTCGTCGGGATCGTCTACGCCCTCTTCACCGGGTTCTCCCGCACCGGCGTGGAGTGGGCCGGCGTCACAGCGATTGCGTTGTCGGTCGGTCTGACGCTCATCATCGGAACGTACTTCCGCTTCGTCGCTCGTCGCCTCGACACCCGTCCCGAGGACTTCGACGACGCCGAGGTCAGCGACGGCGCCGGCGATCTGGGATTCTTCAGCCCCGGAAGCTTCTGGCCGATCCTGCTGGCTGCTGCCGCCGGCGTTGTAGCAATCGGGTTCGCGTTCTTCCTCTGGTGGCTCATCGTGCTGGGAGTCGCGCTGGTTCTCGCTACAGCCGCCGGGCTCGTCTTCGAATACCACCTCGGACCCGAGAAGCACTGACACTCATCCACGAAATCGACACGAGCGCCGAACGTCCTCACGGACGTTCGGCG
>NZ_JBAWFH010000282.1:0-1913 GCF_049591685.1 Rhodococcus sp. (in: high G+C Gram-positive bacteria) | reverse complement strand
TTCTGATCTGGTACATCGTCTACGTGCTGCTGAGCAACTATGCGCAGGGCTTCATGTCCACCCAGGTGTGGGGAAACGTCAACGTTGGTCTGCTGCTCGGACTCGCACAGTTCATCACCACCTTCGCCATCACGGGGATCTACGTCAGGTTCGCCAACCGTGAGCTCGACCCGCGCGCCGAAGCACTCCGCAACGACATGATCACCTCGCAGGAGGCCAGGCAATGACGCTCGCATCTATTCTCGCGCAGGACGTCGACACCACCGTCGGCGAACCACTGGTCAACATCGCGATTTTCGGCGCGTTTGTCGCCGTGACGATGTTCGTGGTCATCCGAGCGAGCAAGAAAAACGCCACGGCGTCCGAGTTCTTCACCGCAGGCGGTGGCTTCTCCGGGCCACAGAACGGCGTCGCCATCGCCGGTGACTACCTGTCCGCAGCCAGCTTCCTCGGTATCGCAGGGGCCATCGCCGTCTACGGCTACGACGGCTTCCTGTACTCCATCGGGTTCCTCGTCGCCTGGCTGGTCGCACTGCTTCTCGTCGCCGAATTGCTCCGCAACACAGGCAAATTCACGATGGCCGACGTGTTGAGTTTCCGGCTCAAGCAGCGTCCGGTACGCACGGCCGCCGCGATCTCGACGCTGACGGTTTCGTTGTTCTACCTCCTCGCGCAGATGGCCGGAGCGGGCGGACTCGTCGCACTGCTGCTCGACATCTCCGACCGCACCGGACAGTCCATCGTCATCGCCGTTGTCGGCGTACTGATGATCACCTACGTGCTGGTCGGCGGCATGAAGGGCACCACCTGGGTGCAGATCATCAAGGCCGTTCTGCTGATCGCCGGTGCACTGTTCATGACCGTCCTGGTGCTCGTCAAGTTCGGCGGTAACTTCTCGGAACTGCTCGGTAGCGCGCAGGAGATGGTGGCAGGATCGGCCGATGCCAAGGTCGCAGCACGCGACGTGCTCGAACCGGGTGCGCAGTACGGCGGCAGCGGAATGTCGAAGCTCAATTTCCTCTCGCTCGGTATCGCCCTCGTCCTCGGCACGGCAGGTCTGCCGCACGTGCTGATGCGCTTCTACACCGTCCCCACCGCCAAGGAAGCTCGTCGCAGCGTCGTATGGGCCATCGCCCTCATCGGTGCCTTCTACCTGTTCACGCTGGTTCTCGGCTACGGCGCCGCAGCCATCGTCGGACCGGACCGCATTCTCGCCTCCGCGGGCGGACAGAACTCGGCCGCACCGCTTCTCGCCTTCGAACTCGGCGGTGTCGTCCTCCTCGGTGTCATATCGGCGGTTGCCTTCGCGACGATCCTCGCCGTCGTCGCCGGCCTGACGATCACCGCATCGGCGTCGTTCGCCCACGACATCTACGCCAACGTGATCAAGAAGGGCGACGTCGACGAAGTCAAGCAGGTTCGGGTCTCGCGCATCACCGCCGTCGTCATCGGCATCCTTGCCATCGGTCTGGGCATCCTCGCCAACGGGCAGAACATCGCCTTCCTCGTCGCCCTCGCATTTGCGGTCGCCGCGGCCGCGAACCTGCCGACCATCGTCTACTCGCTGTTCTGGCGCCGGTTCAACACCACGGGCGCGCTGTGCAGCATGTACGGCGGCCTGATCTCGACGCTGGTGCTCATCGTGTTCTCCCCGGCGGTCTCCGGATCCCCGACCGCGATGCTTCCCAATTCGGACTTCGCATGGTTCCCGTTGTCCAACCCCGGCATCGTGGCAATCCCGCTCGCGTTCGTCCTCGGCATTGTCGGCACCCTGCTGTCGAAGGACTCCGAGAGCAAGGCGAAGCAGGCCGAAATGGAGGTTCGCTCGCTTACCGGTATCGGTGCGGAGAAGGCAACCGCGCACTGATCAGGACGGTTTCGCACCACGCCGAGGCGGCCGACGACTACGTCGG
>NZ_JBAWFH010000281.1:0-3491 GCF_049591685.1 Rhodococcus sp. (in: high G+C Gram-positive bacteria) | reverse complement strand
ATCGGATGGGTGACTGTGCGAGGCCGAGGCCGCTTACGAGCGGCCTCCGGGGGTGGGCCGAGCCAGTGCAGCGACGAGGTCCTCGGGACGCTTGGTACTGACCAACCAGTACGGGGTGGGGTCCTCGGGATCGTCGAGAACAACAAGAACCATTCGTTTGACCCAGGTGCGGTGTTGCACGAAGGCAGAGGGATCGAGCTGCCTGCCCAGCGCCGCACTTTTTGCTGTCGCAGGGATGACCGCCGCTTTGGCGATGACATCGAGCGGAAGACGCGCCCGACCCACACGCAGTTCACCGCCTGACCCGTCGCGAACCACCTCCACGGTCATCCGACTCAGCCAGTACAGAGCCCAGATCGGGAACGGCAGAAGCAATACGTACGGAAGCCACGCGCGAAGGCCAGGGGCGCCCATGTGCACCTCGGCGGCCAGCAAGGCACCCACCGCCAGAGCGACGGGCCACCACCAGATCGGCACCCACAGCTTTTCGGAGTGAACGACCGTCCCGGCAGCAGTCGCGAGCGAATCGCGTCTCGAGGCGGTGGGGTCGACGTCGTGTTCCGATTCTTGTGGCACACCTCCAGGGTAGCTGCCGCCCCAGGATCGCCAGTGGGGTGGAGAAGACGCCGGGAGGTGGAGAAGAAGCGAGACGAGTGGGGGAGGCGCGTAGTCTCGGAGCACGTGAGCGACGATCCGACACCAGTTGCAGCCACTCCGGCCGCGTCGAATACCGCGGCGAGCAGTCTTCCCGCCGTTCGATTGACGCGCTTGGACCCCGACCTTCCGCTTCCGCGGCGAGCGCACGAGGGTGACGCAGGCGTAGATCTGCACATCACCACGGATGCGTCGATCGCCCCGGGAGATCGCCTGGTGGTCGGCACGGGAATCGCGGTTGCACTTCCACTCGGAACCGTCGGCCTCGTTCATCCCCGTTCGGGGTTGGCCGCGCGTTCGGGTCTGTCCATCGTCAACGCGCCCGGAACCATCGACGCCGGGTACCGGGGTGAGATCAAGGTGTGCCTGATCAACCTCGATCCACGGGAGACGATCGAGTTGATGCGTGGTGATCGAATTGCGCAGTTGCTGATCCAGAAGGTCGAGCTGGTGTCGTTCGTAGAGGTCGAGTCGCTCGACGACACGACACGCGGCGTGGGTGGCTACGGATCAAGCGGAGGGCACGCAAGCCTGACGCGGCCCGAGAACGACCCGGACGCGGCCACCGCAGACACGTTGATTCGAGAGGAAGAGAACTGATCATGTTCGGACGTCGCAAGAAAGCTTCGGAGCAGCAGGACGAGCACGAGGCCGTGAGGGACAGCGGCGCGTCGGCGCTCGACGATCCGCGCGGTGCCGCCGACCCCGAATCGAACGGGGGAGACGCCGTCTCATCGGACCCCGACATGGGCCCGTTCGACCTCGAGGAGTTGGACGAGGATCGCGAGTCTCTCGCAGCGACGCGTCTGGATCTCGGTTCGGTACTGGTTCCCCTCCCTTCCGGCGGCCAGCTACAGGTGGAGATGACGCAGGCGGGCGCGCCCCAGGCGGTGCACATCGTCACCCAGTACGGCCGTATCACCATCGCGGCGTACGCCGCACCGAAGTCACCGGGCCAATGGCGCGAGGTGGCTACCGATCTGGCGGCGTCGCTTCGGGCAGACAGCTCCGAGGTCGCTGTCGAAACGGGCCCGTGGGGCCGCGAACTGCACGGCGTGACGACGAATGCCGACCTGCGCTTCATCGGCGTCGACGGCTACCGGTGGATGGTGCGCTGCGTCCTGGCCGGCCCCGCAGGTGCGGTAGGCCCCGATTCTCCCCTCGTGAAGATCGCGCGAGACATTTTGTCGCAGTCGGTTGTCGACCGCGGAACCGAACCCCACCCGGTTCGTACGCCTCTCCCCGTCGTACTTCCTCCCGTATTGCTGCAGCAGTTGGCCGCCGCCCAACAACAGCAGGCCCAACAGCAGGCCCAAGAGCAGCAGGTCCAGCAGGCAGCCGCACAACACGCTGCCGCCCAGCAGGGGGCAGTCCAGCAGGGCGCCCCTGCGGCGCAGACCCCACCGGATGGCTCGCAGGAGGGCCCGCGGCGCGGATCGTCCGGATCCGCCATGCAACAGCTCGGCGGCTGACCAGCGTTCAGGCTCGAGCGTGGGTGCGCGACAGTGCGTCCATCGCGCACCGGCCGAGCACTCCCGGATCCCGACCGATCTGGTCCAGCGTCACCGACGCCAGCGCAGAGCCCTCGATCTCGCGGTGCCAGACCTCGGCGACGTCGAACGGGTGTACAGGATCGTCGACGGCTCCCACCAGCGCTGTCGGCACCCGCACGCGCCTGAGTTCGTCGACGCTCGGCGCCGTGTAGTCGGCCACCTCGCGAAGTGCGCCGGGCAGATCCGGCCACTGCGAAGCCCACGATCTCGTGAGAGTTTCGGCGAGCCAGGGCGGCGTCGACGACGCCATGGCTGCGGTCGCCGGGCCGAGGCCCTCGGTGTTCAACCGGTGTGAGGTGAGGCGAGCACTCAGAGCCGCCGGTGCGTCGCCGGCGACCCCGATCCACGGTGGCAGTGCGGCCAGCACGGCGACGACTCGATCCGGGTGCTCCAAGGCCCACGACATCGCGACGGCCGCGCCGATGGAAATTCCGCCCACGATGATCGGGCCGTGTTCGCGCGCGGCGTCGTCCAGTGCGCGCTCGTACCCCGCGATCACTCCCGTCGGGTCGGGATCGACTGTCTGCGTTGTTGTTCCGGCGGTCGCGAAGGCGGAGGCGAACGCATCTGCCGCGAACCGGGCGTCGGAGCCCGCACCTGGCAGGACGACAGCATGTACGGACCGAGTGCTCATGTCCGGAGATTCTGCCTTCACAGCCGATTCGGTCACAGTGCCAGGGCATTGATGAAGGCTGGTTGGCCACGGCGCAACCGCAGGTCTACAGTCGGTAGTACACGCCGTCAGACGTGGCAAACACCGTCGTAGATGCTCCAGGAGCGCACATGGCACCCGCTGCCGCAGGATACTTTCGGAAACTCACGCGGAAGCTGACCGAGGATGTCGATCAACTCGACGCCCAGGAGATGGCGGAGTCGTCGGAGGCGTCCGGTGCTCAGCGCGCATGCGACTGTTCGCGCGGCGACGAAGTCACCATGCTCGGCCGTCTCCGCAGCGTCGACGCCTGTTCGAAGGCCGCCAACGCCAACATCGAAGCCGAATTCTTCGACGGCACCGATCCCGTCACACTCGTATGGATCGGTCGTCGCAAGATCCCGGGAATCGAACCAGGCAAAACCGTTCTCATCCGTGGCCGCGTGGGCGAACGCGACGGCCGCAAGATCGTGTACAACCCGTACTACGAGCTTCGCGACGACTCCTGACACTTCGGTCGTGCCGGGCGGACGAGAGTCGCCCGGTGAACGGCACCCTCGGCATATGGCACCCTCGACATCGTGACTGACAGTGACGGCAGCAGTGCCGAACGCAGCGAGGCCGGACGCAGC
>NZ_JBAWFH010000280.1:0-6988 GCF_049591685.1 Rhodococcus sp. (in: high G+C Gram-positive bacteria) | reverse complement strand
GGCAACGCGGTCTGCCAGCGCCAGCGCTTCGGACCGGTCGTGGGTGACGTGGACGACGGTCAGGCCGGCAGCCTGCGTCAGCGACCGCAGTTCCAGCCGGAGCCGATCGCGCAGTGGCTCGTCGAGCGCGGAGAGGGCCTCGTCGAGCAGCAGTGCGCGAGGCGAGCGAACGAGCGCCCGGGCGAGTGCGACGCGTTGCCGCTGGCCGCCGGACAGTGTCGCGGGATCCCGAGATTCGAGGCCTGGCAGCCCGACGAGCTCGAGCACGTCGGCCACCCGCTTCTTCCGTTCCGACCGAGACATCTTGGCTAGTTCGAGGGGATACGAGACGTTCCCGCCGACCGTGCGATGCGGCCACAGAGCGTGCTGTTGGAACACCATGCCGAGTCCGCGATCCTCGGGCGGCATCGAGCGGCCGACGCCGGCCACGATATCGCCGCCGATGGTGACCGTGCCCGACGTCGGTTCGAGGAAGCCCGCGGCGGTACGCAGCAGGGTCGTCTTGCCCGACCCCGACGGACCGACGAGAGCCAGGAACTCACCGTCGGCGATATGCAGGTCGATCCCCGCCAGCCCGACGACCCCGCCCGGGTAGTCGAGGTGCAGCGAGTCGAGGGAAATCGCGGACATCAGCGGTGCTTCTTTCGGTCGGTGACCCCCGCGACCAGCCCGAGGCCGGCGATGCCGACGAGCGCGACGAGGAGGGACAGTGCGGCTGCGGCGTTGTAGTCGCCTGCCTGCTGCAGATTGAAGATCGAGACGCCGAGGGTCTGCGTGCCCGGAGCCACCAGCAGCACCGACATCGTCAGTTCGCGAACGGCAGTCAACGCCACGAGCACGGCACCGGTGACCGCTGCGGGAACGGCCAACTTCCACGACACGTCGTACAACGCGCGGACGGGTGACGCGCCGGACGAGCGGGCGACCTCCTCGAACGCCGCCGGGGTCGCCTTCAACGGCGCACGGACCGCCTGAACGACAATGGCGAGAAACGCCATGACGTATGCGCAGAGAATGACCCACTTGGTGTCGAACAACCCGGTGTACCGGCCGACGATGAGCCAACCGACCGCGATGACCAGGCCGGGAATTGCCTGGGGGAGCATGGCGACCAGATCGAGTCCGACATTGTCGCGAGATCGGGTGCGGGTGGTGAGAACGCCGAGGGCCAGGCCCACGACACCGCAGACGACCGCCGCTCCGAGCGCCAACACCACGGAGTTCTCGATACCGACGAGCGTTCCGGGCGCGGTGACGGCCCCGACGATGCTGTCGAGAGTGAGATTTTCCCAGGTGAGCGGGATGCCCGGGGCAGGCAGCAGAGCTTGCGAGGCGAGTGCCAGGATCGGCAACAGCGTCACCGACAACGCCAGCAGCCACACCACGACGCCGACGGGCCTCCGGCCCCGACCGAGTGGCAACAGTTGCGAAGCCGTCGCGGGTCCGTCGATATGGGTGGTTCGCCTTCCGAGCAGGCGGTCGACGGCCACCGCTGCCACCGCGAGCAACAGCAGCACGATGCCGATGGTGGACACCACCTCGAGTGGTTTCTCGACGGTGCCGGACTGGATGAAGCGGTAGACCATCGTCGACAACGTCACGTAGCGATCTGGGAGGCCGACGAGAGCGGGAATGCCGAAATCGGCGAGATTGGACACAGCCACCAACGTGAACGACGCCACCGACGCCGTCCTCAGCAGCGGCAGGGTCACGTCCCTCAGCGCTCGCCACGGTGATGCCCCCGTCATCCGCGCGGCCTCTTCGAGATCGCCGGGGATGCGCCGCAGGGCCGCGGCGACGATCAGATACGCCAGGGGGTACGAGTGGATCGTCAGAAGAAATATCACGCCGTCGCCGCCGTAGATGTTCCACAGCGGCCCGTCGAAGCGCGCTGCCCACCACTTGTTGACGATGCCGCTCGGGCCGAGCAGCCCCGTCCACGCGATGGCACCGACGAACGGAGGAATCAGCAACGGGCTCAACAGGATCAACCGCAGCACCCGTCGACCGGGAAGATCGGTGCGGTCGAGAACGAGGGCCATCGCCACGGCTACCACCACGGCGAGCGCCGCGGAAACCCCCGCGGAAACGAGGCTGTTGACCGCGGCATCGACGACTCCACCGTCGAGAAGTTCTCGGATATGGTTGCCGCCGAGCCCGATCGACACCACTGCGCCGATCGGGACGACGATCATGGCCGAGACGCTCACCCAGAGGGTAAGCCGAACACCGGCCAGACCGTCCGGGCGGAAGTGCCTAACCGACAAGCTCGTTGAACCTCTTCACGGCGTCGGGCTGCAATGCGGTGATCTCCGCGAGATCGGGAGTGATGAGAGCGAGATCGGCGAGAGCCGGGGCACCGTCCGGAGTTCCGACGTCGCCGCGCACGGGCAGATACTGCTGCTCGACGGCGATTTCCTGACCTCGCTTGCTCACCAGGAAGTCGAGGTACTTCTTCGCCGCATCCTGGTTGGCGGAGCCGGAGAAGATGCCGGCAGGCTGCGAGATGTACGGAACACCGTCGGTGGGGTATTCGAGCGCGATCGGTGACCCCTTGGCGGCGAGCTCGCGCACCAGGTAGTCCACGACGATGCCGATGGGCTGCGTTCCGGCGGCGACGGCTTGGCCGACCGGGCCGTTGCTCTCGGCCACGATGGGCTCGTTGGCCGCGAGTCCTTCGAGCCACGGCTCGCCCAGCGACTCCTCGCTCAACCACACCGCGGTGTTGAACGCTGCAGCTCCGGACACGTCGGGGTTGGGTAGGGTGATCTGCCCCTTGTACTTCGGGTCGGCGAGATCCTTCCACGCCGTGGGCGGCTCGGTGACTGCACCGGTGTTGTACGCGATGACCGTCGGAATGATGCGGGTGCCGACGTAATAGCCCTCGGGATCGACGATGTCGCTGTTCAACGCCGAGGCGTCCGCGGGCGTGTACTGCAACAGCAGGTCGTCGTCCTTGTACTTCTCGAACGTCGGCGCGTCGGCCGCGAGAAGTACGTCCGCACCGACCTTTCCGGTCTCACGCTCGGATGCGATGCGCGCGTTCAGATCACCGGTGCCGGCCCGGAAGACTTGCACCTCGATGCCCGGGTTTGCGGCGGTGAACTCGGCGTTGAGTGCGTCGATCTTCGCCTGCGGCTCGGAGGTGTACACGGTGAGCGATCCACCGCTCGACTCTTCGGCGGTGTTCTCGCTCGCGGGCTCGGCCGGTTCGGAGCAGGCGGCGAGCGCGCCGATCAGGGCAACGGATGCGACAGCGCCCAGCAGTGGGCGGGAGCGCAGCCGGCGGAGTGACCCTTGGGGGCGACGGGTGAAGATCAAGGTGGGTTCTCCTGCAGACGTGGGAGAGACGATCGTCGCCGGGTCAGGCGACCACCCGCGGACCCGTCGGGGAACGGTCGGTGGCGAGAAGGTGAACGTCGGCTTCTACGCGGTCGTGGCCAGCGCCGCAGCCAACCCGAAAGCTGCAGTGAGCACGCACACGTGCACTGCCGCCCGGACTTTAGAATCCTCGGCCCTGGTTCGATGCGCGACGGCCGCGACGAGCCAGGTGGCGCGCAGGCGTCGCGCCAGCAGGACGAGAACGACGAGGGCAACGGTCTTGGCCAGCACGACGCGTCCGTACCCGGTGTCCCACAGTCCGTTGACGTCACCGATCTTCACCGCCGCGTTGACGGTTCCGCTGACGGCCAGGATCCACACCGACCACCACGCCAGCCGTGAGTAGGCCGGCAACATCATCGCCCAGGAACCCTTCGCGCGCAGGGTCAGCGTCATCGCGGCGAGCACTCCGAGCCACAGCGCTGCTGCGACGGTATGGACGGCGACGAACACGGCTCCGAACAGCTGCTGCGACATGTGGCCGGTGATGGGCCGTGCCACGAGGGCGAGGACGGCGAGGACGGCGAGCGGAACCGTCGACCAGGGTGCTTTGCTGCGGTATGCAGCCAGTGCATACAGGCAAGCGCCCGCGGTACAGAGCACGGTCACCAGGCCGAGTTGCCCGACCGTGATGTCGGTGAGGAACGACGTGAACCGCCTGGCGGGCAACCCGCCGATTCCGCTACCAGACGATTCGGTGGCCGCCGCGACGACCAATCCCACCTCGGCAACCGTCCACGCGCCGGCAACCGCTGCCGAGGTGCGCCACACCGCAGGCCTGCCCCGGACCGGAAACAGATCGGTGCGGAGCAGCGCGAGCCCGAAGACGGCTGCACCGAGACAGTCGGCGACGACGCGGACCACCGACGACGGGTCGGGGCCGTCGGGGCGGGCGAGCAACCATGCCACACCTACCCCGGCGATGGCCGTGACGCCCGCGACGAGCGCCCACCACCGGCCGAACACCGTCAGTCGGCGTTCTTCGGCTTACGCAGAGCAAAAGCCAGACCGCCGCCGAACACGACGACTCCGGCCACCAAGAACGGCCAGATGGGGAAACCTCCGCCGCCCGACTGACCGTCGGCGGAGCTGTCCGCTGCGGCGCCGGGCGTGCCGGCACCTTCCTCGGTCAACGTGAACGTCCGCGTACCGCTGATCGGGTGGCCGTCCGCAGACGTGACCCGATACGCGACGGTGTACTCGCCCACCGGACCGAGTTCACCGACGTCGACGACGATGGACTGGCCGTCGATCCGCGGATCACCTTTGGACCACAGATTGCCGTCGGGGCCGACGACGTTCAAGGTGGCGAACTGCGATTGCGGGACCTCGTTGAACGAGATCGACACCTGCTCCGGACCTGCCGCGATTTCGGCGCCGTTCTCGGGATTCGATCCGGTGACGACGGAGTGTGCACCCGCTGTCGGCGCCCCGATCAGGAGCGCCGCCATCGCGAACAGTGCAACGAGGAACTTTCTCATGACCGGCGACCACGAACCGTCGCGCCGATGCCGAGTGCTGCACCGAGAGCGCCGAGTACCAGGGCAACGCCCGCAACCCAGAGTGCGGTGTTGTCGCTGTTGCCCGAACTGTCGGATGACGCTGCGGCCTCGGTGGTTTCGGTGGTTTCGCTGCCAGCCGAGTGACTGCCGTGTCCGTCGGAGGAGCTACCGGCGGCGGCGAGCGTCAGCGCCGGAGCAGGGAGTTCGGGCTCACTGCCGTCGGCAGCGGGCTCCTGCGTCCACTCGACGACCTCGCCGTCGTTGTACGTCTGTACTGCCGGGAAGCTCACCGACTCCTCTTCGGGCAGCGGGCCCGCCGAGAGCAGGAACTGCTGGAACTGACCGGGCAACACCTCCGAACCCGGGGCGGCAGTCCACGTGACGGCAGTCGCCAGCCCCTCGGCGTTCTTGTCGACGGTGGACGTCCAGCCCGGAATCGGCTGGGTGCGAGCAGAATTGAGGCCCGGCAGTTCCACCTTTACCGACGAGGTTGCGGCCGTGTCGGATTCGGTGGGAACGCGGAACGTCAGCACGGTGTAGCCACCCTGCTCGGCGCCCGGAGCGGCCACCGTCACGTGCGCAGATGCTGCGCCGGCGCCGAAGACGAGCGCCAACGATGTTGCGCCTGCGATGATCGAGGTACGACGAACGGAACTGTTCATGAGTTGTAATTCCTTCTCGAAAAATATTGTGACAGTTGGCAATCGGAAGAGAGCGCTAGAGAGCGAACGCCGATGCTGGTGGGCCACGTCTCGAGATGGATGTACCGAACAGGGGTGCAGACGCCGAGGTGAGACGGTCTGCCGCGACGAGCGACGCCGGGGCCGACGGCAGCGACCGGGGA
This sequence comes from Rhodococcus sp. (in: high G+C Gram-positive bacteria), assembly GCF_049591685.1. GTDB lineage: Bacteria > Actinomycetota > Actinomycetes > Mycobacteriales > Mycobacteriaceae > Rhodococcoides. The sequence continues at coordinate 1,261 of NZ_JBAWFH010000280.1, read as the reverse complement.
GGAGCGAGGATTGCGCGCACGACACGGGTGATCGGGCCGTACAGTGCCTCCGCGGCACACACCAGCAGTGCGGCTGCGGCGGAGGCCGTCAGGTGGAAAAGGGCCATCGTTGCGCTCGGCAAAAGCCCGTGTTCATGGGGACTGGCAACGGTGAGCACGACATGCCCGGCCGATTGCCCGAGCAGCAGCCCGGCGAGCACCGTTGCGAACTGCGCATAGCCGGTTCGGGGACTGGGCAGCCTGGCCACCATTCCGGCGCCGACACCCACGATCATCAGGAAGGTCAACGCCGAACCCGACGGGTAGCCGCCGCCGGCCGCTCCGTGCGCGGCGACCGCCAGAGCAACCGTCGATGCACCAACAGCTCCGCCGCGAAGCGAAGCCGCGGGAGCCATTACGTTCCTCGAGCAGTTAGCGGACGCCGAGCCGCGCCAGCAAGTCGGCTTCGATGCCGTCCAGCTCCGCGGAGATCGCCTGGTGTGCAGCCTTACGGCGAGCGGGCGGCATCTGCTCGGACGTGCGCACAGCAGTACCGAGGTCGGTGAGGCGCGAGGAGATGGCGTCGGCGAACTTGCCGGTCTCGGCATCGGAGTTCGACGCCGCGACGCGGGCGAGTGACTTCTCGGCACCGGCGATGCGTGCGCTGAGCCTCGCGCCGTGCCCCGTGAACTCGCCGAGCTCGGCCGGGGAAACGCCCATCTGCGACGCCTTGCGCTCGTCGAGACGACCTCGCACAACGGTGGCAACCCGGTAGGCGATGGGAGTGAGCACCGGCACCAGCACGCGTGCGATACCGATGTACTTGCGTACCTGCGCTGCAGAGAAACCGCCCGTGAGCGCTGCCTTCTGCTGAGCCCTGAGCGTCGCGATCTGCGCCTTTTCGACGTTCTTCTGCGACTTGGCCTCGACCGAGTTGAGCTTGCGCTGGGACTTCGCGATGGAATTCAGCTGCTTGCGCTCGTTCTTGGCGCCGAGCTTCGCCTCCAGCCGCGCCTTGTGCTTGAGTGCCTTGGCCTCGGCCTTACGAGTGGCACGTCCTTTGCGCTTGCGGAACAACCCCATCGACAAGGCCCCTTACATCAGCTTCGGCGGTTCGGCGCGGCGTTCGCGCTTGCTCGGGGGACAGCCTATCCGTTCGCTTTCGGGTGGCGTATCGGGCCTGGTGGGTGGGGAGGCATGCGTTGTGTCGGAGGGGGGACATAGGCTCGAGACGTGAACAGCCAGCCCACGGCGGGGACGAAGCCGACCGCCGAGAAGCCGG
>NZ_JBAWFH010000279.1:0-2239 GCF_049591685.1 Rhodococcus sp. (in: high G+C Gram-positive bacteria) | reverse complement strand
ACTGCAGATGGCGCTGTTCGCGTGGATCAAGAAGAACCCGGCCGGCGACAGGCCACTGGGAGGATTGTTCGTCATGGACGAGGCGCAGACGTTAGCACCGTCAGGCGCAATGACGGCTTGTACACAGAGCACGCTGGCACTTGCGTCACAGGCTCGCAAATACGGACTCGGATTGGTCTTCGCGACGCAGGCACCCAAGGGTCTGAACAACCGAATTCCCGGTAACGCAGCTACCCAGTTCTTCGGCTTCCTCAACAGCCCCGTCCAGATAGACGCGGCCAAAGAAATGGCTCAGGCGAAGGGTAGCTCGGCCACCGACATCGGTCGCCTGAAGACCGGTCAGTTCTACGCGGCGGTCGAGGGCGAAGGGTTCAACAAGGTTCAAGCCCCCCTCTGTTTGAGCTATCACCCGAAAAGCCCACTCACCACCGAAGAGGTGATCGACCTGGCACATCGGTCCGTGATACCTCCACGATGAGACTCGGGCAATCGGTCTGCGAACAACACGTATGCCAGTCGCGGGCTGTGCCAGACTCGGAACCATGGATGCGAACTCCGTCGAGATCACGGTCGTAGGTCAAGGCCAGGTCGCGTACCCGGCCGAGCGGTGCAGGGTGTCGCTGGTCGTCAAGTCGGATGGACGCTCCGCGGAGGCGGCCGCCGAACCTGCTCATCGAATTGTCAGGGAGCTCACGGGTCTCATCGATCCGTTGTACAACTCGGACGTCGGGCCGATCGATGCGTGGACCCTGGATCAGGTTCGACACTTCCGGTACCGCCCAACGAATATCGACGGTGAGCAACTTCCCTAAGTCTACCAGGCTTTGGCGTCGGTCGCAGTCGAGTTCGGTCAGATCGACGTCATCGACGCTTTCGTCTATGCGGTGTCCGCGGTGGACGGCGCCGACATCGACAATTTCGAATGGATGTTGACCGAAGACAGCGCAGCCGAAAAGACGCGACATGTGCGCACTTTGGCGGTTCAGGATGCCGTGGAGAAGGCCGAGGTATACGCGCGGAGCGTAGGGCGCACCGCTATGACCGCACTGGCAGTTGCGGACCCAGGTTTACTCGGAGTAGGAGCCACCCAGCCAGACTTCGCCGCCGCGGCACGTGCCTACAAGGGCGCAGACGACGGGTTCGACCTGAAGCCGCAGGACATCGTCATTCGCGCCCAGGTGCACGCGAGATTTGCCGCTAGCTGACGGCCCGAGCCGCCGCCTCGGCTGTCCGCTGACCCACATCGCCGCGCATCGCGCCTACTGTCGAGCCGTGGACCGAGATGATGCAGGACGCCTGTGGCCGAGACCCCCTATGCTCCCACGGCCGATCCTAATGGGCCAGCGATGGGAAGACCTGGTCTTCCTGCATTGGCGCGTGCCAAGCGTCGACGTCGCACCGCTACTGCCGAAGGGCTGCATCCCCGACGAATTCGACGGCTCCTCCTGGGTCGGATTGATCGGGTTCCGGATGGTCGGCGCTGGACTCGGCTACGGACGTCCCATCCCCTACTTCGGCACCTTCGCCGAGATCAACGTCCGACTGTATTCAGTCGATGCAGAAGGCCGGCGCGGCGTCGTATTTCGGTCACTGGAAGCCAGCCGATTGGCCGTCGTCCTCGGTACGAACATCGCCGGCGTCCCCTATCGCTGGAGTTCGATCAGCACACGCGAAACCCAAAGAAGGATCAGCTATCGCAGCACCCGGCTCACACCCCCACATCGAGGCGCGACAACGGATTTCGGCGCAGTGCGAACATCGAGAGACATGACCCGCGACCCACTTGCTCAGTTCCTCACTGCTCGGTGGGGTCTACACACGTCATACGCCGGGCGATTGCTGTACGTACCGAACTTGCACAGTCGCTGGAGGCTGTTCGAAGCTGAGCTCACCCACTGTCAAGACGAACTCGTCGACAGAGCCGGGCTTCCCAACGTTGCTGCACAACAGCCGGATTCGATCCTGTGCGGTAACGGTGTGACCACGCAGTTCGGAAGGCCTCACGTCGTTCGATCAGCCACCGTCGGTGACCGACGGCGCATGCAATAACGCACGTCGAGCACCCAATTGCCCTGGAATGCAGAAAACCCCCGACCGTGTGGTCGGGGGTTGTCTGGAATGTGTGTTCGGCGGTGTCCTACTCTCCCACACCCTGTCGAGTGCAGTACCATCGGCGCTGGAGGGCTTAGCTTCCGGGTTCGGAATGGGACCGGGCGTTTCCCCTCCGCTATGGCCGCCG
>NZ_JBAWFH010000278.1:0-3537 GCF_049591685.1 Rhodococcus sp. (in: high G+C Gram-positive bacteria) | reverse complement strand
CAAGGCGACACGACGGAAGGGCGGCGATGTCTACTTCTTACAGCGGTCTCGACGTTTTTGGGTACCAATTCGATCGTTTTGCTTACGAACATTATTGGATCGGAGAGCAGGTCGGCGAATTCATGCTCGGTCCGAACGGTGGGGGAATGGTCGAGTACCGAAACGCGATGGTTTTCGCGCTTCCAGACGGCGGTGCGCATGAGGTTCACGGCGAGATACTGACTTGGTATATGACGCACGGGGGGCCATACGGTTGCCTCGGATACCCGATCACCAACGAGAAGCCAACGCCGACCGGATACGGCCGGTACAACCTCTTCGAACATGGATCGGTCGGCTGGTTGCCCGACATCGGAGCCTTCATGATCGGCGGCGCACGGGCGGACGAGGACGACCGTACCGGCCTGCATGCCGAGTCCGTCTCCGCCGCCTCGGCGCCGGACGGCGAAACTTCTTTGGTTTAGTTACCAAACGATTGGTTTGTTTTGCCCTGGTGTAGCCGCTTTCATGAACTGCGTTAAATGCAAGAACGAAACGTACCGATTTGTTTGCTACAGGAAAAAATGTTTCGGATTGCTTTTGCGATCGACAGTTCGCGAATAACTTTTGCGGGCAGTAACGCGCTCGGTCTACCCTTCGATTGTTCGTTCAGTCGGCGCAAAGGCGTCCTCCTTCCACCCCAAAGAAAGAGTCGGGGAATGACCGATCAGAACCAGAAATTCAATAGGAAGCGCAAAGCGCGGGCCCTGCTCGCCGGAGGGCTCGTCCTCGGAATCGGAGCGGCCGTCACATTGGCCGCGTGGACGGACAATGTTTATGGGTGGTCGGACTTCGGAACTGGGGATGACACCTGGAACATTCAAGGCGACTTTTCTCCGACGGGGACGGATGCGTGGGAGGAAGCGGCCGTAACGCCCGGGTCGCCTTTCACTTTCCCGGCGGCTCGGTTCGATCTCACCCCGGGTGACACTGTGTACGCGCCGATCAGGCTGCGGCTCCAGCCGGGACAGGCGCTGAACGCAGCGGTCACCCTGAACGGGGCTGTGCCGTCGCCCGCTGCACCACCTGCGCCCCAGGGTGATCCTGCATTGCAGGAAGCACTGCAATACACCGTGACCCAGGGTGGCACGTCGACGGCGTGCACCGCCGGAACGCCAACTGGGAGTGTCATTGCAACCGGTTCGCTCGATACGTCGAGCGCACCGAACGCGATCACACTGCTCGCTGACGCAACCCCGGTGCCGCTGTGTTTCGCGGTCACGCTCCCGGACGGCTCCCCGACCACGCTTTCCGGCCTCAACACCGGCCGTGTCGTGTGGGAGTTCGAGGGCGTCTCTGTCGAGCCCGCGCCTTAACAGGTGGCATCTACACGCCAGAGGCAGAGAAGGGCACTGGCAGCAGGGGGGATCGTTCTCGGAATCGGAGCGGTCTTCGTTGCTGCCAGCTGGACCGACCAGGTATTGGGCAGTGCGTCTTTTGGAACAGGCGAGCAGTTCGGGATCGAGTCGAGCACCGATGGGGGAGCTGTGTGGGCTTCACATACCATCGGTGGGCCCAACCCCCTGACTTTCACGGCCAACGCAACCGGGCTGACACCGGGTTCCGTCGTCTACGCACCCGTGCAGCTGCGGACAGAAGCGGGATCCGGTGCCGCATCGGTGACGCTGAAGGAAGCGACGTTCACGGGCACGGGCGTCGGTACCCTGTCGACCGAGTTGCGGTACCGAGTAGTACGCGGTGCAGTCGACTGCAGTTCGGCGTCGTTCACCGGGAGCTCCACTTTCGTCGTAGGTGCCACCGGCGCCGTCCCGCTGAATACCGCTTCGCCGTCGGCCTTTCCGTTGGCGTCCGGTGCGGTACCTGCCGAGGCCGGTCCGGCTGTGCCTCTGTGCTTCGAGATCAGCCTGCCTCCCACGAATGTTAATTGGACGAATGCGGCGTTGCAGCAAAAGTCGCTTGTGGCCAACTGGCCATTCGTCGGAACCACCCCTTAGAAAACTGGAATAGGCACAATGACACATGCTGCGCATGCGAAAGTTCGGCCGGTGCGTTCACGGTGGGGCGCCCTGGGCGACATCGTGCTGAACGTCCTGGCTATCGGGGGGGTTGTCTGCATAGTTCTCGTGGCTTGCGCGTTCTTCTTCAACATCACACTCATCATGTTCAAAACAGGCTCCATGTCGCCGTCCATTCCTACTGGTTCGCTGGCGGTCGTACGCGCCGTGCCAGCCGACTCGGTGGTCGTCGGCGACGTCGTCACTGTCGATCGCGCTGAAAAGTTACCGGTCACGCACAGAGTCGTTGCCACCGAGACGATTTCGGAATCCGGTATCACCGTCCTCGAGTTGAAGGGTGACGCGAACGCCGAGGCGGACCCCGGTTTGTACCAGGTGACCGACGTTCGCAAGGTTCTCTGGTCGGTGCCGGGATTGGCCCGAGTCATCGTCTACTTTTCGAACCCGTTCGTACTCGGAGGTATCACCGTGACAATGGCGGCCCTGGTCGTCGCCGTCTTCTGGCCACGGGAGTCGAAGAAGGGAACGCAGCTGGGAGAACGAGAGCCGAGCCAATGAAAAGCGGTCGCAAACTGTCCGTCGCGGCACTTGCTCTTGTCGCTCTGGTCGCAGTCCTTCCGGGGCAACACCTTGTGTCCGAAACCGACGCCGCGTGGACGGATTCTGAGTATGTTTCCGGTGCAGTGGCTTCCGGATCCTGGACGACCAGTGGCTACGGCAGGGCCGTCGCGGCGAGAGTGAACGGCGCCGGTGGCATATCCGTGTTGCCGACAGGTCCCAACGCGCTGCCCTGGAACGGTTCCGCATGGGAACACAACTCCTTGACCCCGGGCACGACGACGACCGGCGGTTCCGGGCCCTACGAGTCGCAACCTGCGGTGGTCGGCGTCAATTCGTTGAGGATGGACGGCAATGGAAATAGCGCCGTGGGAGCCAGTGCATGTGGCTCGTACATCCCCGGTGCACAGGGGACACCGACCTACTGCACATCGGGGACGCCCACAGCCAGCGCGACGGCAACTGTGTCGTCGATGCGGCTGACCGGCACCCTTGCGAGCGTCGGACTTTTCGGCGTGATCAGTCTCATCAACTCCGACATCGTCTCGATCAACGGCTCGACGCAAGCGATCTCGGCATCGGCGAGCTGCGACCTGGTAGCAGGAACGAGTTCGCGAACACCGGCTCGAGCCGGCAATATTTCTGGCGCCAACCCCAACGGCACTGTTCGAGTGGGGCCTAATACTGTGCGTATCCCCAACCCCGGATCGACAACGGGACCACTAACACTCGGCGATCAGTTACTTACGGGGTACAGAAATGTCCGACTGACCAGCGCCGCGTCGGAGCCGGGAAGCCCGTCGGCATTCTCGAGCCTGACGCTGACCGGCACATGGAGCTTGCTCGGCCTCGGTGTGCTCGGTCTGTCGTTCTCGGTTGACCTCGTCAACGCCCAATGCGGTCCCGGTACGGCCCCGGACTTGACGGCCTTCGAAGAATCCGCGGCCTCCGCAATTTTGCGAAC
>NZ_JBAWFH010000277.1:0-10368 GCF_049591685.1 Rhodococcus sp. (in: high G+C Gram-positive bacteria) | reverse complement strand
GCGTGACAGCCCGGTTTTGCGTGACCGCCCGGTTCTGCTTGAAGAGGGTTCAGCCGCCGCGGCGCATGATGGCGTCGAGGAGATCACCGATGCCGTTGTCGTCGCCGCGTCCACCGGTTCGGGCGACGAACGTTGTTTTGGTGGTCGCGACGGGCTCGTCGAATGTGTCGACGATGTCGTTGGCTGTCACCATGATGTCGCTGCCGCCCGCCTGCCGGAACGATTCCAAGCAGAGGTTGCTGCTCAGCACGTCGCCGACTCGGATGGGGCGGTGCAGCAGTATCTGCTGGTCGGAGTGCAGGATGTCGCCGAGACCGTAGCCGAGAAGTAGGTGCGCGAACAGCTCGGGTAGCACCGCGGTACCGATGACGCTGACGAACGTGACCGGGGCGATGACGCCGCCGTGCCCTAGGTCGCGGCCGGTGCAGTCGTCCACGTGCACCGGATGGTCGTCGTGCACCGACCGCGCGAATTCCTTGATCTTCTCGCGTCCGACCTCGTAGCTGAAGCCGACCCGATGACGAGCACCGACCATGTCCCAGATGGTCCTGCGGTCAGTGGCTTCGGCATGAGTTGTCTGTGCACCGGCTAGTAGCGCGTCGGGCATGGAGATCGTCGACATGGCACCTCTATCGTCGCGGGGCGAGGCTCGAGTCCATCAGCCCGTCGGACATACCGCAGGTTGGATCGCAGAATCCCCGCGAACTAACAAAAGAAACCTCCTGTCGGTGTATCGCGTCACGACGCGACGTCGCGGGGAGGCCCTGCGGAACGGCCGGGGGCGTGCGAGACGGCGTCCAGCACGATCTGCAGGACGATCACCGCGCCTGCCTTGTCGAGCGGATCGTTGCCGTTGCCGCATTTAGGGGATTGAACACACGACGGGCACCCGTTCGGGCACTCGCAGGAAGTGATCGCGTCCTTGGTGGCTTCGAGCCAGTCGACGATCGCGCGATGGCCGCGCTCGGCGAAGCCGGCACCACCGTCGTAGCCGTCGTAGACGAACACGGTCGGCAGCCCGGTGTCCGGATGCAGCGCGGTCGAGACACCGCCGATGTCCCATCGATCGCACGTCGCGACGAGGGGGAGGAGACCGATGGCCGCGTGCTCGGCGGCATGCAGTGAACCGGGGAACCGTTCCGGCGGGATGCCCGAATCGACGAGCAATTCCGGCGTGATGGTGTACATGACCGCGCGGGTGTCGAGGGTCTGCTCGGGCATGTCGAGTTCGATCGAGTCGAGGATCTCGCCCGAGTGCAGCCGCCGGAGGTAACCGACGACCTGATGCGTGACGTTCACCTGCACGAGCGCGACGGTGACCTCGCCCAGGTCGCGCTGTGAGTGCACGTCCGTGATGGCGATATCGGTGGTTTCGCGAGCCGAGGTGTTCCAATCCGGATGCTCGGGGTGCACGAGCGCGACACCGTCCTCGAGATTCAAGTCGTCGACGACGAACGATTCGCCCTGATGAATGTGCACGGCCCCGGGATGCACTGTCGCCGGTGCCTTCCCGGAGTCGACGGTGCCGAGCATCCGTCCGGATCCGCCGTCGACGATGGCGACCTGGATGCCAGTTCCGCCGCGAATGTTCACCGACGTGTGCGGTGCGTACTTCTGGCCTTCGGGGGTGATGAACCACCCGTGCGGACGCCGACGCACCAGGCCGTCTGCCGCGAGGGCGTCGAGCACCGACACGGCGTCAAACTCCTCCGCCTCGGCCGGAGTGATGGGCAATTCGGCTGCAGCGCAGAGCAGTTGAGGTGCAAGCAGGTACGGATTCGTCGGGTCGGTGACGGTTGCCTCGATGGGCTTGTCGAGCAGGGCCGCCGGATGATGGACGAGGTAGGTGTCCAACGGATCGTCGCGGGCGACCAGGGTGACGAGCGAGCCCTCGCCGCGTCGGCCCGATCGTCCCGCCTGCTGCCAGAAGGAACTGACGGTGCCGGGGAAGCCCGCGACGACGACGGCGTCGAGACCTGCGATGTCGACGCCCAACTCGAGCGCGTTGGTGGTGGCGACCCCGAGAAGGGTGCCATCGGACAGGTTCCGTTCGAGCTCACGGCGGTCCTCGGCGAGATAGCCGGCTCGGTATGCGGCCACCCGGCTCGGGAGATCTCGGTCCACTTCGGCGAGGAGTCGCTGGGTGCCGAGTGCCGTCACCTCGGCGCCGCGGCGCGATCGCACGAATGTCAGGGTACGAGCGCCTTCGATCATCAGGTCGGCCATGATGCGCGACGCTTCGGCGCCGGCGGATCGGCGCACGGGTGCGCCGTTCTCTCCGGTGATCTCCTTCAAAAGCGGTGGCTCCCATAGGGCGACGGTGCGGGGGCCGTGTGGCGATCCGTCGACGGTGACCTCCTCGCACGATGCGCCGACGAGTCGGGTGGCTGCAAGGCCCGGATTGGAGGTTGTCGCGCTGGCGAGAACGAACGTCGGGTCAGCGCCGTAGCGGGCGCAGATACGTCGCAGTCGCCGAAGAATCAGTGCCACGTTGGAGCCGAACACTCCTCTGTAGTAGTGGCACTCGTCGACGACGACATATTTCAGGTTGCGGAGAAAGCGGGCCCACCGTTCGTGCGCGCCGAGGATTCCGATGTGGATCATGTCGGGGTTGGTGAAGATCCACCGGGCGTTGGCTCGCGCCCACTGCCTGATCTCGATGGGGGTGTCGCCGTCGTAGGCGCTCGGAAACACCTCGGCCAGTTCCGGTGCATCGCCGCGCAACTCGTCGGTGACGGACATGGTGCTGCGTAGCTGATCTGCTCCCAGGGCCTTGGTGGGCGCCAGGTAGAGAGCTGTCGAACGGTCGTCGCCGAGCAGTGTCGACAGGATCGGCATCTGGTATGCCAGTGACTTTCCCGATGCGGTACCGGTTGATAGGACAACGTGATGACCGTCGTGGGCGAGCGTGGCGGCCTGTGCCTGGTGACTCCACGGCCGAGGAATCCCGCGCGACTGCAACACCGCCCGTACTTCGGGCTTCAACCATGTTGGCCAGTCGACGAATTGGGCCTCGCGCCCCGGGAGCTCGGCGACGTGCGTCAGAGGTTTCTCGCCCGACGGTGTGCCTGCCAACACGCGGTCGAGAAGAGACCTGCCGTAGCTCGTGAGATGACCCGCGTTGGGTGGATCCGGTTGGGTCACTGCTGCTCTCCATATAGCTGACTGCGGTGCAGCACGGTAGATGACTGCGGTGCAGCACGCGGGCGTAGGTGCCGCCACCTGCGGTTTTCATGCTATCGCCTCGGCCTGCGCGGGCTGGAGGCGGCCGGGTATCGGCGCTGGTGAGAGGGGGCGTGCGGGGCGAAACCCCAGGTTGCGACGCTTCCGATCGATCGAACTTGGAAAAACTGACATTTTCGACTGTTGGAAACGCTCGAGTCATGGTTAGCTTGAAGCGGTCGCAGCTTCTGTGTTCGTTTTCACGCTCGCAGGATCTTATGTTGCGAGCGGTGTGCTTTTGGAGCGTTTCCGCAAAGGGGTCTTTGCCGATACAGCGTTGCTGATCGACGGGGGATCCGCCTGAGGGGGACTTTGACGGAAGTACAACGGTCGGAACCGGCCCGGTGGACTGTAAGTGCTGCCCACCGCATCCGGTGTTAGAAAGAGAAGGAAAAGCATGGCACAGGGAACTGTGAAGTGGTTCAACGCCGAAAAGGGCTTTGGATTCATCGCACCAGAAGACGGCTCCGCTGACGTTTTCGTTCACTACTCCGAGATTCAGGGCAACGGCTTCCGTACCCTCGAGGAGAATCAGCGCGTCGAGTTCGAGGTCGGCCAGGGCACCAAGGGTCCCCAGGCAACCGGAGTTCACGCAGTCTGATCGAAACCCCGCTCACACTCGTGAGTTGGTTCGGTTGACACCATCCCTCTTTCGCGTTCGGATACGTCCCTGCGCGTAAGGGGGATGAGTCGTTCTCGGACACGTGCGTCGAATACCCCCGTCGGGCGGCCGATGTCCTACTGTCCACATTGTGAACCAGCTGTCCTTCTTCTCCGCCGAGTCGTTGCCGCCGTCGGTGACCGACTTGGCCGGGCTGCTGGCGTCCACCGGGCAGGTTGTCATCTCGGCAGCCGGCGCCCGGATCTCCGTGGTCGTCGACCGGGAGTGGCGTGCCGACGCGATTGCAGTTCTCATCCGTCAGTGCGGTCTCGTCGCCGAGGTCGGTCGCTCGGAGGAGGACCGCCCACTCGTCCGTACGGCATCCGTGCCCGAGTTGTCGGCGCTTGCCTCGCTGTGGACCAAGGGTGCGGTCAAGTTCATGCCGCCCGGTTGGGTGCCCGGCTCGCGGGAGTTGCGAGCCTGGGTTCTCGCCGCCGGTCGGCCCGAGGCGGACGGTGAGCGATACGTCCTCGGCCTCGACCCGCATGCTCCCGAGACGCATGCGCCGTTGGCTCAGGCACTCATGCGTGCAGGCATCGCGCCCACACTCATCGGTACCCGCGGCGCGTTTCCCGGCTTGCGCATCGCGGGGCGCAGACGCATGTTGCGGCTGGTGGAAAACGTCGGGCAGGCACCCGAGAGCGACGATGCCCAGGCGAACTGGCCGACCTCCGGGTGGTGAGGTGTGCAGCGGATCTACGAGTATTTTGACGGCGTATGCCACTCTGTTACCAAGCGGACCGTCGAATATGTCGGTTTCGACAGGTAGATAGGTACCGCGGAGTGACACTCGCGAAACGCAACGGAAAGGTTCGGCAGCAAGGTGGCAGCACGGAAGAACGGCACGGGGGACTCCACCACCGGCGGCTCCGCCGAGCCGCGCCGCCTTGTCATCGTCGAGTCCCCGACGAAGGCCAAGAAGATCGCCCCGTATCTGGGCAGCAACTACGTCGTCGAGGCATCGGTGGGTCACATTCGCGACCTCCCGCGTGGTGCCGCCGACGTTCCGGCGAAGTACAAGGGTGAGTCCTGGGCGCGACTCGGAGTCGACGTCGATCACGACTTCGAGGCTCTCTATGTCGTCTCGCCGGAGAAGAAGGGCAAGGTCGCCGAGCTCAAGAGCCTGCTCAAGGATGCCGACGAGCTCTATCTCGCCACTGACCCCGACCGCGAGGGCGAGGCCATCGCATGGCATCTCCTCGAGACCCTGAACCCCAAGATCCCCGTCCGACGGATGGTCTTCCACGAGATCACCAAGCCGGCTATCCTCGCCGCTGCCGCCGACACCCGTGAGCTCGACCAGGACCTCGTCGACGCCCAGGAGACCCGGCGCATCCTCGACCGCCTCTACGGCTACGAGGTCAGCCCGGTGCTGTGGAAGAAGGTCATGCCGAAGCTGTCGGCGGGCCGCGTTCAGTCCGTCGCCACCAGAATCATCGTCCAGCGCGAGCGCGAACGCATGGCGTTTCGCAGCGCCGAATACTGGGACATCTCCGCCACCCTCGACGCCGGTGCCGAGGCATCACCGCGGAGCTTCGGCGCCCGCCTGGTCAGCGTCGAAGGATCCCGGGTCGCATCCGGTCGCGACTTCGGCGCCGACGGCAAGCTCAAATCGGACGGCGTCACCGTCATCGACGAGCCGCGCGCTCGTCGCTTGTCCGAGGCGCTCGAGGGCGTCGACCTGACGGTCGCGTCGGCAGAAGACAAGCCGTACACCCGCAAGCCGTACCCGCCGTTCATGACGTCGACGCTGCAGCAGGAAGCCGGGCGGAAGCTGCGCTTCACCTCCGAGCGCACGATGCGGGTGGCGCAGCGACTGTACGAAAACGGCTACATCACCTACATGCGTACCGACTCGACGACGCTGTCGGAGTCGGCCATCGCGGCCGCGAGGTCGCAGGCAACCGAGCTGTACGGCCCGGAGTACGTGCACCCGTCGCCGCGGCAGTACACCCGCAAGGTCAAGAACGCGCAGGAAGCTCACGAGGCCATCAGGCCGTCGGGCGACGTGTTCCAAACTCCAGGCCAGCTGCACTCTGCGCTGCAGACCGACGAATACCGCCTGTACGAGCTCATCTGGCAGCGCACGGTTGCGTCGCAGATGGCCGACGTGCGCGGAACCACGCTGACCCTGCGCATCACCGGTACCGCAGGTACCGGCGAAGAGTGCACGTTTTCGTCGTCCGGTCGCACCATCACGTTCGCGGGGTTCCTCAAGGCCTACGTCGAGAGCGTCGACGACGAGGCGGGCGGCCAGTCCGACGACGCCGAATCGCGGCTCCCCGCGCTGAAGGCAGGCGCAGCCGTCACTGCCACCAGGCTCGATCCCGACGGGCATACGACCAACCCGCCTGCGCGCTACACCGAGGCCTCGCTCATCAAGACCCTCGAAGAGCTCGGCATCGGGCGTCCGTCGACGTACAGCTCCATCATCAAGACCATTCTCGACCGCGGATACGTCTACAAGCGCGGCAGCGCGCTGGTGCCGTCGTGGGTCGCTTTCTCGGTCGTCGCCCTGCTCGAAGCCCACTTCGGGCGCCTCGTGGACTTCGATTTCACCGCGGGCATGGAAGACGATCTCGACGCCATCGCCGGCGGCCGCGAGCGTCGCGGCGACTGGTTGACGAGCTTCTACTTCGGCGGTGAGACCGGCGCCGAAGGGTCGGTCGCGCGGTCCGGTGGCCTGAAAAAGATGGTCGGTGCCAACCTCGAAGACATTGACGCCCGCGAGATCAACTCCATCAGACTGTTCGACGACGATCAGGGTCGCGAGATCCATGTGCGTGTCGGCCGCTACGGCCCGTACCTCGAGCGGATGGTGCGCAGCGACGACGACCCCGATGGGGACCCGATCTCGCAGCGCGCAAATCTGCCCGATGATCTGCCGCCCGACGAGTTGACCCTCGACTTCGCCGAGAAGCTTTTCGCGACTCCGCAAGAGGGTCGTAAGCTCGGCGCGGATCCGCTGACGGGCAACGAGATCGTCGCCAAGGAAGGTCGTTTCGGGCCGTACGTCACCGAGATCCTCCCTGAGCCGACGCCCGAGCCCACCCCGCCGGAGCCCGACATCGTCCCTGTCGCACGGGACGATGACGGAGACGGCGGCGGCGGGACGAAAACTGCCGTCAAGAAGGCGGCAGCGAAGAAGGCACCCGCCAAGAAAGCGGCGAAGAAGGTCGAAGGCCCGAAGCCTCGTACCGGTTCGCTGCTCAAGTCGATGGATCTCGCCACCATCACGCTCGACGACGCACTCAAGCTGCTGTCGTTGCCGCGGGTGATCGGCGTCGACCCCGAGACGAAGGAAGAGATCACCGCGCAGAACGGCCGCTACGGTCCGTATCTGAAGAAGGGCACCGACTCTCGTTCGCTCACCGACGAGGAACAACTGTTCACGGTCACTCTCGACGATGCGCTGAAGATCTACGCCGAACCCAAGCGTCGAGGACGCCAGGGTGAAGCAAAGCCGCCCTTGCGAGAGCTGGGCAAAGACCCGATCAGCGAGCAACCGATGGTCATCAAGGACGGCCGCTTCGGGCCCTACGTCACCGACGGTGAGACCAACGCCAGCCTGCGCAAGGACGACGAGGTCGCCACCATCACCGACGATCGCGCGTCGGAGTTGTTGGCAGACAGGCGTGCTCGTGGGCCGGTGAAGAAGAAGGCCACCAAGAAGGCGGCCACCAAGAAGGCGGCCACCAAGAAGGCCACCGCGACCAAGACGGCCACCAAGAAAGCGCCGGCCAAGAAAGCAGCAGCCAAGAAAACGGTCGCCAAGAAAACGCCAGCGAAGAAAGCTCCTGCCAAGAAAGCTGCTGCGAAGAAAGCCCCGCCCAGCGAGGGATAGCTCTGCGTTGGCTACTGCTGGTACCCGGCTCCTCAGGGGTGGTGCCCGGCTGGAGCCGTGGACCGTCTTGCCGTCCGCAGTTCGCAGTTCGCAGTTCGCCCCGGGGCGGTCACAATGTGGAACCGATTGGTGCGGCGCCGCGTCGAAAAAGGGTGTGAACAAGACACTGGTGGCGGTCGGCTGCGCGTTTGCTCTGACGGGTTGCGCCGGAACCGTGGACGGTACGGCGGTGGCGGAGGAAGCGTGGGAGGGGCGCGGTATCGCCTTGCCCACGACCACGACCACGACCACGACCACGACCGCGACTTTCGATCCGTGTGATCTCCCGCTCGAGGTATTGAAGAAACTCGACCTGGTGGGTACGTCGCCGAGGCCGTTGGCGGCCGATCTGACCGGATGCGTCTGGAGCAACGCCACATTCGCGGTGGGTGTACAGATAGTTCCGGGCGTCACGGAGTTCAGCGATCCGCATACGAATCCGCGGAATTCGGAGGTCGAGGAGCTGACGTACCAGGATTACCTCACGTACATGTTCGTGTTCGAAGGCGATGGCTATGTGACACAAACGATGACCGAGGTGGGCGCCGTGTCGATCAACATCTCGAGCCGGGGCTCGATGGACGCCGCGCGGGCGTCGATGATCGGGACGTTCGAAACCATCGCGCCTTTTCTGCCGCCACCGCTCTGATTCGCCGCGTCACATGCTCCGACTAAGCTGCCACCCATGGCGGGTGTATTCGATCGACTGATCGGCCAAGACGACGTCGAGGCAGAACTGACGGGCGCGGCCATCGGTGCCCGCACCGGCGCTCCGGGTTCGGCGATGACGCACTCCTGGCTTTTCACCGGTCCTCCCGGGTCCGGACGATCCATTGCGGCACTGTGTTTTGCGGCCGCGCTGCAGTGCACCACCGAGGGTTCGCCCGGGTGCGGTCACTGCCATCCATGCACCACCACGATGGCGGGCACGCACGGCGATGTGCGTCGCATCATTCCGCAGGGCCTGAGTATCAGCGTCAAGGAGATGCGCGAGATCGTGCAGATCGCTGCACGTCGGCCGAGTACCGGACGTTGGCAGATCGTCGTAATCGAGGACGCCGACCGGCTCAGCGAAGCCGCTGCCAACGCGTTGCTCAAGGTTGTCGAGGAGCCCCCGGAGCGGACGGTCATGCTCTTGTGTGCGCCATCGACCGATCCGGAGGACATGTCGGTGACGCTTCGGTCGCGGTGTCGGCACGTCCACCTCGTCACGCCTACGGCGTCGGCCATCGCTCAAGTGCTGCAGACGCGCGACAAGCTCGACGAGGAGACGGCGCAGTGGGCTGCCTCGATCAGTGGCGGTCACGTCGGGCGCGCTCGTAGGTTGGCGAAGGACGAGGACGCCAGGGCTCGTCGTAAGCGGGCCCTCGGGTTGGCGTCGGCTGCGGCCCGCCCGAACCAGGCGTACCTCGCGGCCGAGGAGATGGTGAAGGCGGCCGAGACGGAGGCGGCCGAGATCAGCGCGGCGCTCGACGGTGTCGAGATGGAAGAGCTTCGCACGGCGCTGGGGGCGGGCGGCACAGGTAAGGGCGCGGCAGGGGCACTCCGTGGGTCCGCGGGCGTCATCAAGGAGCTCGAAGCGCGGCAGAAGTCGCGGCGAACTCGGAACTTGCGTGATTCGTTCGACCGCGCGTTGATCGACCTCGCCGGCCTGTATCGCGACGCGTTGACGAGGTCGTACGGATCCACCGCGGTGCTCAATCACCCAGACATGTCCGAGCAGATCGAACGCATGGCGAAAGGTGCTTCGCCGGAGGCTCTGCTGAAAAGCATCGAAGCGATCCTCGAGTGCCGCGAAGCCCTCGCCCTCAATGCGAAGCCGAAATTCGCCGTCTACGCCATGGTGGCGCAACTGGGCTCCGCACTGCGCTGATATAGCGCGTCTACCAGGGTGAACATCAGCATCCGCGAGGCGATTTTAGTTTCGACCGCATGCTCCGTTAGACTCACCAACGCCGAAAGGCACGCCGCCTTAGCTCAGTCGGTAGAGCATTTCACTCGTAATGAAAAGGTCAAGAGTTCGATTCTCTTAGGCGGCTCCACCACGAAGCCCCTGACGCCACAGCGTCAGGGGCTTCGTGCGTCGAACGGTCGTATCCGCCCTGCCTCTGACGTCAGCGTGGGAACGCGTGCATTAATTCGGGTACGGATCTGAGGTGCGAATTCAGGGTTCGAACGGCTAGGGCCTCGTCGTCTGCGTCGAGAGCGTCGACTATTTCTCGGTGTTCACGTTCTATGGTTTCGCGTCTGTCGGGTGCTTCGGTGATGGTTCGAACCGACAGCCGAATGTGGCGCGGTCGCATCGTCGAGTAAAGGTCGGTCAAGACCGCGTTGGCTCCGTGGTTGACGAGGGAGTAGTGGAATTTCTGGTCGAGTCGGGCGAAATCGAACCACTCTTGTCGTGCGCCCGTTTCGGCCATCGCTTCGAGTATCTCGGGCGCTTCGGTGGGTGCGCCTCGGCGCTGACGGCAGATTTTGGTGAGTGCGGCGGATTCGATGATCAGCCGAGTCTCATAAAGTTCCTGTAATTCGGTCGCGGTGGTGACACGAACCTGTGCTCCGCGTCGAGGAACAAGATCGACGTAGCGCTCCGCATGCAGCC
>NZ_JBAWFH010000276.1:0-9597 GCF_049591685.1 Rhodococcus sp. (in: high G+C Gram-positive bacteria) | reverse complement strand
GTGCTCGACTTGGCAACCGTCGAGGCGAGCGTCGACAAGGCTGCGGTGCGTTACGACCGTGACGGCGACCAGCACTACGACGTCATCAGTGCGTTCATCAAATCTATTCGTGGTTCGGACGTCGACGCTGCGTTGCACTACCTCGCCCGCATGATCACCGCGGGGGAGGATCCTCGTTTCATCGCCCGCAGGCTGGTCGTACACGCGAGCGAGGACGTGGGTATGGCAGATCCGACGGCGCTGCAAACGGCCACTGCCGCGGCTACCGCAGTGCAGCTCATCGGTATGCCCGAGGCGCGATTGGCTCTGGCGCAGGCAACGATTCACCTTGCGACGGCCCCGAAATCGGGAGCTGTCATCGCTGCGCTCGGCGCTGCGATGGCAGACGTTGCGGCAGGCAAATCCGGTGCGGTGCCGGCGCATTTACGCGACGGGCACTACAAGGGGGCTGCGGCTCTCGGGAGCGCGGTCGGGTACAAATTTCCGCACGACGACCCGGGCGGGGTGCTCAAACAGCAGTACCCGCCGGACGAGTTGGTGGGGGTCGATTACTACCGGCCGACCGATCACGGTGTCGAACGCGAGATTGGTCCCAGGGTGGGGAAGTTGCGCCGGATCGTTCGTGGTCGCTGAGGGCGCCGCGGGTAGCCGAGGAGAGGAACACGCAGGTCGCGGGGACTGCGCGATGCACGGGGTAGGGGCGTTAACCTGTACCAGTGCAAACCCATGACATTCGTCGTCGTTTCCTCGACCACTTCGTGAAGGCCGGGCACACCGAAGTGCCCAGTGCCTCGTTGGTGCTCGACGATCCGAACCTGCTCTTCGTCAATGCGGGCATGGTGCAATTCGTTCCGTACTTCCTGGGTCAGCAGACGCCGCCCTTCGCCAGGGCGACCAGCGTTCAGAAGTGCGTTCGCACTCTCGATATCGAGAACGTCGGTATCACCACGCGGCACAACACCTTCTTTCAGATGGCCGGCAACTTCTCGTTCGGTGACTATTTCAAGCGCGACGCGATTCGGCATGCGTGGTCGCTGCTGACCTCGTCGGTCGAGAACGGCGGCTACGGCTTCGATCCAGAGCGCATCTGGGTCACCGTCTACCTCGACGACGACGAGGCCATTGCACTGTGGAAGGAACTGGCGGGGATTCCCGACGAGCGCATCCAGCGCCGTGGCATGGCAGACAACTACTGGTCGATGGGTATCCCCGGCCCGTGCGGTCCCTGCTCGGAGATCTACTACGACCGCGGCCCTGAGTACGGCGCCGAGGGTGGCCCCGAGGCCGACGAGGATCGGTACATCGAGATCTGGAACCTCGTGTTCATGCAGAACGAACGCGGCCAGGGAACCGGCAAGGACGATTTCGAGATCCTGGGCCCGCTCCCCAAGCAGAACATCGACACCGGCATGGGCGTCGAACGTGTCGCGTTCCTGTTGCAGGGCGTGGACAATGTCTACGAAACCGATCTCGTGCGGCCGGTCATCGCCAAGGCCGAGGAGCTCAGCAGTCGGCGTTACGGCGCCAACCAGGCAGACGACATTCGCTTCCGTGTCATCGCCGATCATGCACGGACGGCCGCGCTGCTGATCTCCGACGGAATCAACCCGGGCAACGACGGTCGTGGCTACGTGCTTCGTCGTCTGCTGCGTCGCATCGTGCGCTCCGCCCGTCTGCTGGGTGCACCCGATCAGAGCATGGCCGAGCTGATCACCGTCGTGCGCGACACCATGGCCGAGTCCTACCCGGAACTCGTCACCGGCTTCGATCGAATCCTCACCGTGTCCGTGGGCGAGGAGACGGCGTTCCTCAAGACCCTGACATCGGGTTCCAAGCTGTTCGACACCACGGCCGAGGCGGTCCGGGCGTCGGGCAAGAAGACCATTGCCGGGGCTGAAGCGTTCGCTCTGCACGACACGTACGGCTTCCCGATCGATCTCACACTGGAGATGGCGTCCGAAGCCGGCCTGCAGGTCGACGAAGAGGGCTTCCGTTCGTTGATGACGGAACAGCGCCAACGAGCGAAGGACGACGCCCGCGCGCGCAAGCATGCGCACACCGACCTGTCCGTCTACAAGGACTTCGTCGACCGCGGCCCGACCGAGTTCACCGGATTCGACGAATTGTCCTCGGAGGCAACGGTTCTGGCGTTGATCTCGGGCGGAGTCCGGGTTCCGACGGCCACTGTGGGTGAATCGGTCGAGGTCATCCTCGACCGATCGCCGCTGTATGCAGAATCGGGTGGTCAGATCGCCGACATCGGAACCATCACTGCCCCGGGCCTGAAGGTGAAGGTCGACGACGTCCAGAAGATCGCCAAGAAGTTGTGGACGCACAAGGTGACGGTCGAGGCCGGTCAGATCACCGAGGGCGACGTCGTACGCGTTGACGTGGACCCGGCGTGGCGCAAGGGTGCGACGCAGGGGCACTCGGGCACACACATGGTGCACGCTGCACTCCGGCAGGTCCTCGGACCCAATGCGACACAGGCCGGTTCTCTCAACAAGCCCGGCTACCTACGCTTCGACTTCTCGTGGCAGGGAGGGCTCAGCGACTCGCAGCGTGACGACATCGAGGCCGTCACCAACGATGCCATCGGCGCCGACTACGCGGTCAACACCTCGATCACCGACCTCGACACCGCCAAGGCGATGGGTGCGATGGCGCTGTTCGGCGAGAACTACGGCGATCGGGTTCGCGTCGTCGAGATCGGCGGCCCGTTCTCGATGGAGCTGTGCGGCGGAACGCACGTCCAACACTCATCACAGATCGGCCCCGTCACACTGCTCGGCGAGTCGTCCGTCGGGTCCGGCGTCCGACGTGTCGAGGCCTTCGTCGGTCTCGATTCGTACCGCTACCTCGCGAAGGAGCGCGCCCTTCTCGCAGGCGTGGCGTCGACTCTGAAGGTCCCCACCGAAGAGGTTCCGGCTCGAATCGAGACGCTCGTCGAGAAGCTACGTTCCGCCGAAAAGGAATTGGAAGCGGTCAAAGCCGCGTCCGTCCTCGCGAAGGCGGGCGAATTCGCGGCGAACGCCGAGCGCATCGGTAGCGTTCGAGCCGTCATCGCCCAAGCTCCGGAAGGGGTCGGAGGCAACGATCTACGCGGACTGGCGTCGGATGTTCGGGGCCGGCTCGGCAATGACCCTGCTGTGGTGGTGCTCTTCGGTTCGGTGGACGGCAAGGTTCCGTTCGTCGTGTCCACGAACCGCGGCGCGCAGGATGCCGGAGTCAAGGCGGGCGAGCTCGTCAAGAGCTTCGGACCTGCGATCGACGGCCGGGGCGGTGGCAAAGCCGACTCCGCCCAGGGGTCCGGTTCGAACCCGGACGGCGTCCCGCAGGCGATCACCGCGGTGCGTGCCCGGATCGCCGAAGCCGCCGACTCCTGATCGTGGCAGATCCGACGCAGCCCACCCCACCGCAGCCGACCCCACGAACTCGTGAACCCGACCGTCCCGGCGCAGACGACCCGGGCCCCGGTCGGCGGATCGGTATCGACGTGGGGAGCGTTCGTATCGGTGTTGCCTCGAGCGACCCCGCCTGCGTTCTCGCCACTCCGGTCGAGACCGTCGCTCGGTCGAAGGCCAAGGGCAGTGACGCATCCGACGTCGCCCGCGTCGTCGCGATAATTCGTGAGTACGAGGCCGTCGAGGTGGTCATCGGGCTGCCGCGTACGTTGCGCGGTGAGAGCGGTTCGGCGGTCAAGGCCGCCGAAGGATTCGCTCGCCTGCTTCAGCGAAGGATTCCCGACGTCCCCATCCGCATGGCGGACGAGCGGTTGACTACCGTGAGCGCCACGCGCGCCCTGCGCGAGAGCGGGGTCCGAGCGAAGTCGCAACGGGCGGTCATCGACCAGGCCGCAGCGGTCGCGATCCTGCAGGGATGGCTGGACGAGCGTTCCTCTTCTCTCGCAGTGCAACAGAACACCAGTCACACCACATCGGCAGAGCCAGGGCGTACAGCGGAGGTCGGCGAGTGAACAACAGGCAGTACGAGGACGAAGCGCACACCGACCCGATCGGGTATCGGGTCGATGAGGGCAGCGAATTTCACAACGCTGTTCATGGGGCGGCTGTTCATGGGGCGGCTGTTCATGGGGCGGCTGTTCACGGACCAGCTGTTCAGAGGGCGGCTGTTGATCGGGACAGTACCGACATGGCGGGTGCACACGGCCGGGACGCAGGTCCGCGTGAGGTGGGGCAGAGCCGCGCGGAGAGCAGGCAGGTGCGTGCGGCGCGGACCCGCAGGAAGCGCGGCCGCGTCGTTGGACTCGCTCTCGGATTGATCTTGGTGCTGGTACTCGCCGGAGGCGGGTGGTTCGTCTACGACAGGCTCAGCGGCGGGCCCGCGCTGCCCGACGATTATGCGGCGGGCAATCCGGGTGACGCGGTGGTCGTTCGGGTGCAATCCGGTGACACTGCCGAACAGATCGGTGTCGAGGCCGTCGACAAGGGCGTCGTAGCGAGCACGGGTGCGTTCATGGGTGCGGCGGTGCAGAACTCTGCAATAGAGGCCGTGCAACCCGGTTACTACCTTCTGCCGAGCAATGTTCCTGCGGCCGAGGCGGTTGATGCGTTGGTCGATCCGGCTGCGCGCGTCGGCGGCGTCGTCATCTCGGAGGGCAGGCAACTGCACGATTCTCGCGACGTCAACACCGATGCCGTGAAGAAGGGCATCTACACCTTGCTGTCGGAGGCCAGCTGCATCGACACGACTGGTGTGGGTACTCCGACGTGCATTTCGTACGACGAGTTCAATGCGGCAGGCGCGACCGAAGATCCGTCGGCGCTCGGGGTGCCCGACTGGGCATCGACACGCATTCGCGACGTACCGGACCGTGATCGTCAGCTCGAAGGGCTGATTGCGGCGGGGAGCTGGGACATCGATCCGACGTCGTCCGCTGCGGACATTCTGCGTCAACTGGTCACCGACAGCGCGCAGACGTACGAGGACACCGGCATCCTGACCGCGGGTAGCGGCTCGGGGCTCGATCCGTACCAGACGCTGGTTGCGGCGTCACTCGTCGAGCGCGAAGCGCTGCCTGCCGACTTCAGCAAGGTGGCGCGCGTCATCATCAACCGGTTGGCCGAACCTCAGCAGCTCGAGTTCGATTCGACGGTCAACTACGCCCTCGACACCACTGAGGTGGCCACCACCGATCTCGACCGCGCAACGGTGACCCCGTGGAACACGTACGCGATGGAGGGCTTGCCCGCCACGCCGATCGCCTCCCCGAGCGTCGCTGCGGTCGAAGCCGTCGAGTCACCCGCGGAGGGCGACTGGCTGTACTTCGTGACCATCAATCAGGCGGGCGAGACGCTGTTCACGCGCGAATACAGCGAGCATCTCGCGAACATCGGCAGGGTCGAGGACGGATTCCTCGAGAGCGGTCGCTGATCGGTGCGCGCTGCTGTACTGGGTAGCCCGATCGCGCATTCCAAGTCGCCACCGCTCCACCGGGCAGCGTATGCGGTGCTCGGGCTGCACGACTGGACGTACGACCGAATCGAATGTACGGCCGAGCAACTCCCGGCCCTGGTCGGAGGCTTCGGCCGAGAGTGGGTCGGGGTGTCGGTGACGATGCCGGGCAAGGTGGCGGCTCTCGAATTCGCGCACGAGCGCACCGAACGTGCCGTTCTGGCCGGGTCCGCGAACACGCTGATCAGAACGGCTGCCGGGTGGCGCGCAGACTGCACCGATGTCGACGGGGTCCGAGGAGCGTTGGAAGAGAACGGAATTCGCAATTTGACAGGACGGTCGGTCGTCGTGATCGGTGCGGGCGGTACCGCCAGGCCGGCCGTCATTGCGCTTGCTGCGCTCGGTGCGGCGTCGGTCACCGTCGTGGCCCGCTCGGAGCTGCGGTCGCGCGAGACGCTCGCATGCGCACAGGCATGCGGACTCGACGTGGCCTACCTCTGCGTGGACGACCTCGGTTTGGCCGACGTGGCGTCGAGGTCCGCGGTTGTCGTCAGCACCGTCCCCGCGGTCGGCGTTGCGCCCGTTGCGGAGATGATCGCGAACGCACCGGTCGTACTGGATGCCATCTATGATCCATGGCCGACACCACTGGCCCAGGCCGTTCAGCGGGCGGGTGGCACGGTCGTCTCGGGTCTCGAGATGCTACTCAATCAGGCATACGGACAGGTCGAGCAGTTCACCTCTCTTCCAGCGCCGCGCCGAGCCATGCGCGCGGCGCTCGACATCGGCTGACGCAGGTTCCCCTCGAACCGACCTCACCCGGAAATCATCGCCGGCACGGCGTTCTCCACAGGCACGGCGTTCTCCACAGGCACGGCGTTGCTCCACAGGCCGATGTGCGACCAGCCGTATGCGCGTGATGAACCCGCAGCCGTCGACGAGCATCGTGTGCCATGTCGTGGATGTCGTTCGTGCAGCCGTTGCTGTTCTCCGTCGCCGGTCTGCTCGTGGGTTGTCTGACCGACCGGGCGCTCAGGCGTTTCGTTCCGTCGTGGCGGCCGGTGGGGTTGCCGATCGTGACCTCGTGCATGTGGGCGGTCGGTGCGATGGTCGGCGCCGGCACGGCCACGTTCGCGTTCCTGTCGTGGTGCGCGTGCCTGACATGCATCGACGTCGGGTCCAGACGCCTGCCGAATCTGTTGACCGCCGCCGGGGCGGTCGCAGTACTCGTGTACGCCGCGACCGTCGACGGCCTCGGCGCCGCGCTCGTGGGCGGCACCGGGTTGTTCTGCTGCTACCTGACGGTGCACGTCGGCCTGCCTGCGGCGTTCGGAGCCGGGGATGTGAAGCTCGCTTTCGCGTTGGGCGCCGTTGCCGCGTCGGTCGGTACAGACGCCTGGGTTGCTGCTGCACTGCTCGCGCCGCTGCTCACCGGCGTCACCGGTCTCGTGTTCGCAGCACTGCAGCGACACGGATCGGGCGCGTGCCGCTCGGTGCCCCACGGGCCGTCGATGTGCCTGGCGACCCTGCTGGTCATGGCGGCGCCCATGGCGTGAAAAGATGACTCCGTGCTGCGCTGGATTACCGCCGGAGAATCTCACGGCCCCGCCCTCGTGTCCATCCTCGAAGGAATGGTCGCGGGTGTCGAGGTGACGACCGACGACATTGCCACCCAACTCGCACGGCGGCGACTCGGCTACGGCCGCGGCGCACGGATGAAGTTCGAGGCGGACAAGGTCACCATCACCGGGGGAGTACGGCACGGCCGAACGCTCGGCGGGCCCATTGCCATCGAGGTCGGCAATACGGAGTGGCCGAAGTGGGAGCAGGTCATGTCGGCCGATCCGGTCGACGAGAGCGTGCTCGCCGATCTCGCCCGCAACAGTCCGCTCACGCGTCCGCGCCCGGGCCACGCCGACTACTCGGGCATGCTCAAGTACGGGTTCGACGACGCCCGTCCGGTTCTCGAACGTGCCAGCGCGCGCGAGACCGCGGCCCGCGTGGCCATCGGCACCGTTGCCCGCCGGTTCCTGAAGCAGGCGTTCGGAGTCGACGTCGTCTCGCATGTCATCTCGATCGGTCCGTCGGATCCCTACGTGGGCCCGCCCCCCGAGGGTGACGATCTGGACGCGATCGACGCGAGCCCCGTGCGTGCGTTCGACAAGGCCGCCGAAGAGTCCATGATCGCCGAGATCGAATCTGCGAAGCGCGACGGCGACACCCTCGGTGGCATCGTCGAGGTCGTCGTACACGGACTCCCGGTCGGCCTCGGATCCTTCGTCAGCGGTGGTCGACGCCTCGACTCGCGCCTCGCCGCAGCGTTGATGGGCATTCAAGCCATCAAGGGTGTCGAGGTCGGCGACGGCTTCGAGACAGCCCGCAGGCGCGGCAGCGCCGCTCACGACGAGATGAAGCCCGGTCCCGACGGCATTCTGCGGTCGACCAACCGCGCGGGTGGCCTCGAAGGTGGAATGACGAACGGCGAAGCGCTGCGTGTTCGCGCAGCCATGAAGCCGATCTCCACTGTTCCCCGTGCCCTATCGACCGTCGATATGACGACCGGCGAGGAAGCCGTCGCAATCCACCAGCGGTCCGACGTGTGCGCCGTTCCGGCTGCGGGTGTCGTGGCCGAGACGATGGTCGCCCTTGTCGTGGCTCAGGCGGCGCTCGAGAAGTTCGGTGGCGATTCGCTCGCGGAGACGGTGAGCAACGTCGATCACTACGTGAAGGGCTCTGCGGCCCGCCCACCGCGATGACTCCGTACGCGGTGCTGGTCGGACCACCCGGCGCCGGCAAGTCGACGATCGGTCGCAGAGTGGCCGCTCAACTCGAACTCGAGCTCCTCGACACCGATGTCGCGTTGGAGCGGCGAACCGGTCGGACCATCGCCGACATCTTCGCGGTCGACGGCGAACCCGCCTTCCGGGAGATCGAGGAACAGGTGGTCGCCGACGCGTTGGCGCACCACACCGGAATCGTCTCCCTCGGCGGTGGATCCATTCTGTCCGAACGTACCCGGGCCTTGCTGGCGCAGGTGCCGGTCGTCTACCTGGAAATCAGTGTGGCAGAAGGGCTTCGGCGCACCGGTGCCAATTCGGCGCGTCCGCTGCTGGCCGGACCCGACCCGCGATCGCGCTATCAGCAGCTGATGCGCGTTCGCCGTCCGCTGTACCGGTCGGTGGCAACCATCCGAGTGCGTACCGACGGCAGAAGCCCCTCCCGCGTGGTCGGGCAGGTCGTTGCGAAGCTGAAGCAGCATCACGACGGTGCGGGGAGCGCGACCCCGCCCGCACATGCACGATCCGACGAACAGTGAAGTCACGAGTGGATGAGGTGAACCGATGACAGACCCAGTGCGCGTCATGGTGGAAACTGCCCAGCCGTACCCGGTGATCATCGGCAGGGGACTGCTGACCGATCTCGTGGAGGAGCTCGCCGGTGTGGCCACCGTCGCGATCTTCCATCAACCGCCCCTGGCGGAAACAGCCGAGGCCGTGCGCGCGGCGTTGGCCGAGCGCGGCATCGATGCTCACCGGATCGAGATTCCGGACGCCGAAGACGGCAAGGAGCTCGCCGTCGCGGGATTCTGTTGGGAGGTGCTCGGCCGCATAGGTATGACTCGTAGCGACGCAGTCGTCAGTCTCGGCGGCGGTGCAGCCACCGACCTTGCAGGGTTCGTCGCCGCGACGTGGATGCGCGGCGTCAAGATCGTCCACGTTCCGACCACTCTGCTCGCGATGGTCGACGCCGCGGTCGGGGGCAAGACTGGCATCAACACCGAGGCAGGCAAGAACCTGGTCGGTGCTTTCCACGAGCCGTCGGCAGTACTGGTGGATCTCGCCACCCTGGAAACGGTTCCGCGGAACGAGATCGTCGCCGGTCTGGCCGAGGTCATCAAGACGGGGTTCATCGCCGACCCCGTAATTCTCGACCTCATCGAAGCCGATCCGGCTGCGGCGCTCGATCCAACGGGAACTGTTCTGCCGGAATTGATTCGGCGCTCCGTCGAAGTGAAGGCGCGCGTTGTCGCCGCGGATCTTCGTGAATCCAGTCTGCGTGAGATTTTGAACTACGGGCACACTCTGGGGCATGCCATCGAGCGGCGCGAGCGGTACCGCTGGCGCCACGGCGCGGCCGTGGCGGTCGGGCTCGTTTTCGCCGCCGAGCTCGGCAGGCTCGCGG
>NZ_JBAWFH010000275.1:0-6708 GCF_049591685.1 Rhodococcus sp. (in: high G+C Gram-positive bacteria) | reverse complement strand
GAACCGGACGCATGGTTACGTGAGGTACTGCCCTTCCTGCGGCTGGTGCACGGATCCGACGATCGGCCGGCGGCCCGCAGCTGAGGCGAAGCCCAGCCAGGTGTGCCGGTTGCCCACCCAGCACCACCCCACCTTCGGGGCGTCGCGGTTGTCCTTCCCGTCGCGGCCGGTGCCGTTGCTGATCCACACCGCGGGTGTGCGGGCGTCGAGCGTGCCGTTCGGCTTGCGCAACCGCGACGCGATCGTCATGAAGCAGTGTCCGCGCTCGAGCACATCGGGGACCTGCAACAGCCAGTGCAGGCCCTCGGTCAGCGTCAGCGGAGTGCGTCCCGCGGCCTCGATGGCGACGAGCGCCTCCTCGGGACTCCAGTTCTCCATCTCGTCACCCCGCGTCAACGCGTGCACCGAGTACATCGGCGCGTCGGGCAGCGGTGCCGTCTCGATCGGGGTGAACAGATCGACGTCGACCATGTCGGCAACCACGAACCCCGGCTTACCCCGGTGCACCAGCAGGGGAGCGAGCTCGGACGGCTTCGCGTCGCGGAGAATCAACAGCGCGTCCGGTTCGCGGTCGGCCGAGACCTCTCGGACCTGCTCTTCGGTGAGGCCGGCGAGCGTGTGTACGCCGAGTTCGATCAGTCGTTCGGCCTGCTTGTCAACTGCGGGTAGTGCGAACATGGAAGCCTCCTCGGGTTCGCCGTACAGTGTACGCCCGCGCGATGGAGGTCGGATTGAGTATGCAGCTGTTCGAACGTATGGTCGAACAATGAGGGTGAACGGGTCGAGCAGCGGAGGAGACCCACCGCGCCCGTTCAAGGTGCTCACACCGGCCGTCAAAGTGCTGATCGACCTGTCGGTCCTCTACCCGCACCCACCGCACCACAGCGGTCGCTACACCGCCGAAGGCTTCGACGTCCGAACAGTCGTCCCCGGGGATCTCACCGAATGGTCCATGACCGTCGACGGAGACTGGATCGGCAGAGTCACCTACCAACTGACGTCGAAAGACCGGTGCGAAACCGTCACACACTGGGTGCCCAGCCGAGTGCTCAAACCGCTCCTCTGACCCGCTTCGACGACCCGGCGTCGGTGATCGGTGAGAGGATGCACCGGTGAAAACCGGTGAGCAGATCGTGCAGGAACTTCCCTGGAAATGGGGCGTGCAGGGACGCATCTTCGTCATCGGTGGGCTCGGGTTCATGTTCGACGCCTGGGACGTCGCCCTCAACGGATTTCTGACGCCTCTGCTCGGCTCCTACTGGGACCTGTCGCAAACCGAACGCGGCCTCGTCGCGACGGGAAACCTGATCGGCATGGCCGTCGGCGCCGTCGTGTGGGGAACCATCGCCGACCGCGTCGGCCGCAAACGTGCCTTCGCGCTGACGCTGCTGATTTTCGCGCTTTTCTCGGTCTTCGGAGCGTTCTCGCCCAACTTCGAGACGTTCGTGCTGCTGCGCTTCCTCGCCGGGTTCGGCCTCGGCGGCTGCATCCCCGTCGACTACGCCCTCGTCAGCGAATTCTCGCCACGGAGAATACGAGGAAAAGTGTTGTCCGCCATGGACGGTTGGTGGCCGATCGGCGCCACCATCTGCGGCGTCGTCGCCACCCTCCTCGTGCCGATCGACGGCGACGTCCGCTGGCGCATCATGCTGCTGTTCATGATCCTGCCCGCGTTGCTGCTGTTCTGGGTACGACGAGGTATCCCCGAATCGCCGATCTACCTGGCCACCGCGGGCCGCGACGCTGAAGCGCGCATCGTCATCGACGACATGGTCGCCCGCACCGGCGCGCTGCCCCAGGAGTACTCCATCGTCGCCGTCGTTCCCCTGAAAACGTCACCGCTCGCGCAGATCAAGTCGCTGTGGAGTTACAGCCCCAAGATCACCTCGACGGCATGGCTGCTGTTCGTCGCCGTCCTTCTCCTCTACTACGCAGCGCTCAGCTGGATGCCGTCAATCCTTCGCCGCGAGGGTTACGACGACTACGCCGCATTCGCCGGGACGACGCTGATGACCGCCGTCGGCATCGTCGGCGTCGCAGTATCGGCGTACCTCGTCGAGGTCGTCGGCCGCAAATGGGTCATCGGCATCTCCGGGCCCGCAGCAGGCGCCGCGCTCGTACTGTTCGCCGTCATGCTCGACGTCGGATCGGGAGCATTGATCTGGCTAGCCGTGTTCGGATTCGTCATCCAGATCACAATCCCGGTGCTGTACTGCTACGTCTCCGAGCTGTACCCCACGTCGCTGCGGGCATCCGGTTTCGGCTACGCATCGTCCGTCAGCCGCATCGCCACCGGATTCGCGCCACTGCTGTTCGGATCCGTGATGTGGCCGATCCTCGGACTCCCGCTGACCTTCGCCATCGTCACCGGCTTCGTCGTCTTCGCAGTGCTCTGGATGGCCTTCGCCGCCCCCGAAACCAAAGGCCGCGCACTCGACACCCTCACCGAAGAACCCGTCGACGCTCGCTGAGTTTGACCCGCACAATACGGGGGTATCCGTTCGGTCTGCGGTAGCCGAGACTCGGCTACGGGAGGGGATCACAATGCGCATCGTCACACTCATCGTCGTCGTCTGGCTCGTCATCGGAGCATTCGCCGTCTTCCAACGTGGCTACTTCGAAAGCGCACCCGAAAACTGCGCAAGCGTCGGAACCATCGCTCTAACCGTCGTCGCCGGACCGCTCAACTACGCCGGCGTCAACCCCGAAGTGAAGGACTGCGAACTGCCGCAGCCGAGCCAGTAGCTGCTCCCGCCTCTTTCCGGCCTCTTTCCGGCATCGATGGCCCATTGCAACGCCTCACGCGTTGGAATGGGCCATCGATGCGTGAAGGGGGTACGAGCGCGCGCCGATGCGACGGCACATCGATGCCGATAGACGGCTGGAATGTGCCATCGATGCGGAAAGGGGGGCCGGCGGGCAAGGGAGGGTGACGTTGATCGCCGGGCGGGCGGGGGAGGGAACGACTGCCTACGCTTGACCGGTGATCCGCCGCAACCTTCTCCTGCTGCTGGCTGTGGTGCTGCCGGTGCTGGTGGTGTCGACGGTGGGCGTCGGGGGCTACTTGACGTTCACGCGTGCACACATGGATGCGGTCGAACCCGTCGACGCCATCATCGTTCTCGGCGGCGAGCACGACGGCCGCGAGGCGTACGGGGTGTCCCTCGCCGAGCAGGGCGTCGCGGACACGGTGGTGTTGTCCAACCCGTACGGCGACCAAGACCCCGTGATGAAGAAGTACTGCGACACCCGAACCGACGACTACACCGTGCTGTGCGAGAAGCCCGAGCCAGGCACGACGCGAGGCGAGGCGATCTTCACCGAACGGCTCGCGGCGGAACGCGGGTGGGATCACGTCATGGTCGTGAGCTGGCGCTACCACCTCCCGCGGGCGAGGTACATCTTCGACCAGTGCTTCGGCGGCGAGGCGACGATGCGGGCGGTGCCGCGGACGTACAACTTCTCGCTCGTCTACTGGGAGTACACCTACCTCTACCAGTTGGCCGGGTTCGCCAAAGCTGCGATCCAGGGTGACTGTCAAAACTTGCGATAGAGCGTCAACCCGGAGCTGTAGAGCAAGAACCCGAACATCGCGCAGGCGACGGCACCGATCACCGACGCCGCCAGGAACAGCAGGCCGCTGCGGTACCGGCCGGCGCGCACCTGCGTCACCGTCAGCAACGCCACCGAGGTCATCGGGGAGAGCGCGCCGAGGAAGCCGAAGCACACGAGCCCGACGAACCACTGCGGCGGCGACGCAGCAGTGACGAAACCCAGCACCGCGCTCGCCCCGACGGTGAGCAGCAGTATCCGTTTCGGGTCGGTGACAGCTCGGGTGAGCCGGTAGTGCAGCAGCGCAGCCGCCGCCCCGCCCACCGCGACCAGGAACATCAGCGTCATCGCACGCGTTCCGTCGGACGAGTCGTCAGAGCGCCGACGGCCAACGCAGCGACCGCGACCACCGGCGTCACCACGATGTAGGCCACCGAATTCCACGCGCCGGCGTGGGTGACTCCCTGCAGCGCGTAGAAGCCGAACGTCGTGAAACCGCACGCCAGCCCCATCACCCCCGCGCGGAGCAGCGGCGCCGGCCGACCCGACAGATAACCCAGCGCCGCACCCAGCAGCAGGCAGCCGACGACATTGATGCCGAACGTGTTGATCAGCAGCCAGCGAGGAGTGTCCCGCCACTGCCAGATCTCGAAGCGAGTCACCGCGCCGATGGCCCCGCCGAGCGCAACCGTCGCGCTCTCGGACAGTCGGGGAGGCGTCACGGCGTCGACACTATCGGGCCGCGGCTGGGGTGGCAGGTCGGCCGACACGGATCACGAAACGCCTGCCCCAGCCAGTCGGGTATGTTTACCCCCGTGACGCCAGACGAGTCAGGGCTCGGCCCTCAGCACTTCGATGTGACAGTGGATTGGCGCGACGACGTGGTCGTCGTCACGGTGTCCGGTGAGCTCGATCTGGTCACCGCACCGCAGCTGTCAGAGTCGGTGGAATTGGTGCTGAAAAAGAATCCCTCCGGCATCGTGATCGACCTTTCGCGGGTCAGTTTTCTCGCCTCGGCCGGGATGTCGCTGTTGGCGTCGACGCATCAGAGCGTGGGTAGTTCGGCCGGATTCGCCGTGGTCGCGGACGGTCCGTCCACCGGACGACCGCTCACCCTGGTGGGTCTCGACAAGGTGTTCGGGATCTTCGCCACCGTCGACGAAGCACTCGCTGCACTGGCGACGGGTAATTCCTGAACGATTGGGTATGACGATTTCATGATGGCAATTGCATTCGGTGGAGACGATGCCTTGGCTGCCGTTACACGACCGCGGGCCGGACAATTCCACGAGGACGTCATGCACCTGAGATTCGTCGACGAGTCCGCAGTGGCGGAGCGAGCATCTGCTCTCAGAGTTTCACTCGGTGAATGGCTGACAGGCCTCGATGTCGATCCGGAACGCGTCTACGATGTCGTGCTGGCAACGTACGAGGCTCTGGCAAACGCAGTCGAGCACGCGTACTCACCCGACCACGGGCCCGGCACATTGGACATGCACGCGCACTGCCTGCCGTCGACGGGTCGGATCGAAGTCACGGTGTCGGACCACGGGCAGTGGGCCGTCCATGCGCCCGACGCGACGCGTGGCCGAGGAGTTCCCCTGATGCACGCGCTCGCGGATTCGACGTCCGTCACCTCCGATCCCGACGGCACGACCGTCCGCATGCTGTGGGACACGTCCGAGACAGCCTGAGCCGAAACGGCCTGATCGCGTAGTCCAGTTTCGTCAACCATCTGACAGCGCCGATATGGCGGCGCACAATTTCTCCATCAGCGGCGACGCAGGTGGAGGTGTACGTGAACACTCTGGGACCCGGGGCCGTCGTGGCCGGGGGCTACCGCTTGCGGGAGCAACACCGTTCCGTGGGTTGGGCACAATGGTGGTCGGCGACGGACCTGATCACCGACCACGACGTTTCACTGAGCATCGTTCGAATCGACATGGTTCACGCCAAGGGAATGTCGGTCGCCCAGTTCTGTGAATCCGCCGGGGCGGCATGCCGGATTCTCGACGTCGTGGAGTGGTCCGGATACGTCCTCGTCGTCACGGAGTCGGTCCCGGGCACCACCCTCGTCGATGCCGCGCCGACAGCTCCCGCCGCCGCGGCGCGGGCGGTTCGACACCTGGCGACGATCACCCGAGACGCGCACCGCCGGGGGCAGACAGTCGCACTGGACCATCCGACCAGGGTGCGTATCACCGACGACGGTGTGCCCGTCCTCGCGTTCCCCGCAATCGGATTCGGTACGTCGCAGGCACGCGATATCGCCGGCCTCGGCGCCGTTCTGTACACATTGCTCGTCGGCGACTGGCCCCGCGGCGTCAGGCCTGCACCCGGCGGCCCCCTTGGAACCGTCGCCGACCGCGCGGGATCGGGCGCGATCACGACCGTCGATCAGTTGATCACCGAGTTGGACGACGCGCTCACGACGCCGGAGACCGTCAACCGGCTGATCGGCACCCCGCGGGCAGCGACCGCGACGGTGACCGCGGCCGCGGCACTCGTTCTCGGGTTCGGCGCCGCAGGATGGTTCGTCACCACCGAGGCGTTCGGCGGAGATTCGGCCGAGGTCGAGAAGGTTGTCGCAGTCCCCGACCTACCCACCGCGAGTGCCCCGCTCGTGCCCGTCGGTACCCCGGTCGTACCCACGCGCGCATCGGTGTGGTCGGCAGTCCGCGCGCCCGACAACGCAGAACGCGCCGCCCTCGTCGTCGACGCCGACCCCAGCACCACCTGGTCGACCGACCTCTACCGAGACCCCTTCGGCCGCACCGACAACGGAATCGGCATCGTCGTATCGTTCACCGAACCCACCGACATCGGCACGGTACGAGTCGAGGCGCCGCGGGCGGGCACAACCGTCGAGATCAGAACACCACCGGATGCCGCCGGAACCCTCGCGTCGACGCGGGTGCTGGGATCAGCGGTGCTGGGCCTCGGCGCCACCGATATTCCCGTCGACGCCCCGGCGGGCCTCACCGACGTGCTGATCTGGGTGGCCGAGCTCGGGCCGTCCGGAACGCAGTTCGGCGCCGACCTCGCCGAAGTCGGGTTCGTCCGCCGGTAGCTCGACATCCCCGACGCAGCGGTCTTCCACTGTTCACATGAGTGACCCGGTCAAACCTTTGACGCTCCCCAATCTGCGCGTGCTGT
>NZ_JBAWFH010000274.1:0-1927 GCF_049591685.1 Rhodococcus sp. (in: high G+C Gram-positive bacteria) | reverse complement strand
GCCCCCAAGCTACTCGTCCTCAACGCTGCGCTGGCGTCGTCGCTCGGGCTCGACGCGGACGCGCTGCGCAGCGAGGACGGTATCGGCGTGCTCTCCGGAGCGGTCCCGCCTGCCGGGGCGAAGCCGGTGGCGATGGCGTACGCCGGGCACCAGTTCGGCGGGTACGTGCCGTCGCTCGGTGACGGCCGCGCCCTGCTGCTCGGCGAATTGGAGAAGGACGGTAGACGCGTCGACCTGCATCTGAAGGGGTCGGGGCGCACCCCGTTCTCCCGCGGCGGCGACGGATTCGCGGTGGTCGGCCCGATGCTTCGGGAGTACCTGGTGAGCGAGGCGATGGCCGCACTCGGCATCCCGACGACGCGGGCGCTGTCCGTCGTCGCCACGGGCCAGAGTGTCCGACGGCAGGGTATGGAGCCGGGCGCCGTCCTAGCCCGCATCGCGTCGAGCCACCTCAGGGTGGGCACGTTCGAGTACGCGGTCCGGCAGGGCGAGGTGCTCCAGACGCTCGCCGACTATGCGATCCGGCGGCATTACCCGCAGATCGATAACCTCCCCGTTGAGGGTGACGAAAACCGGTACCTGGCGTTCTTCGAGGCGGTTGTCGAAGCGCAGGCGTCGCTGGTGGCGCGGTGGATGCTTACCGGCTTCGTGCACGGGGTGATGAACACCGACAACACGACGATCTCGGGGGAGACCATCGATTACGGGCCGTGCGCGTTCCTCGACGCGTTCGACCCGGCTGCGGTGTTCAGTTCGATCGACCACGGCGGTCGCTATGCGTTCGGTAATCAACCCGCTGTCCTGAAGTGGAACCTGGCGCGTTTCGCGGAGACACTCCTTCATCTGGCCGCTCCGAAGACCGACGACGCCCTCACCGTTGTGTCGGCGATCCTCGACACCTTCGACACGCGGTACGACGGCCACTTCGCCTCCGGCATGGCGGCGAAGCTCGGGTTGCCGGGTGAGACCGTGGACAAGGCGTCGGGGGACAAGGCGTCGGTGGACAAGGCGTTGGTGGACGACCTACTGACGGTGATGAAGGACAACCACGCCGACTGGACCAACACCTTCCGTGGATTGGCAGAAGAGCTGCGGGGCAACCCGGATGCTCTCGACGTGGTGATCCCGCGCCGGCACACGTCTGCGTGGGTGGAGCGGTGGCGGGGCGTGCTAGTGCAGCACGGTCGTGATTCGCGCGAGACCGCCGACGCGATGGATCGGGTCAACCCGCTGTACATTCCGCGCAACCACCGCCTCGACGCAGCGTTGCGTGCGGCGACGGAGGGCGACCTGGAGCCGTTCGCGTCGTTGCTGGATGTTGTCACCCATCCTTTCGACCTCCGAGAGGAGTGGGCCGATTACACCTCGCCCGCCCCGGAAGTCTTCAGCGAGAGTTTCCAGACGTTCTGTGGGACGTAGCTGCCGGGATTCAGACGTGATACAGCGGCGCGCAACACCTCTCGACACCGATGCAACGGCGCCTATCGTTAGCCGCGCCGATCGATCGCCGTGCATGTCGGAACCGTGCTTATCGGTAGCCGTGCCGATCGGCCACCCTGTGTCTGTCGAAAGTCGGGCTTCTCGGTAGCCGTGCCGATCGGTCACCCTGTGTCTGTCGAAAGTCGGGCTTCTCGGTAGCCGCGCCGATCGCTCACCGTGTGTCTGTCGAAAGTCGGGTTCTCGGCAGCCGCGCCGATCGCTCACCGCGCCGATCGCTCCCCGGGCAGATCACTAGCCCGCGCCGACTGGTCACCGCGTATATCGGTTACCGCGCCGCAGGGAGGGGTGTCGACCCTCCCTGCTCCAATCTTGTTCAGGCGCTGCGTTTTCGGCGGCGGTGGTAGCTGGGTATGGGTTTTTGTTGTGGGTCTGTCTCGGTGGGTGGGATGGCGTAGGGGTGTCCGTCGTGGCCCATGAGTAGTTGCCA
>NZ_JBAWFH010000273.1:0-10905 GCF_049591685.1 Rhodococcus sp. (in: high G+C Gram-positive bacteria) | reverse complement strand
GTGCGGCGCGGACCGGCACGTCCGCGGCGACGTCGAACCCGGTCGCCGCGAGGCGCGCGATCGTCTGGTCGAGGTCCTGCTCGGCCACCACCTGGGTCTCGATGTCGTTGAGCACCTGCGCGGTCGGGCGCACCACCTGGCGGGGGCCATCACCGTCGTCGGGGAAGTAGGTGCGTAGCGATTCGTGCCGCTCGACGACGTCGCGCAGGGCCGTGATGACGAGCGACGGGTCGGCGCCCCCAGCACCCCTCGTGTTTCCGCCGAGCCTGACCGCGACGGGCATGTTGTACGCGGGGGATCCCGGGTCGAACTGGTTGAGGAACCACATCCGCTGCTGGGCGTACGACAGCGGGATACGCTCGGGCAGAACGGCATCGAGAAGATTCACCGATGCGGGCTGCGCCGCCGACGCGTCGAGAGCCGCCGCGACCGCCGCGACGGATGGGGTGTCGAACAGCACCGGCAGCGAGATCCCCGACCCGAGGCGCGCGATCACCCGGGTCGCGCTCAGTGAATCGCCGCCCAGCTCGAAGAACGTATGCTCACGGCCGACGATGTCGGCTCCGAGGACATCCGCGAACACACCGGCGACGAGACGTTCCGTATCGGTTTGCGGTGCAACATAATCCGATGGCGCACTCGAACGGGGGCTCGGCAGCGCTCGCCTGTCCACCTTGCCACCAGCGGTCGTCGGCATCGCGTCGAGTTCGATCACGTGCGCAGGCACCATCCATCCGGGCAGGTGCGCGCGTAGGTGGCTGTCGAGACCGTCGGCGCCGCCGGTGACGTACAGCCGGAGGGCGTCGTCACCCGCGGTGACCACCGCGGCGGTGACGCCGGGAAACGCGAGGGCCACCGCCTCGATTTCGCCCGGCTCGAGACGGCGTCCGCGTAGCTGAACCTGCTGGTCGCTGCGCCCGAGGTATTCCAACGAAGCGCCGTCGACCGACCGTCGCACGATGTCACCGGTGCGGTACAGCCGCCCACCGCCTGAGGCTGCAACGAAACATGCTGCCGTCAGGCCGAATTGGCCGGCATATCCGCGGGCGATCCCATCGCCGCCGAGATACAGCTCGCCCACGCCGCCCTTGGGCGCGTGCCGCAGGCGGGAGTCGAGCACCAGCGCATGGACACCCGGCAGCGGCGCACCGATGGTGATGCGTCCGCCTTCCGCCATCGGCTCCGACAGGGTGGCCAAGACGGTCGCCTCGGTGGGGCCGTAGGCGTTGAGCATGGTGCCGTGCGAGAAGAACCGGTCACGCAGCGCGGGCGGGCAGTCCTCACCGCCGACGTCGAATACCTCGACGCCCCGCAGGTTTTCGGGCTCGAGCGTCGCGAGCACCGTCGGCGAGGTGATGAGGTGGGTAATGCGTTCCTTCACAAGGAGGTCCGCTAGCAACGGGCCGGCGTAGACATCGGCGGGAGCGATGACCAACGCAGCTCCCGCAGCCGACGCGCCGAGGATCTCCTGGAGGGAAGCGTCGAACACCGGGGACGCGAGGTGCAGTACGCGTGAGTCGGCGGTGATCGAGTACCGGTCGACCACGTTGGCCGCCAGCTGCGCCAATCCGCGGTGAGTCACACTGACGGCCTTGGGTTTTCCGGTCGACCCTGAGGTGTGGATGACGTAGGCCTCGTTGTCCACGTGCACATCCACAGGCGCTGCGGCGACCGACGGCGCGTCGAGCAGATCCTCGATCGCCACCCAATCGCCCGGGAGTGCCCCCAGCAGAGCTCTCGTCGTGACGCCGAAGAGGACCCCCGCGTCGCCGAGGATGGACGCGAGCCGGTCGGTGGGCTCGTCGGGGTCGATCGGCACGAAGGATGCACCGGAAGCTGTCACGGCCCACATCGCGAGCACCGACTCCTGGGACCGCCTCAGGCCCAGGGCAATTCGTACTTCAGGAGCTGCGCCTCGAGCAACGAGCTGTGCCGCAACGTGTTCGACACCGGAATCGGGCTCGGCAAGAGTAGCCATCGGCGCGGGCGATACCGTGGGGGCGGCATGTACCTGTACAGAAGTGTCGTCAGAGCCGCGCATGTCGAGCTCCGATACCGGCAACCCGTCCGGTGAGTTGACCAGCGTACGGAGCAGGTCGAGGAAGCGTTCGTGGTGCGCGGCGAGCTCGTCGGTCGTGTAGACGGCGGGGTTACCGAGGAAGTCGACGCGGGTGCTCGAACCGGCGACGCCGGGGTACACGTTGACCATCATGTCGTCGATCGGGCCGCTGGAGAGCACGCGGTACTCGCCGATGACGTCGCCGAGCCGAATAGTGCTGTCGTACATCATGATATTGACCGTCGGTCCGAACACACCGCGGCCTCCGGCGCCGCCCACACTGCTCCCCGCGGCACGCTGCATGTCCTCGACGCGGAACCGCTGGTGTCGTAGCGCCCCGGTGAGCTCCACCTGGATCCGTCGCAGCAGCTCCTCTACGGTGACGTCCGCTTCGACGCCGATGCGGAGCGGAACGACGTTGGACATCATCCCGGACGAGTCGCGGAGCTTGGTGGTGGCCCGGCCCGACACCGGGAGGCTGAGCATGACGTCCTCGGTGTCGGTCATCCTCGCGAGGTACAGCGAGAACGCCGCGAGAACGACGGGGACGTCGGAGGAGTTGTAGCGGCGCGCGACTTCGGCCATTGCGTCGGCGAGTTCGGTGTCGAGCACCTCGCCCACGCTGACGGTGACGCCGCTGGGGACCGACGCCGACCGCGCGAGCCGTGGGGCGTCGGCGTGCCCGTCGAGCCGTCCGAGCCAGTACTGGCGGTCCGTCTCGTACCGGGACGAACCGGCGTAGGCGGCCTCGTAGTCATAGATGTCTCGGACGCCGACCGCGCGGGTCTTCGGAATTTCGGTACCCGTCACGATGGCGGTGTAGACGGCAGCGGTGCGTTCCTGGACGGAGATGGCGCCGAGTCCGTCCATGACGACGTGATGCGCGCGGCTGTACCAGTAGAAGTGCTCTTCGCCGACCTGGATGATCTCCGACGCGATCAGCTGGTCGCGGACCAGGTCGACGGGCTTTCTGTACTGCTCGTCCATGTACTGGTGCGCGTAGGCGACGGGGTCTTCGTAGGAGCGCAGGTCGCGGTAGATCATCGCGTAGGGGACGTTGTCGTCGTACCACTGGTAGGGGTGGCCGCCTTCTTCGCCGAGCCGGACGGCCGGTGACTCGAGCTCACGGCACGCGATATCGGTGGCGCGAATCAATATTGCCGGATCGATGTTTCCGCGGATCTCGACGTATTGGGCGATGGTGAACGGAACCTGCGGCGCGAGCTTCTGCGCGACGTAGATGTTGAGCTGGGCAGGAGACAGCGGAAAGCGGCCAACTTGTTCGATCGACGACACCCGCTACCCCTCCTCAACCTGTCACTGCCGACGGCATGGTCCTCCCACGCATGGTCCTCACGTGTAATTGTCGCAGCGCACCGTTGGTCTACAGAGCCCTCTGGTCAAACTACGGGACCAGGGATCATTGCTCCACTTGTCGCGAAGTACATCGATCATTTCACAGTTGTCACATCGCTTATCTCGACGCAATATCGACAGAATTCGAGGAAAAAGTCGGAACGAATGTTTCAGGCGCGGTGCCCGACCGATTCTGTTTCTTCAGGGGCGGTACCGAACCATGGCTACCGTGCGCGTCAGAACGCGCAGATCGAACAACAGTGACCACGATGCGATATACGTCCGTTCCAGCTCTCCTGCACTCTCGGGCGTCAACTCGGTGGTGGGCGCAAGCACCCACAAACCCGTCATCCCGGGTCGAAGAACCGGCCGGTCTACGCCCCTCTCGGTCACCGGTTGCGGCCGGGGACCGACGAGGCTCATGTCACCACGGAACACGTCGAACAGCTCGGGAAGATGCTCGAGGCCGAAGGTCTTGATCAGTCGGCCGATGCCCTGAGATGCAGGAACGCGGAAATTATGCAAGTCGAACACGTCGCCGTTCTTACCGACGCGCGGCGACGCCTCGACCACGCGGCCCGGAGGTCCTGTCAGCGCCACAATCGCGGCGCAGCCCAGCATGACGGGCGCCAGCACCACTAGCAGGCCAGCGGCGACGGTTCGATCGAACACAACCTTCGCCGCGGAGTTCCACGGATACAGCCGTACCGGGTTCGTTCCCTCGCCGTGCCCTTGCTCCGCGCCGGGCCCGTTGCAGCCCGGCGTTTCCCCGCACTCTTGCTTCAACGGCGCTCCCTCCGCTCACCCGACGTCAAAACTGTCCCTGGCTCCCATACCGGCGGACATCGACTACATGCACTATCACGTCGACATTACGGCCACGCCTCGAAGTACCGGCGATTGGACGACTTGTGGTTGGAACTCTTGTCATTCAATCGAACTAACCGAGGCTCGTCTGAGCTTTCTTCACGGCGACCTACTACTCTTCCCACGAGCGAGATCGTTCTTTTGCTTCTCACTTCGAAGTCCGTACGCACGTGTTGAGCACCAGGAGTCCAGAGCGACATGACCCACACCGACACCACCTCGTCGACTCGTCGCAGCAAGAAGCGCCCGGTGCTGCTGATCGTCGGCGTCGTGCTGCTGCTTCTGGTCGCGTTCGTGGCCTGGCTGGCCTACGAGGCTTTCACGGCGAAGTCCAATCTCGAGACGACGCGCGACGCCGCCAATCAGGCGAAGGATGAGCTCCTCGACGGTGATGTCCCCGGGGCCCAAGCCGCGGCGGCAGATGCCACGGAGTCCGCTACGAAAGCGCAGGACGCGGCGTCGTCGCTGCCGTTCACCATCGTCGGCGCGATCCCGGTTCTGGGTAGCCCGCTCGCGACGGTCTCCGAAATCGCCGACGTGGTTCAGGGTCTCGCCTCCGACGTCCTCGAGCCCGCGTCCGCTGCGAGTGCGTCCATCTCCCCCAACAGCATCGTCGAGGGCGGCGGCCGGGTGAACCTGCAGGCGCTGATCGACGCGGAACCTGTTCTCGCCGAGACCTCCGCCGCGGCGGAAGACCTGTACGCGCGGGCGCAGGCCATCGAGGACCCCGCGTTCCTCGGAGTCGTTCAGGACGCCCGCGTGCAGCTCGAGAACCAGACGCACGATCTGGCGGGGCTTCTCACCAATACGCACATCGCGAGCAAGATCGTCCCGACGATGATGGGCGCCAACGGGCCGCGGTCGTACTTCCTGGCGTTCCAGACGAATGCCGAGGCACGCGGCACCGGTGGGCTGCTCGGCGGTTACGGCATCATTCGCGCCGACGACGGCACAGCCCGGGTCGACACCCTCGGCAGCAACAACGAGTTGGAGTTCGCGGAGCAGCCGATCGACCTCGGGCCGGAGTACGCGCGGCTGTGGGGTCCCCGCAACACGACCACCGACTTCCGCAATTCCAATGCCAGCCCGCACTTTCCGTACGCCGGGCAAATCTGGTCGTCGATGTGGCAGGAGCAGACCGGCGAGCAGTTGAACGGTGCGATCGCTACCGATCCTGTTGCGCTGAGCTACATCCTGGACGCGACGGGACCAATCACGCTCGCCGACGGTGAGGTCGTCTCCGGCGACAATGTCGTCGAGGTGACGTTGTCCACGGCGTACGCGCGTTTCGGCGACGACCAGATCGCTCGGAAGGCGTACCTGCAGGAGATCGCCGCCGCGGTGGTGTCGAAGATGACGACGGGTGTCGCCCCGACTCGGCAGTTGCTGGATGCGGTGGGTCGCGCCGGCAGCGAGGGACGCATCTCGGTGTGGAGCGCCGATCCCGCAGAGCAGGAGGTGTTGGCGGGCACCAAGATCGGTCATACACTGCCCGTCGAGCCGGGTCCGTATGCCAACGTCATCGTCAACAATGCCGGCGGCAACAAGCTCGACTATTACTTGGCGCGCGACATTTCGTACACGGCGCAGTCGTGCAGCGGGGGTTTGCGTAATTCGACGGTGACGGCGACGCTCACCAACAATGTGAATCCTGACGGTCTGACACCGTATGTGGCGAGCACGTTCCAGCCGGGTGTTCCCTATGGGACGAACGAGTCGATCGTGTATCTGTATGGGACGCAGGGCGCGAAGATCAAGTCGATGATGGTCGACGGCGTGAACGCCTTCTCGGTTCAGGGCGGTATGGAGTTGGGCCATCCGGTGCAGGCGGCGTATCTGACGATCCCGCCGGGTGAGTCGTCGACGGTCACGTGGGAGCTCGAGGAGCCCGCCCTCCCCGGCGAGGCCGTCGTCCCGGTGCAGCCGTTGGTGGATGACCCGACCATCACCGTCGACGTGCCGCAGTGCTAGTCACGAACTTGGGCTAGTCACGAACTTGGGCTAGTCACGACCGCGGCCTGACTCCGCGAACTGTGTGGGCGCGCCCGGCCCGCTTGAATGGACCACGCCGGCTATTGGGTCGTAGGGATGTGACATTCAAGCGATGTGGGCGCGCCTTCGCACCGTCACACCGCTTTCAGTTCCGCAGTGGGGCGGTGCTCGGCTTGGTGCACGTCCTCGTCGAGTGCCTTGTAGTCGACAAGTGTCGGATCGATCGTGAGCCCCCGCCAGTCGCGGTGGTCATCGAACCGATCCTTGCTTGCGCTCAGTGCGGAACGGCCGTCCAGCGCTGCGCTCAACCCGGCTAGCGCGAGCGCCAGGCCACGCCCGTCTTTGCGGTCTGAATAGATGGTGGCCGAGTCGGTGAGATATTGGATTGCGGTGGTTTGCCCACCCGGGACATACCTGGCTACAACCCCGATCCGTCTACTGATGCACGCGTTCGCCCACGACGACGCAATCCCGTCCTCGACCCCTCGAACGGGCTGGATGACCTGGTCGCGGAGTTCTGTCAGCTTTTCCAGCAATGCGGACATCGCAGAGGTATCGCTGAATCCTCTCTCTCGCATATTCACCGCCATCTCCAACGAACATTCGGCTATTGCGCGCCATGAGCGAGCACCGCACAGCGCGAAGTTGTACGACGAACGGCGGAAGAGACGCTTCGCCCGCTCACGATCTGCATCGATCAGCGCTTCACCCAGCCACAACGAGCTTTCCGCGAGGAGTCGCACATAATCGCGTTCTTGCGCGATTTCGTAAGCCTGTTCGGCACTCTCTGTTCCATCGATACCGTCCGACTGGTGGTGCAGCGAACGTGCGACCAGAATCAAACTCGCGCAACGCCCGTAGTCGGAGTCTGCCCTTTCGAAATACTTAGCTGCCAGGTCGCCGTGATACTTAGCATCCTGGGAATGGCTGGTGCCGACGATCAATCCGCGCGTGTACTCGATCCATCCTCGCCGAAGGTCGGCCAACTTTCCCGTCTGTGACGCGAGATAGCTTTCTGCTCTGTTCAGCTCGGAGAGCCGTCCTTCTGTGTCGTCCTGCCCAGCGGGGAAGATTCCGGATCTAGCCCGCTCGTACGCAGCCCACGCGAGCAACAGGTCGCTCGAAGACGCCGCGGCGATCTCTTGCATCATTTCGGCCAGGTCGGCGGCAAGGCCATCGGCACCCGCCGTTGCGCGAGTGATCACGCAGGCAGCCGCGAGGGCGGACACTCGATCGAACGAGGTGTTGGTTGCAAGCCGACCGACGCTCACCAAATCGGGCACGAGTTCGATCGCATACATCGGGTTGAGCTGTATTTGACGTTCCGCAAACGGGATCAAAACAGCGGGCGAAACAACGCTCAGGTCAGGCTCGTTCGGACTCTCCCAGTCGTCCATTCCAACAGGCGCTCGACGCGGAACCAACGCGAACTTACGTACGCGCCTGTCCTCCGACAGACCAGGTTCCGCCCGCATGACGGACCCCTCGGCAACCAGTTTGCGGAGTACACGTGAGACAACAGTGGGCGGCGAGTCCACGAACGAGGCGATTGCCGTGGGGCTGTCGACTCCGGCCTCTAGTGCCGTCAATATCTTGTCTCGAAGGCTGGTACTCGCAGAGTCCAGTACGTCCACTTTTGCCCGGCGGTTGTGCAAGTGCTGGCGCAGTAGCCCGAGAAATGCCACGACCGAGGACCTCCAGCCGTCGTCCTTCACGTCGATCGCCGATCGCACGGTTTCAAACGTCTCGACCAATTCTTGCAATTGCTCGTCCGTTGGTTCGGACGTGAGCACATCGGCTACAGCCTGACCCAGAAGCGACATGCTTCTGTCTGTCGGCTCGCCTTTGACGAGTTCCGGTGCAGACGTAAGCAGCAGGTCATAAGCCGACGGTCGACCAGCAATTGTTGAGTTGGACATAAGTGGTACAGTACCGGTCAAGTACCTACGGTGCCACCCGGGATGTCACGCCGCGCGTGACCTCGTCGATGGGGGCTTCGGTGAGCACCCTCATGCTCCGGTGGCGTGTGTTCACCACAGCGACTCCTGATGCGCTGCCCACCGGGCCTTCGACTACCTGTCTCTCACGCTGAGCGACCGGCAGGACACACAGTGCACCTGTTGCACAGAAGTCCCCCGGGTTGTTGATCAGGATTGTCGTGCTCTGACTTGATCCGACGAGCCCCTGGGCCTGATTGACGAAGACGCCCACTTTCGGGGTCATGCTGCTCACCAGTACGACCGTGGGCCGCAGTTTGTCCAGCACGGCCTTGACCGAGCGGTCCAGGAAGTCAGCGCAGATCAACACGACACACGAGATCTTCTCACCCAGGAATACTCTTACTTCGAACGAGGGCTCGACCTTCTCACTGAGCTGCCGGCCGTCCATCCATTCGTGTTGCTCGCCGTCGAATCCGAAGCCTTCGCGTACTTCTCTGGTCACTTTCACCTTGAAAACACCTGTCTTGCTGTGTCTTCGAATCAAACTCGGCTCACCGACGAAGTGCGTCAGGATCGAGTTTCTCCGCGTCCCATTCTCGTCGAGGTGGTGATAGC
Organism: Rhodococcus sp. (in: high G+C Gram-positive bacteria); assembly: GCF_049591685.1. GTDB lineage: Bacteria > Actinomycetota > Actinomycetes > Mycobacteriales > Mycobacteriaceae > Rhodococcoides. The sequence goes on along the minus strand of NZ_JBAWFH010000273.1, from coordinate 2,076 downwards.
TACCGGATACAACTATTTTCAGGTTTTCGAAGGAGAGGTTCGACAAGTCGGCTGCATCTTCTTCGACAGTGGCCAACTCGGCCACCATGGCGATCGACGCCAGCTGCGTCCCATCGGCCAGTGCCAGAGCCCGGTCGACCGCCTGCGACTGGGCGGAGCGATCTACAGGGTGCACGCCGTAGAACTGCGGGGACAGATCGCCGTCGGTGGGTAAGTCGTCGATCGTCAACTCGCTCAGGTGACGGTTGGGTTGGATGAGCGCGACACCGAGCCCGCTGTCAGATACGCAGGCGTCGAATCTCCTCCCGCATCGCCGGTCGATGGTCACCTTGACCGCGCTGGTGTCCGATCCCTCAACCCACAAAGTCAGTCCCGGAACGCGTGCTGGATTGGCACGGTCACGCTCCTCCCCCGCGCTCGACGACAGGCCGTGGAGGCTTCCGTACAACGCCGCGAGACCACCGCGGGGTTCGATGACGGGGCTCAGGTGCTCCACGACGTACTCATCGGGTAGTGAACTCGCAGAACCGGAGAAATCCGCGCCGCATGCGACGGACACGGTGCGAGCTACCAACCAGGCAGCAAGGCCTGGCTGGTCTGAATGCAGCACGACGGCGAGGAGCTGTTCGACCACATCGAGCGGGACAATCTCGCTCGACAGGTCACCCGCGAGGCCGGCAATAGCCTTACTTCCAGTGCTGTCGAACGGCCCGTACACGTCCAGGGTCGGAGACACCCTCACAGCGAACTGCAGGCAGGACCGTGCGAGGTCGAACCGCCCGACAACTCCACCAAGATTGCGCTGCAACTCGTCAACCCATCGAGAATCCACTTACCCGCCCCCAGGTATCCCGGGCAGCACCCGCGCAGCCCCCTGAAAATCGAGCCTATATGACCCATGACGCTGAGATCAGCGAAAGGTGTTGCGTGTTAAATGGATAATGCAGGTCTGCACCACCGCCAACTCCCAGACCGTGTTGATCGCATCCGGCAATCCCTTCAGTCCGTCGCACACCACGATGCAGACATCGGCAACGTCTCGGTTCTTGATCTCGGTGAGCACCGAAAGCCAGAACTTCGCGCCCTCACCGTCGCCGGCCCAGATCCCCAAGATGTCGCGCTCACCGTTGACGGTGACACCGATCGCGACATACATCGGCCTAATCGCGGGCCTGCCCATCACGGACCTTGACGTGCACCGCGTCGATGAACATCACCGGGTACACCCGTTCCAGTGGCCGGTTCTGCCACTTGGTCATCTCCCCGAGAACTTTGTCGGCGATGCGGGAGATCGTGTCCTTCGAGACCGTCGCACCGTATATGTCCTGGAAGTGCGCGGACACTTCACCGGTCGTCAATCCCTTTGCGGTGAGCGGCAATACGATCTCGTCGATGCCCGTCAAACGGCGTTGACGTTTTTTGACAATCTGCGGCGCGAACGAGGAGTCGATGTCGCGCGGCACGTCGATCTCCACCGGCCCGATCTCAGTGAGCACCGTCTTCGAACGGGTGCCGTTCCGAGAATTGCCGCTGCCGCGGCCGACAGCGTCGTGTCTCTCGTAACCGAGGTGCTCGGTCATCTCCGCATCCAGTGCGGTTTCGAGGACGTTTTTCGTGAGCTGATTGAGCAGCCCGTTCGGGCCCATCAACTCCATGCCCTGCTCCTTGGCTTGAGCCAGGAGCTGCTCGGCCAACTGCTTGAAGATCCACCTCGTCCGCCATGGGCTCCAGTGCTCGGTCATCGTCGATCCTTGCCGCCAAGCTCAGCTCGGAGTGTCGAACCAAGATCGGATCAACCGTTTTCCTGACAGTCCCGGCCGCAAGTTCGATGGGCTCCCGGTTCGGCAAGGGCGAACAGCTAGCGACGCGGCATGGAAAGCATCCAGACCGAGCCCGGTGACAATCCGTATCGTGCAACCCGCCGGGCGGAAGCACGTTGGTCCCTCCCGGCTCCAATCTTGTTCAGGCGCTGCGTTTTCGGCGGCGGTGGTAGCTGGGTATGGGTTTTTGTTGTGGGTCTGTCTCGGTGGGTGGGATGGCGTAGGGGTGTCCGTCGTGGCCCATGAGTAGTTGCCA
>NZ_JBAWFH010000272.1:0-14726 GCF_049591685.1 Rhodococcus sp. (in: high G+C Gram-positive bacteria) | reverse complement strand
TGCAGCACCGGCTTTCACTGCAGCACCTGGCTTTTCAAGGTTGTCCGGCGATCGACCAGGTCGGTGAACGCGGCTGTGCACGAACTCCTCCGGCACTATGACAGTCCCGAACGTGGGTGGCGTGATTCGATGCAGACCTGCTGCCGACCGCCAGTAGATTCCGTCCCCGTCGAGTTTCGCGCACGCCCATAGCCGGAGCGTCTTTGCTTGGTGATGGTAGCTGCACAGCGGATGAAGATTGTCGCGGATGGTCCACCCGCCTCGTTGCGGGTCGTCATGGTCGAACGGAACGATATGGTCGATATCGCAGCTCGCCGCGGGGGCACTGCACCCGGGAAAGGTGCAGGTGCAGTAGGTCGCTCGGACCAACGCGACGAGCTCGGCACTCGGACGGTACGTCAACGCTCCCTTGGGTGGCACCGAGTGGCCTCCGTGCCCGTCCGGATGTAGACCCTCGCCCAGAGCCGGATTGGCCGCCGCGGCCTGTAGAAATTCGCTGATTGCTTTCGACAGCGCTGCTTCTGCACCGTTCGTCAGCGACCACGTCGGCTGGTCGGAGTTCCGCGATCGCGTGTCACCGGCGGGAAGTGGCGCCGCCGGGCGTTGCCGGCCCCGCCGCAGAATCCGCCGCGCGCGCGGAATGCTCGGCACACCACGTCGCCGCGACACGAAACGGGTGCCTTTTGTTTCTCCTGCAGTGGACTCGGAAAGCGGATCCAATTTGCCGTCCACGTCATTTCCACTGTCCGCGCCGGTCGAATTGCCCGCACCGTTTTTGGTATTACCGTCTTCCGCGCTCCCGCCACGGTCGCCGTCGCCGGAGTCGTCCGCATAGTCGCCACTGTCCGCGCTGTGTTCGCCGTCCCGACTTCCCGTCGCGTCCTCACTATCCTGGCTTTCGTCGATACCCTGGTGGCTGCGGGCAGCATCGACCATTTCGGTGAGGAACATCTGCCATCGGGCGTCGGTAGCGAGCAGCCGTGCTGTTTCGGGGTCGAGGATGGTGCCGTCGGCCAAGGTTGCGGGGCTACCGGTCAGACCGAGGAGGGTCTCGAGGTCGACGTGAACATTCAGGAGAGCGCCACGACGCGGTCGTTTCGCTGCGCCGGCGCCGGCGAAGGGGCAGTCGTCTCGATTACAGAGGCAGGTCAACGAATCCTCGCGGTGAAACAGTGCAAGCAACGCGTGTCCGCGGAGCTGTTTCTTCGTCCGTGGGTCACGAGTGCAGACCGTCTCGCTGTATTCGTCGAGGAGTGAGTTACATTCGGCACCTTCGAGAATCGACATCTTCGCCACGAGGGTTGCGATTCCGTCGTCCCCTCGCCGGATGTCCGCACAGCGTTCTTCGGACACCGCTGCCTTCTGCGCCGCGGCAGCCTCGTCCGGGTTGTGTGCAATCCAGAGTTTCCAAATGTTCTCGCGCAGCGATCGAAGGTTGCATCTGAGTGCTACAGCCAGCACCTCCGCCTCCAGGGCACTTACCGTGCCATCCGAAGCCCGGCGCAGCGTGAGTCCGATAGCGCGCACACGCGAATAGTCGAGGTCGCCCGCGGCGAACGCGGCATCCACAGCGGGCAGGCGCCATGCGAGTTGATTGGCGACGGTGATCATCTCGCGGGAAACCGTCCGGGAAACCGACAACGCTACCGCCGCCTCGCATTCTGTCGCCCGCCGTGCCCGCGACACATCCGGTTCATCGTCGCCTCGGTCGGCACCGAGGAGATGAATGTCCATCTCCTCACCCAGGCGGATCTCGAACAAGTGGTGTAGTTCGCGTACCACGCACGCCGCCGCGATGTTGTCGGCGCGGCGGCCGTCTGATAGACGCGCCAGGGACTCCGACGCAGCGGTGTCTGCGTCGGATCGAATTTGGAAAGAGCCCCCCGGCTGCGCCATGACTCGACCGTACTCGAACAAACGTTCGAATACAAGCATTACGCCGAGGTGCTTCAGCCCCAGTGTGGCGGTCTGGTCAGGGATTCAGGAATGCGCGTGGCGGCATCGCCGCGGGCAGCATTGATTTGAAACTGGGTCAGATACAGACTGTTTCGCATATCAGCTCCACGAAGATCGGCGTCCCGAAGATCTGCGCCGATCATGTCGGCCCAGCGCATGTCGGCGCGCCGGAGGTCCGCTGCGATGAGGTACGCCCCTCTGAAGCTGGCACCTCGCAGGTCTGCGCCCCCCAACTTCTTGCCGACCAGATCGGCACCGCGGTGGTTCTTCTTCTTGCCCGGAGCCTGTGCGCGAACGAGGTCGCTTGCCTCCAGGAGCAGTGTGTTCGTTCGCGCGCGATGCGCATCGATGTCCAGCTCCAGCAGCTGCGCCGGGGTGTGGTCGGTGAGAGCTCGTGTCTCGTTCAGCGACTGACGGAGCGCGCCGTGAATGCGCCGGGTAGCCGACGCGTCGACAGCTTCGGTCAGGTACCAGAGCAGTTCGTGCAATTGGCGCATCACGGGGAACACGTCGAACATCTCGCGGGCGGTCTCACGGTTCTGCAGCCAACTGCGGCCGTCGTAGGTGTCCTGGGAGACCTTCTGCCCCGCCCCGAAGCAGTCGTACACCGTGCATCCTCGAAAGCCCTTGTCGCGCAGCGCGGAATGAATGCCGCACCGATAGTCGTTCTGCAGGTTGTTACAAGGATCGCCGCCTGCCTTGTCGGCTGCGAAATCGGAAGACCTCGCGAACGGCAATGCCACGCAGCACAGACCGAAACACTGGGAGCAGTCGGCGAGCAGGTTCTTCACCCGTCGACTGTGGTCGTACATCCCTCCCTCGGTCAAACCGGTTACCCACAAACGAGGCTTGTGGCCACACAACCGCAAGGCCACTTCCGACGAACGGACGCAGAAGCGACGCTGGACAGCATGACCGCAGTATCGCTCGCAACCCCCGACGCGACCCCCACCGCAACCCCCGCCGCAACCCCCGGCACCTTCGTCGCCGCCCCCGACGCAAAGCGCCCCCGGAGCATCGTCGAACACCTGACGCCAAATTGGTACGCGTCCATCATGGGCACCGGCATCGTCGCCAACGCGTCGGCGACGCTTCCCGTCCATATCGCGGGTCTCCATGTGCTCGCGACGGCGGTGTGGTTACTGGCATCGGTCGCGTTGGTGGCGCTTTCGGTGGCATTCGTCATCCACTGGGTTCGGCACACCGATACGGCGCGCGAGTACGCCCGGCATCCGGTGATGGCCTTGTTCTACGGCGCTGTTCCGATGGCTGTGCTGACGGTCGGCGCCGGCACACTGCTCCTCGGCGAGGATCTGATCGGCGAATCACTCGCGGTGTGGATCAGCGCGTCGTTGTGGACGGTCGGGACGGTGATGGGTGCGGTGACGTGTTGCTGGATTCCGTATCGGATGATGAAAGCCTCGAAAGCGTCTCAGCTGCAACCGTTACCGGCGTGGCTGATGCCCGTCGTCCCGCCCATGGTTTCGGCGTCGACGGGTGCGATGCTGTTGCCATACGTGCCCGAAGGTGTTCTGCGCGAGGGGTTTCTCCTCGCCTGTTACGGGCTGTTCGTCATCACCCTCGTGCTCGGTTCTGCTGCGATGACGATGATCTACGCCCGGCTGTTTCGTGGGTACGGCCCGCCGCTGCAGTCGGTACCGACCGTGTGGATCGCGCTGGGTCTGGTGGGGCAGTCCATCACCGCAGCCAATCTTCTCGGCGCCGACGCGTCGATCGTGTTCACCGGCGACCAGGCAACCATCGCTCGTGGGCTGCACGCGTTCGGCGTCGGGTACGGGCTCGTCGTCGCCGTGGTGGGCGCGGTGGTGTTCGCCGTCGCGGTGGCGGCCACGACGCGCGCTGCCCGCAACGGGTTGACGTTCTCGCTGACGTGGTGGAGTTTCACCTTCCCCATCGGCACCTGCGTCACCGGAGCCACCGCCCTCTGGACCTCGTTGGGTGCGACGCCTGCCGGTGGCGCCGCTCACGTGATGGCCATCGCCCTGTACGGACTCCTTCTGACCGCTTGGGTCGTCGTCGCAACCCGGACCGTACTCGGATCGCTGAACGGCCGGCTCTTTGCCGCGGTGTGAGTTGCCGCAGTGTGAGTTGCCGCAGTGTGAGTTGCCACAGTGTGAGTTACAGTCGGTTGTCCGTTGGAGATGAGGAGGTGGCGCCCGACATGAACGTACGTGCCACCCGGGTGCTCCGCCGGGCCGAGTAGGAGCGCCCCCGCGTCCCGAAAGGTCACCGTGACCCGACAACAAACCGTCACCGCCAGAACTACAGTCAGCTTCAAAACCCCAGTCACCGCCAAAACTCCGCTTTCCTTCGACAGTGTGGTTCTCGATCTTCGCTCCGCGGGATGTGTATACGCCGAGGACGAGGCCCGCTTGCTGATGGAGAAGTTCGACGGTTCGCTGATCGAGCGGGCAATTGCGCGTCGCGTCGAGGGCATTCCGCTCGAACACCTGCTGGGTTGGGCCGACTTCGGTGGGCTGCGGATAGCTGTCGAGCCCGGAGTGTTCGTCCCTCGGCGACGCACTCGATTGCTGGTCGAGCAGGCGGCGCCGTTGATGCCCCACACCGTGCTCGACGTGTGTTGCGGGTCGGGCGCTGTCGGCGTCGCCCTTGCCCACGCGGTCACAGGCCTCTCGCTGCACGCCGTCGACATCGAGCCCGCGGCTGTGCGTTGCGCACGCCGAAATGTCGAACCGGTCGGCGGCCACGTGTACCAGGGCGACCTGTACGAACCCCTCCCGGACGCACTGCGCGGAGGCGTCGACGTCCTCGTCGCCAACGCGCCGTATGTGCCGACGAGCGCCATCGGGTCGATGCCGTCCGAGGCCAGAGACCACGAGCCGCGTTCGGCGCTCGATGGGGGAGCCGACGGCCTCGACGTCCAGCGTCGGATCGTGACCGGGGCCGGTCCGTGGCTCGCTCCCGGCGGTCAGCTGCTGATCGAGACCAGCGTCGCGCAGGCGGAGGGCACGGCTCGCATCGTCGAGGCTGCCGGATTCAGAGCCGCGGTCGTGCACTGCGACAAGCTCGACGGAACTGTTGTCGTCGGTAACTTGTCCGCCCCTGGAGAACATCGGGCCGGAGGGGAACACCGCTGACGGGAACTGAGTTGAGTCGACATAGCTCAACTCCATGGAAGCAGTGGTCGATGCCGCCGCTTGACCTCGACCGAGCTCGAGGTTCTACGGTCGTGTCATGAGTATGGAAGTCACGGCCTGGAACCAGATGTACCGGACGATGCATGCGTCGTCCCAGCAGACGTCGTTCTCGGCCGACACCGCGCGAAGGATTCTGGAGTTCGCCCGCCCGCATCGACGCAAGCTGCTCGCCTTCCTGGTGCTGAGTGTGGTGCTCGCAGCTCTGGCGGTGGCGACGCCGGTGCTGGCGGGGCGCGTGGTCAATGCGATCGTCGACGGTGATCCGTTCGGTACCGTGCTGCGGCTCGCCCTCCTCATCGCATTGATCGCCGTCGTCGACGCCGCCTTCGGGCTTCTCAATCGGTGGCTGTCGTCGAACATCGGCGAGGCTTTGATTCTGGATCTGCGCACCGCGGTGTTCGATCACGTGCAACGTATGCCGATTGCGTTTTTCACGCGCACCAGGACGGGCGCCCTCGTCAGTCGGCTGAACAACGATGTCATCGGTGCGCAGCGGGCGTTCAGCGACACCTTGTCCGGCGTGGTGAGCAACCTCGTCACGTTGGTGCTGACGCTCGTCGTGATGATCGGGATTTCTTGGCAGGTGACGCTTCTGGCGCTCGTGCTGTTGCCCGTGTTCGTGCTGCCGGCCCGCCGGATGGGCCACCGGTTGGCGCGGTTGCAGCGCGAGGCGGCTGCGCACAATTCGGCGATGAGTACCCAGATGACCGAACGGTTCTCAGCTCCCGGTGCGACTTTGGTGAAACTGTTCGGTCAGCCGGACGTAGAGTCGACAGAGTTCGCGGTTCGGGCCTCGCGGGTCCGCGACATCGGGGTGCGCAGTGCGATGGTGCAGACCGTGTTCGTCACCGCGTTGACGCTGGTGTCCGCGTTGGCGCTGGCTGTCGTGTACGGCCTCGGCGGCTTCTACGCGTTGCGGGGCCAGCTGGATCCGGGTTCCGTCGTCGCATTGTCGCTGTTGCTGACGCGGTTGTATTCGCCGTTGACGCAACTTGCGAGTGCCCGCGTGGAGGTCATGAGCGCCCTCGTCAGCTTCGAGAGGGTCTTCGAGGTGCTCGATCTGGTTCCGCTGATCGAGGACAAGCCGGACGCCGTCGCTGTACCGGACGGGCCGTTGTCGGTGGAATTGAGCGACGTGCGTTTCGCGTATCCGTCGGCCGACAAGGTCTCGCTCGCCTCACTCGAAGAGGTGGCCACCCTGGACTCGCGCGGCGGGGAGGAAGTGCTGCACGGGTTGTCGTTCCGCGCCGATCCCGGCCGCATGGTCGCGCTCGTCGGCACCTCGGGGGCGGGCAAGTCGACGATCGCCCAGCTGATAGCCCGTCTGTACGACGTGGATAGCGGCTCGGTGCGCCTGGGCGGGGTGGACGTCCGCGATGTGACGGCCGAGTCCATCCGCGGCGCTGTCGGAATGGTGACGCAGGACGGCCACCTCTTTCACGAGACCGTGCGCGCGAACATCGTCCTTCCACGTCCGGATGCGACGGACGAGGAGGTGTGGGACGCGCTGCGTCGGGCCCGGCTCAGCGATCTCGTGCGCTCTTTGCCCGACGGTCTCGACACCGTCGTGGGTGAACGTGGCTATCGGTTGTCCGGTGGCGAAAGGCAACGGCTGACCATCGCCCGGTTGCTCATCGCTCGTCCGCGCATCGTCATCCTCGATGAGGCCACTGCCTCGCTCGATTCGACGTCGGAGGCGGCAGTACAGGCCGCGCTGGCCGAGGCATTGGAGGGAAAGACGTCGGTTGTCATCGCCCACCGGTTGTCGACCATTCGAGCGGCCGACACCATCCTCGTCGTCGAGGGTGGATCCATCGTCGAACGCGGAACGCACGAGGAGCTCCTCGCAGCGGGTGGCCGCTACGAAGAGCTCCACCGGACTCAGTTCGCGGGTTCGGGCACCACGGTTGCGGGGTCGCCGTCTGCGGCGGCCGCAAGCATGGGAGTGAGTCCGTCGATCGCGTAGTCGAGTGACAGCGGGCTCGAGTAACCGAGCGCCGACGGCAGGTCCGTGCTGAACGCGCCGATGTAGACGGTGCGGTCCTGCGTCACGACGTCGAGTCCCGCGAACAGCTGGTTGGTCATCAACTGTTCGCGATCCTGCCCGGCGATGACGAGTACGTCGGTATCGAGTTGGGCGAGGTTCTCGGGGCTGAGCGTCTCGGTGGCCGCGGGAATCTCGAAACCGAGGTCGGTGAAGAACAGCGCCCGAATGTCGTCCTCGCCGAGAACGAGGTAGCTGCCGTCGTCCATGACGAACGCGAGGGTGAGCGACTTGCCGGCGAACTGCGGGTTCTCGGCCGCGGCGGTCTCGAATTTCTGCTCGAGCTCCGCCGTCTGGTCGAGAGCATCTTGCTCCTTGCCCAGCGCTTTACCGATGGTGTCGAACTCCTGCTGCCACGTTGCGGCGGGAACGTCGCCGTAGCCACCGATGTCGGCGATCGTGGGCGCGATGGCCGACATTTGGTCGTACTGGCCGCGTTCGATGAAGGAGTACGGCCCCAGAATCAGATCCGGCTCGGCCGCCGCGATCTGCTCCAGATTCAATTCTTCGGAGCCCACCTCGGGGATTTCGGTACCACCCAGCGCCTGCTGCGCCCAGGGGCGTTGGCGATAGTTGTAGCTGAGGTTGCCTCGTGTGGCGACGGGCTTCACCCCGAGGGCGAGCACGAAATCCTGCTCGTTGAATCCGATCGTGACGACGCGAGAGGGTTCGGCCTCGATGGTCGTCTCCCCGAAACTGTGGGTCAAGGTGACCGGGAAATTGCCGGACTGCTCGGTGGAGTCGGCCGGGGTGTCCTGGGACGAGCATCCGGCGACCAGCGCAACGGCGACCGCGCCTGCGGCGAACTTCAGAACACTGGAACGCACGGGTACTCCTCGCATCGACGAAAGTGCGAGGTTAGCCTAACCGGGCCTCGGCGCGGTGACAGCGCGAGGTCCGGTAAGGCTTCCGTCAGCAGTTGCTGGGTGCGGGAACTCCGTTGAACCGGGCGTCGATCCACTCGAACGCCTGCGGCAAGCCCAGGACGGCAGCGGTGAGGTGATCGTTGCTGGGCACGAGGACCTCGGTGACGGGTACGCCGGCGGCGCAGTACCTTGCCAGCGTGTTGTCGATGGACGAGACGGGAATGAGCGCGTCCGACGGACTGTGCCACTCGAAGAACGGCGCCTTCGGTACACCGGGGTACATCTCGACACTGTTCTCGTTGACTGCGGCGACCATCTCCGGACTGTCGATGAGAGACAGCGAGTCCGCGACCTGCATAGCGCTCTTGCCTGCGCCGACCGCGATGATGTCGTTGGTGCATGCATCGCGCAGTTCCGTTGCCATCTGCTTACCGAGCGGGTTGAGCTGTTCGGTGATGGGGATGCGGGTCGGGTACTCACGCTCGAGCCCGAGAGCCGCAGCGAAGGCGAGACCGAAGACGGGATGCGGGCTGAAACCCAGATCGCGCGCCATTCGCTCGAGGTTCATCGGTGCGCCACCCGAAGCGCTCCCGACGATGTTGAGTTCCGGTGCGTACTCGTTCTGCAGAGCCGCGGCCCATGCGGTGGCCATTCCGCCGCCCGAGTAGCCGGCCAGTGCAACCCGGCTGTTCTGCACGCGCAGCGGTTCGAAGCGCTGCGCGGCGCGGATGCTGTCGAGAACGATCTTGCCGCCCAACTTGGCGGCGCCGTAGGCGCTGTTGGGGCCGAGGTGGTCGGCGATGACGATGGTCCAGCCGCGCTGCAGCACTGCGTTGAGTGCCGGCGCCTCGCGGATCACCAAGTTGGGGTCTTGCGACCAGAGTGCTTGCGAGGGAGCACATTCCAAGCCGAGTGCGTTGATGATGTGCTGGTACGACAGAACGGGCCCATCGGGAACACGGTTTCGCGGCACGATCACCGTGTTGACTGCTGCGATGGGGTCACCGGCGGAGTTGCTCGAGCGAAAACGAATCTGCCAGACGTCGACGTCGAAGAAACCTGCGGGCGGCGGCATCGGACGTGCGGAGATGACGTCGCCTGGGTTCTTCGCTTCGAGATCGGGAACCGGCGCATAGAAGACGTCCGAGATGGGCGTCGGCTGCAGCGGATTCGCAGCGGCGGGCGCTGCCGAGACGAGCGCGGAACACGCGACCGCCAATGCAGTGATACCGGCCGCCCCGACCAGTGTGAGTGCGCGCATGACGTGAAACCCCTCCCGGCAAAAATTCGATTGCTCGAGCGAACCGCAAATCTTTCGATTACCCCACCGATATGCGATATCCGTGGAAAGGCTCTGCTCGTTACGTTCCCCCAGAACGATGACCGAAGAGTACGCAGGTGAAGATTTTATGGCAACCGGCGACGAGACCGCCAGCGGGACGTTTTCAGTTCTCGACGACCACGTCGGACGGATCCTTGTCCTCTCGGATGCCCCGCCAGCTCGGGTGCCGCAGGTGTCCCGATTCCGTCGCTTCGTAAAACCTGACTTCCCCTACGAGGGTCGGTGACACCCAGACAGCGTCCTTGCGATCGGCGGTCGGGAGCCGTTCGGCGAACGGTGATGTGTCGGTCACGAGAGGCGTGAGACGGTCGCTCAGGGCGTCGAGCGCCCGGTCGGTGAACCCCGTCCCCACCCGCCCCACGTAGCGGAGTCCGTCCGGTTCGGGAATGCCGACGAGCAGCGAACCGAGGCCCCCGCCGCGGCGACCACGACCACGCCGCCAGCCGCCGATGACAACTTCCTGGGTTCGCCAGTTCTTGCTCTTGATCCACGTTTTCGCTCGCCGACCCGGTTGGTAGACGGAGTCGAGGCGCTTGGCGACGATGCCCTCCCAGCCGCGTTCCACGCTCGTGGCCAGCGCGTCCTCCGCCGTGCCGGTGAGGACCTCGGACACGATCACCGAATCGAGACCCGTCATCAACAGCTCGAGCAGTTTGCGTCGGTCGGCGTACTTCTTCTTCAGCAGCGACGTGCCGTCCAGGTGCAGTAGGTCGAAAGCAACGAACTGCACCTTTTTGCCGGAGCTGTTCTGAAGCAGTTCGAAACTGGTGATGCCGTCGGCATCGAAGACGACTGCCTCACCGTCGACGATCGCCTCGTGCTCGGCCAGGTCCTCGGCGAGTGCCGAGAACCCGTGGAAGCGCTCCGTCAGGTCCTTTCCCGAACGCGATTCGAGCTTCATCTCGCCGTGCGAGAAGCGTGCAACTACCCGGAAACCGTCCCACTTGCCCTCGAACGCCCACTCCCCTTCGGTCAGGTCGGACACGTCACCGGAGGTCGCGAGCATCGGCGAAATGTTCTTCGGTAGTTCACTCGCCGTATTTCCCTGCCCGGTCGTCGGTTGCCCGCTCGTAGGTAGCACTGCCGGCGCCTGCTCCTTCATCAGATGCATGAGCCATTGGTCGCCCCTGGTCTTGATCAGCGCGAATCGACCCGACGCCTTCTTGCCGTGAAGAACGACGATGACTTCGTCGTCACGCCACTTCTCGAGCTCGTATGTCCCGGCGTCCCAGACGGTCACCTCGCCGCCGCCGTATTCACCCTTCGGGATACTTCCTTCGAACGTGGCGTACTCGAGTGGATGGTCCTCGGTGTGAACGGCGAGCCGATTCTGGGCCGGGTCGTCCGGGATGTTCTTGGGGACTGCCCAGGAGACGAGGACGCCGTCGTGTTCGAGCCGGAAGTCGTAGTGCAACCGGCGCGCATGGTGTTCCTGGATAACGAAAGTGTCGTCGTTTCCTTTTTGCTCGCCACTCGCGGGGACGGGCTCCGGGGTCTTCGCGGCACTACGCATGCTGCGGTACTTCGCCAGCTTGTCGGGGCGATCCTGTTCGGCGAGTGCCGTTTTCGGGACATCAGCCTGATCTGGCAGGGGCGGGTCGAGTTGGGCCAATAGATCGCCCTGCTCTCCGAAGCGCTCGAGTACCTCCTCGAATCGCAGGTGCTCGAGGCCCGGCGACTCCAACTCGTCCCACGTCCGCGGCGCCGCGACCGTGGGCTCGTGCCTGCCCCGCATCGAATACGGCGCGACCGTCGTCTTCTTCCCGTTGTTCTGCGACCAGTCGACGAACACCCTCCCGGTGCGTTTCGCCTTGGCCATCGTCGCCGTCACCCTGTCGGGCGAACGTTCCTCGAGCAACGTCGCTACCCGCTTGGCGACGGTCGACGCACCGGTAGAGGACAGTGGTTTCTCCAGCGGGACGTAGAGGTGGATTCCCTTGCTGCCACTGGTGACGGGATATGCCGTGAACCCGATCTCCGCGATCATGTCGCGGATCTCGCACGCCACTTCGGCGCATCGCGCGAGGTCGACGTCGTCTCCCGGGTCCAGATCGAACACCATCCGCGTGGCCGGGCCCGCCTCGTTGCCGTCGAACCGCCACTGCGGGACGTGCGCCTCGATGGAGGCCTGCTGCCCGAGCCATGCCAGATCGGCAGCCGTCGAGAACAGCGGATACGTCACAACCCTGTCGGAATGCTCCATCTCACGACGATCGAGCCAATCGGGTGCCGACGAGGCCAGGTTCTTCTCGAAGAACGCCGGTTGCTCGACCCCGTTCGGCCACCGTTTACGGGTGACGGCGCGCCCGGCCAGATGCGGCAACATGGCAGGCGCAACAGCGGTGTAGTACTCGATGACCTCGGCCTTGGTGGTCCCCGTCTCGGGGAACAACACCTTGTCCAGGTTGGTGACCGAGACCTTCCGACCTGCGATGTCGAGCGTCGCCATGACGACCACAGTAGTTTGGTCGTCGCAGGCGTGGGACATGCTCGGGGGCATGGCGACGATCAGCGTGACCGTGAAGATGCCCGAGAACCCGCAGGGCGCGTGGGACAAGGCGTCGAACCTGGACCGGTTCGACGAATGGATGACCATCCACGGAGGCTGGTGCAGCCCACCCCCGAAGACGATCGGCAAGGGCACCGAAGTGGAGTCGCTGGTCAAGGTCAAGGGATTCAAGAACACCATCCGCTGGACCTTCGTCGAGTATCAGGAACCGAAGCTCATCGAAATGGCGGGAACCGGTAAGGGTGGCATAAAGATTTCGCTGATCATCAACGTCCGCGACAGCCCCGAAGGCTCCGATCTGACCCTCGACGCCTCCTTCGGCGGCGGCGTCCTCTTCGGGCCGGTGGGCAAAGTCGTCGCCCGAGCCCTGGACTCCGACGTCAAGAAATCGGTGGCGAACCTCGCTGCGCTCCCGGGCTGAGCCGCGTTTTCAGACGCCGCCCACGTTACGGGAGCGTCGGAGCCACCAGAGCCCGGCGATGGGGAGCACGACGGGGATGAAGACGTAGCCCTGCCCGAAGTGGGACCACACGGTCGCGTCGGGGAAGTCCTGAGGCTGGATGTAGCTGAGGGCGCCGATGGCGAGGACACCGACGAGTTCGACGATGCACGACACCATCACGACTCTGCGTGATGCCTCGGTTGCGCGGGCCAGGCCGACGGTGGCGACGATGTACACCACCGCGGCCACGGCCGACAGAATGTAGGCGAACGGTGCGTCGTCGAAACGTGTCGTCACCTGGACGATCGAACGCGAGGTCGCAGCGACGGCGAAGACCGCGTAGACCGCGATCAAGAACCGTCCGAATCCGGTCCGGGTTGCGGTCTGCAGTGCGTCGTGCCGCGAAGTTTCAGGTGTCGGGGATTCAGGCCCAGGGGTGTCGGGCTTTGGGGATTCAGGCATAGCCGGCCCATATCTGGCTCAGGCGCAGCACCATCGCTGCGAGGGTGAGAACGGCGACCAGCAGTACCGCGGTGCCGCCGCGGGAGCGGTCACCCAACGACCACCAGGTGCCGATAGGAAGAAGCAGGAGCAACCCGATCAGGTAGGCGCCGAAGGTGAGCCGATGTATCTCGCGGTCGCTGGTGAACATCATGACGAACCCGATGACTGCTTGAAGGAGCACTACGGCTTCGGTGGCGGAGATGGTCCAGAACAGTGCGCGATCGGACTTGTTCTTCAGCAGCACCGGGCTGTTCCTGGCGAGTTTGACGAGCACCCACACGCCGACGACGAGGGACAGCACGTACAACAGGCCGGTGACGGCGCCGATCATCGGTTCCTCTTACTGATCGCGGCGGAGGGTGGACGGTACCCAGGGTATCCGTGCCGACCTTGCAGAACACCGTGAGCCCTGCGGGAAACACCGTGAGGCCTTCGAAACAGTGGGTTGTTCCGGACGTGACCAGCCCGAAATGGTTCGGGCTTGTACTTGTCTCACGGGTTCGAACTTGTCCTTACAGGCGGTGGCCAACGTTGTCCGCCGATTCCCGCCTCGATCACTCATCGCACAGGAGTCCGCAGTGTCCGACATCGACAAGACCATCGACAAGACCATCGCCGAGAACATCGAGAAGTCGCTGGGCGAGATCCCTCATCCCTCACTGCCCAAGGGCAGCAACATCTATGGTTCCACCAAGATTTTTCCGGACTACAAGGCGGAGAACGGCGAGAGCTACTTCACCCTCGTTCACGGCATCGCGCACGAGTCGTCGGTCAGCTTCGTCGCCGTTCTGCAGGCAACTCGCGCGCTCCGTAAGGGTTTCGAGTCGGCCATGTACTTCTACGGGCCAGGAGCGATCAATTGCCTTGCCACCCGCGGGTTTCCGACAACCGGCGATTCGGGATTCCCCGGTGAGCAGAACATCAACGACTCTCTCGCGACGTTCATCGCCGAGGGTGGCACGGTGTTCTGCTGCCGATTCGGTCTCGCGTTGCACGGCGGACGCGAAGAGGACCTGATCGAGGGCATCATTCCGGCACATCCGCTCGACGTGCAGGACGCCTTGATCCACTATGCCCGCAAGGGTGCGATCATCAACTCGACGTACATGGTCTAGGGGCGCGTCGTGTCGGTCAGTACGCGCGTGGACCTGGCCCTGCTCGGGGTCAGAGGGGCACCGCCGGTCACCCGGACCGGCGGCGCAGGGCCGAGCGACGACGGGCATGTTCGCATCGACGGTCTCGGGGCAGCCATTCCGCGAAATCCGACGAGCCCGTTCGTGCTCGACGGTGATCGAGTGCTGTTCGACGGCAACGACATCGGCATCGACATCGAGCCGGTCGCCCGGCCGAGATTCTACGATCTGGTCACCGCCGACGGCGTCGCATACGACAAGATTGCCAAACTTCACGGCTCGAACGTGCTCGCCACCACGGTGGTGCAGACATGTATTCGCTACGAACCGGACCAGCGGTGCCGGTTCTGCTCCATCGAAGCGTCGCTGCAGGCCGGGGACACCGTTGCGGTGAAGACTCCGAGTCAGCTGGCCGAGGTCGCGGAAGCCGCGGTGCGACTGGACGGCGTCACCCAGATGGTCATGACGACGGGGACCTCCGCGGGGAAGGACCGTGGGGCCCGTCATCTCGCACGGTGCGTCCGGGCCGTCAAGGCCGCGGTGCCAGGTCTGCCGATTCAGGTGCAGTGCGAGCCACCGGGAGACTTGCAGACCATCACCGACCTGTGCGAAGCCGGTGCCGAGTCCATCGGCATCCATGTCGAGTCGCTCGACGACGACGTTCGACGACGGTGGATGCCGGGCAAAGCGTCGGTCGGCATGGACGAGTACCGCGCGGCGTGGCGCGAGGCCGTGCGGGTGTTCGGGCGCA
>NZ_JBAWFH010000271.1:0-5804 GCF_049591685.1 Rhodococcus sp. (in: high G+C Gram-positive bacteria) | reverse complement strand
CTGCTTGAAGATCCACCTCGGTCGCTGCCATGGGATCCAGTGTTTCGGTCATCGTCGATCCTTCCCACCAAGCCGGGCTCGGCGTGTCGAACCAAGGACCGGATCAACCGTTATTCAGACAGTCCCGTCGAATTTGGTTGGGTGGCCTTGCGGGTCCTTTACAAGGTCGTAGAGACTGCACGGTTTGTTACATGAGTCAGCCAGTCGACCGTAGCCGACGCAATGTCCTGGCCGGCGGCTTGGTGACTGAGAGACATTGCAGCCAGCTGAATGCTGAGATGAGGACGTTTACGCGGGGAGTTTCGGAGACGGATTTTGGCCTGGCCGACATGGCAGCATCGGGGCAGTCGAGCTGACGGGCTCCAGAATGAACGTAGCCCCGGCGATGTGACGAGTGTCAGGGATCGTTCCGGGGCCTTCATCGTCTAGTTTAGGGAACTGTCTCAATATGTCAACCAGCAGGGGGAGTGGCATTGTCGTGGAGTAACGAGGTCATCGCGGATCTGTTGACTCGGCAGCGGCTTGGTTCGTACCTCGCGGCGAGTGGTGGGGATATCGATGCGGCAATTGCTCTGTACGACTGGAACATCGAGGCATCGGGTGCGGTGTTGTCGCTTGTGTCGATGGTCGAGGTGGTGGCTCGCAACGCGCTCGACGTTCAGCTGAGCGCGTGGTCGCAGGACGCGCGGGGGACGTCAGAGGGGTTCGATCACGTGCCTCTGGATCAGCGGGGTCGGCGCGATGTCATTGAAGCTCGAGGGCGGGCGGTTCGTCGGCAGCCAAGCGAGGTGCACGGGAAGGTGGTCGCCGAGTTGTCATTGGGGTTCTGGCGGTACCTCGCGGCGTCGCGTTATTTAACGTCGTTGTGGGTGCCGGCGCTCCATGGTGCGTTTCCGTACGGCGCTTCGGATGCGCGGCTGCGTCGTAGGGAGGTCGAGCGGCGGCTTCAGCGGATGGCGTTCGTGCGGAACAGGGCTGCGCATCACGAGCCGATTCATCAACGTTTGCTGGTCTCTGATGTCGCGGACGCCGTCGCGGTGGCCAGGTGGGTGTCGCCGGATGCGGCGGAGTGGGTTCGCGCACGTGAGTCGGTGTCCTCGGTGTACGCGAGGAGGCCGTCGTGAAGCGCGATCTGGCCGCGGCTGAGGCGCCCGTGCTGTCTGGGAGTGAGACCCTCGCGGGGCGATGGTTCAGTCACTTTTCGCGGCGGTGGACCCGCGTGGTGTGTGGGGATATCCGGTGGATTCGCATGGAGTAATAGGTATCCGAGCGTGCCGCGAGCGTGTCACTTCTCGGTGCAACCGGGTTTGGATCGTCGCATACGCTCGCGGGCGAAACTGCCTGCTCAGAGGCTATGCAGTGGGTGCAGGTGAGTCCACGGGAATGTGCGTTATCTAGCTGGGGGTCAAGGGGTCGCAGGTTCGAATCCTGTCAGCCCGACATACAGATGCAAGTCAGAGGCGGTTCCGGAGATATTCGGGGCCGCCCTTTTCGTCGGTCGCGTCTCCTCGTTGCCATACGCGTGACAACCCGGTCGCGACTATGTCGGGGGCCGCGTGCCCACTGCAACCGAACCGGCTACCGGAGTCACCACCGGAGCAATTGGCTTGCTGCAGCCTGACTACGATGCTGACGCGAATGCAGAGTCAATCTGGGACGGACTCATCGAAGCAAGTTCAGCCGCTTCTCGTTGACGACGACCACGCCTCCCCGAGTGTCGAGCAGAGCAACCGTCTCGGACCGGCCTCCGGTGTTCCCGAGCAAGCCCTCGACCGAGATAGGTGCCCGACGCGCACCGGTCCCGGCCTCGATCATCAGAATGTGCTCGGAGTCGGCGACGTAGGCGACGCCGTCGCGGACAACAGTGGGCATGAACGGCAACGGTTCGACGTCCGGAGCCCACGCGGGCTCGCCGGTGAATAGGTTGCGTGCAAGGAGACCGACGCCCAGGACGACATCACCGACGATAGCGATGTCACCACCGGTGCCGGCATCGTCCGCGGTCCACAGCCGCTGCCCTGAGGTGGGGTCGTAAGCGCTGCTGCCCATCACGACCGGATCGGAAGGCCAATTCGGTGCATCGACTGTTGTGCGCTGGTAGAACTCCTCGTCTGTCGTCGCGACTACGAGGCCGGTCGAATCGACCAGGTCGGTGCGGAACTCGAACAGATCGGAGCACCGGCGACCGGCGAGAACGTAGATCTGTTCGCCTCGAACGAATTGTTCCCGCGCGCAGTCGGGAGACGCGATGTTGTCGGTGACCTCGCCGGATTCTGCGTCGAACAGTGCAGTGCCGGAGGTGAATCGGGCCACGCCGGCGCCACCGGCGAATGCTAGTATCTCCCGCGTGGTGCTAGGTCCGACCCAGGTGTCGTCCAGGGTCAGGGACCACGTCGCATCGGGGTCGTGGAGCGTTCCACGATGAATTCGGACCGTGTACCCGTCTTCCTCGCCCTCGACCACGTAGATGCCTACTCCGTCCGTGGCCACCGCGAAGATGTTCCAGTCGGTGTCGTACCGAGTCGCGGTGCCGTCCGAACCATCGATCGTTACGATCTGATTACCGCTGCGGCACAACAACAGTGCGTCGAGCACGTCGGACGAGCAACTTTCGGTCCCGTCGGTGGGTGTCTTCCACCGCACGTCGCCGGTGGCCGCATCGAAACCGATGAACTGGGACTGCTCGAACTCGTCCGTCTCCTGATTTGTCAACCCAGCTTCGACCACGAGAACGTCACCTGCGTCGACGACGCCACCCTCGACCTCACCGAACCGGGCGCCCACAGGATCCTCGAATGTTGCGAACGGGTTCTCGAGCACATGTGTCGCATCGAGCGTCCACACAGCACCGGGTGAGGTCGGGGTGGGTGCCGCAACGGGTTCGACGTCACTCGGGGATGTGGAAACCAGCACGGCGGCCGCGCCGACGCTCACAGCCGCCACTACTGCGGTGACGGCCAGCCGACGGTACTGGTTCACAGCACGTCCAACCCGTCGGCGGTGGCGATGGCGCGCAGCGTGTCCGCGCCCAGGGGTTCGTCCGGACGTTCGGCGTGCGACCGCACTTCCACTTCGGTTCCCGACGGGTAGATCACCGACACCGTGCGGCGCATCCCGCCGTTCGTTCCCTCGGGAGTAGCCGGAGAGTACGAATAAGGTTGCTCGTCGAGTTGCAGCACGGCGCCGCCGTCGAGCATCTCGAAGTCGGTCGGCCGATTCCGGTAGGCGGGATCATAGACGTCCGGCATCATCGGTAGCTCCTGTCCGCCGCGGATGGAGATGGATAGATCTGCGCCGGTGTTGACGACGTCGACATGCGTGCACACCACACCCGCGTCGAAGTCGGCAGGCCGCAACGTGTTCAGGCCTGGATGGAATCGCTCGCCGACCTCGACGTCGTCCAGTGCAGCGTTCAGGGTTTCCGCGAGCTCGGCGTCGATCGGTGTGTCACCGGAGAAGAAGCTATCGGAGTCGTCGCAACCTCCCGTCGGTTCGAGTGTGCCGCTGGGGACGGGTGTCGTCGTCCGCAGTTCGGGCAGGGTGACAATGGATTTCAATTCGTCAACAGTGAGAACGGTGTCGCGGTCATCGCCGTCGGACGACTGCAACCCCTGCGCGTCCGACGCCGTTGCAGTGATGTTTGTGCCGTCGGGTGCGTACGCGGTGACGGTGCGGTATTCGGTTCGAACGCCGCCGTACTCGGACCACGATTCAACGACGTCGACCACGGTGCCGTCCGTCGACGTCGCGCGTTCCTGTACTGATCCGGCGACACACGGTGGCACCCCGGAATCGACCTGTGCCACGGACACTCCCACCCATCCGACTGTATCGCCGCGTCGTGCCTGGGCCGACGCCGTCGCCCATCGGGGTTCGACGGGTTGGCCGGGTTCGTCCACAGTCTGTGCGATCGGCTGGAATATCAACGACTCACGCAGACTCGCGAAGAGAACGTCGACGCCATCCGGAAGGGCCTCCGTGAGAGCGTCGGTCATCATCACCGACCGGCGTCCGGAGTACCACGGAGCCTGCGGGTTGTCGTAGGAGTCCTCACTGGTGATCATTCGTCCCCACACCAGCGACGCTTCGGCCGGCGGTTCGACGACGTCGCAACCGGGGATGGTCGTCGGGAACGTCGCCTCGGGGGTCCGATAGGTGGTGTCGACGGGCGCGGACGGGGCAAAAGTCGCGGTTTGCGTGTTGGCCGATGCTGCTGGCTGGGCGTGATTGGGCGTCGCGCCGCGTTCGACGACGGCTGCCACGCAGACCCCGATGGCGACGATGGACACGATCGTGAGCGCATCGGCCCACGCTCCGGCTCGATGGGAATCGGCAGGGCGCACCGAGTAAAGGTACAAGGCGCGCCGAGCACCTGGGCTGACATACTCGGATCGTGCGTTTCTTCGATCAGCGGGAACAGGTGTTGACCGCGAGTTGGACGCCGCCAGACGGGGCCCGGGTCACGTTCACCGATATGCCCGAGCCGTGGTCCGCCGCGCTCGAACGGCTCGGCCGCGATCTGGTCGTGCGTCACTACGGCGGCGATGTCGTGCATATCGATTGGGTGGTCATGTATGACCCGGTGGGTGGTACTGCCTGGCTGTCGAGTTCGATCACCGTGGCGGGCAAGCGTGCCCGTGGGCTGAGCGGAAATGGGTACGGGGCGCATCTCGACGACGACGTCGAAAAGGTGCTCGTGTCGATGGCCGATCTGGTTCAGAACGAGGTGGCCGAAGTTGGCACCGCCTGGCCGTGGGGGGATGACGGCGGATTCATGAACCCCGCGCTTGTCGACGGCGTCGCAGTATGGAGGGATCGTCAAGGTCGCACCGTGCGGATCGGGGATCTGAGCGAACAGGGTTATCGTCTGCGAAAGTAGATCAAGCTGATCTCACCCGGTTAGAGCCGACGTCGGAGAACAGCAGCAGCCGACACCGATAGCACCGCAGCAGCTATGACCCCGACCAGCGGAAGAATGCCCCACAGATGCCACTCGCTGGTGAGGGCCAGGCGAAACGGTCGCCTGTCGGTAAGGCCGATGTACGTGGGTGGCGAGATGTGCGCCCAGAAGGCGGCAGACAAACCAACAACGCCGCCTGCTGCACTGCTGATCGAACCGAGACTTTCAGGTGTTCTGCGACGTTGGGAGACAATTGGCGCACCGAAGAACCCGAGGCCGGCGAACAACACCGCAGTAATCACTGGGAACACAACCACAGTGGGCAGCCAAGCCGGTGCGGGCTCATAGTACTCGAGCAGGTAGCCCACGATGGAAACCGAGGAGGGCTCCAATCCTGCTGGGCGATCGAGATCGATCTGTGGGGAAACGAAAACATGCCAACCCATGGCGATCACGAGACCTACGAACAGGCCGACCACGCCCGCAGCGGACGCGGTCCTGCCTCGAAGACCACTCATCGATTCATCTTTACACGCCGCCATGTTGGGGCGACGGATCAGCCAGTAGATCGGCGTCAGGCAACCGTGAAGCGCACGGTGTTGCCGGCAGGGTCGAGCAGAGTGGTGTTGAGTGGTGAGTCCGTGGTCACGGTCAAACCGGCTTGCCCAGACCCGATGTCGATCGCGATCTGCTTCGACCACTCACCACCCTCCGGCGGCACTTCGCCGATCGCAGCGGAGGTCAGATGGACCATCCACGAGCCACCGGTCGGCTTGGCGGGACTGTCTGAATAACGGTTGATCCGGTCCTTGGTTCGACACGCCGAGCCCGGCTTGGTGGGAAGGATCGACGATGACCGAAACACTGGATCCCATGGCAGCGACCGAGGTGGATCTTCAAGCAG
>NZ_JBAWFH010000270.1:0-4025 GCF_049591685.1 Rhodococcus sp. (in: high G+C Gram-positive bacteria) | reverse complement strand
CGGTAACTCCGGACTACCGAAAGCAGCACGGTCCGGGCCGGAAGACATCTCGGGGAACCGCAGAGAATGGTGAGAGTAGAACTTATGCGTCGAACGAAGCCACGCACGTTGTCCACAGTGGTCAGAGGATTGGCGATTGCGTCCGTAGCACTCGTCGTGCCCTTCACCGGTGTCGCGGCCACGGCTGCAGCCGATCCCGTTGTGGACAATGCGGCGCCGTTGGCGTCCGCGACCTCGTCCAACGGTTCCAAGGTCACGAAAATCGAGGTCAAGAACGATCGCGAACTCACCATGTACGTGTACTCGGCGTCCATGGACAAAGAGATCCCGCTCGACGTTCTGCGTCCCAGCGACACCAGTGCTCCGCGTCCCACCCTGTACATGCTCAACGGTGCAGGCGGCGGCGAGGATTCCGCGACCTGGCGCGCGCGGACCGACGCCTACGAGTTCTTCGGTGACAAGAACATCAACGTCGTCTCGCCCATCGGCGGCAAGTGGAGCTACTACACCGATTGGCGGCAGGCGGACCCCGTCCTGGGCGTCAACAAGTGGAAGACCTTCATGACCGAGGAAATCCCGCCTCTGGTCGATGCAGCTCTCGGAACGAACGGCGTCAACACCATCGCCGGGCTCTCGTCGTCGGGAACCTCGGTTCTGCAGCTCGCCATCGCCAAGCCCGATCTGTACCAGGGCGTCGCGGCGTACAGCGGTTGCGCACAGACGAGCGACCCGATCGGCCAGACCTTCGTCAAGCAGGTCGTCGAGCTGTACGGCGGCGGCAGCACGCTCAACATGTACGGACCCGACAACGACCCGATGTGGGTCGAAAACGATCCGTTCATCAACGCCGAAGGCCTGCGCGGGCTCGAACTGTACATCTCGAACGGAACCGGCCTGCCCGGTCCGTACGACAACCTGAACGGCCCGGACATCGACGGACGCGTCCCGACGCTGGCCAATCAGGTCATCATCGGCGGTGTCATCGAAGCCGCGACCAACTACTGCTCGCACAACCTTCAGAACAAGCTGAACCAGATCGGTATCCCGGCCACGTACAACTTCCGGCCCAGCGGAACGCACTCGTGGGGATACTGGGACGACGACCTCAAGGACTCCTGGCCCGTGCTGGCACGCGCCATGGGCGTCTGACGGACGGACCGTGCGGCTGTAGTCGGACTTTCGGCGCCGCTCGAGACGTTTCACAAATGCTCCCCTTCGCGTCCGAAGGGGAGCATTTGTCGCAGTACCCTCGGGGTATTGATGAAATTCGACATCGAACGCTCACGCTGGCTGGGCCCGTCGCAACCCGGGTGTAGGCGAGAAATCAAAAGTGGGGAGGACGCGCCACATGGTTGCCGGGGGAAGCCTTGACCGAGCGCTGACAATCGACGACGTGCCGCGGCTGGTCGCAACTGCAGCACGCGTTCAGGCGGACACGCCTGTGCTGACGATTGGTGATGCGACTGCCACCTTCGCGCAATTGCACGATGCACTCGATCGACTCGACACCGCTATGGGCGGCATACTCGGCCCCGAATCCCTGCTGCCTCTGGCCCTGGCCGACCTCGGTGTGCTCGACACCGGCGAAGGCGCCGTCGATCGGGCGGTCGCTTCCATCCTGACCGACGCCGCGGTAATCCTGGGCATCGATCGGACCGACACCGAACCCGCGGCATCGGAAAAGGTCGAGCCGACGTCCCCATCGACTCTCGTCGCCGCGTTCGAAGCATCGGTCGACTCTCGCCCCGACGCAGTCGCGCTCGTGTTCGGCAACCGCACGCTCACCTATGCCGAACTCGACCGCCGCTCCAATCGGGTGGCGCGTCGATTGCTCAGCCTGGGGGTCGCGCCGGACCGCACGGTGGGATTGGCCCTTCGTAGATCGTTCGATCTGGTCGTGGGTATGTACGGCATCGTCAAAGCAGGCGGCGCCTACATGCCGTTGGATCCCGATCACCCGTACGACAGACTCGAACACGTCCTGAGAACGGCCCAGCCCGTTCTCGTTCTCGCCGACGAGAGCACGTCCAGCGTGCTGCCCACCGTGGCGCCGATCCTCGACATCCGTGAGATCGACGACCTGGGCAAGATGGACCAAGTCGACGGGGGCCGTCTCGCGGACAGCGAGCGCCTGTCTCCTCTTCGTCCGGACAACCTCGCCTACGTCGTCTTCACGTCCGGATCGACCGGGCGCCCGAAAGGCGTTGCGGTGTCGCACTCCGCCATTGTCGCGAACGTGGCCTGGCGTCAACGGCAGTACGTCCTGACCGAGGACGACGTCGTTCTGCAGAAGACACCGTTCACGTTCGATGTGTCCGTCTGGGAGTTCTTCTGGCCTCTGCAGGTCGGCGCCCGGTTGGTGATCGCCGAACCCGACGGACACCTCGACCCCGCGTACATGGCCACGCTCATCGCGAGCGCCGGAGTCACCGTCGTCCACTTCGTGCCGTCGATGCTCGCGGTGTTCGTCGACGCTCCCGAATCCAGGTCCTTGCCGTCCCTTCGATACGTGTTCGCCTCGGGTGAAGAACTGGGAGGTGCGACGGCCGCTCGCTTCGCCGCCGTGTCCGCCGCGCAACTGCACAACCTGTACGGACCGACCGAGGCCGCCGTCGACGTCACCCATCACCGCGTCACCGACGAAGACGTGGAATACGTTCCCATCGGAACTCCCGTCGACGACACGGACATCCGCGTGTTGGATTCGGGACTCGAACCCGTGCCGCCCGGCGTGGTGGGGGAGCTGTACCTCACCGGTATCCAGTTGGCACGTGGTTACCTCTCCCGGCCCACCACGACGGCAGACAGGTTCGTCGCCGACCCGTACGACCGCGGCACCCGGATGTATCGCACGGGGGATCTGGTCAAGCAGTCGGACAAGGGCGTCCTGACCTACCTCGGACGGTCGGATTTTCAAGTCAAGCTTCGCGGACTGCGCATCGAACTCGGCGAGATCGAAGCAGTATTGGCCGAACACGACGCAATCTCCCAAGCAGTCGTCGTCGTACGCGACGACCGGCTTCTCGCATACGTCGTCGAATCCCGAGAGCATGCGCTCGACCTGGACGAGGTGTGGACGAGACTGCGTCGCGCCCTGCCCGCGTACATGGTTCCCGGTGCCGTCGTGGTCCTGGCCGCCATGCCGCTGGGATCATCCGGCAAGCTCGACCGGCGCGCTCTACCGACCCCGGCATCCTCGTCGGCGTCGTTCGTTGCACCAGGCACCGCGACGGAAGTCGCAGTATCGGAAGAATATTCAGCCGTACTCGGCGTGGACAGGGTCGGGCGGGACGACGATTTTTTCGCGTTGGGTGGCAACTCCCTCGCCGCAACCCGGTTGGTCGCGCGGCTCAACGAGCGCCACGGCGTTCGCATCGCCGTCCGCGATTTCTTCGACGCTCCCACGGTCGCGGCGTGGGCCACGCTGATAGATGCAGCGGAACCCGACTCGTCGTCCGCGCGTCCCGCACTCGCGAGTAAAGAGCCTTGGCCCGAACCCATTCCGCTCTCCTATGCGCAGCAGCGCATGTGGTTTCTCAACCGGCTCGACCCGGGGTCCTCCGTTGACAACATCGCACTGGCGATCCGGTTGACGGGACCTCTCGACGTCGCTGCGCTCCGGGCCGCCGTCGTTGACCTGGGTACACGGCACGCGTCGTTGCGTACCCGCTACCCCGAGAACGACGGCAAGGGTTCGCAATCGGTAGCGTCGACGAACGACATCGACATCGATTGGCGTGCCCACACTCTCGCGGACTTCGACGTCGCCGACCACGTCCAGGACGCGATCAGAGCACCATTCGATGTGGCAGCAGCTCCACCCTTCCGCGTACGCCTGCTCAGCACGAGCGAGCAGGACCACGTGCTCGTCGTCGTCGTGCACCACATCGCAGCCGACGGGTACTCCATGGTCCCCCTCGCGCGGGACGTGATGACGGCCTACTCCGCTCGGGCTGCCGGCGACTCACCCGGGTGGACGCCGCTGACGGTTCAGTACCCAGACTATGCACTGTGGCAGCGAGAGG
>NZ_JBAWFH010000269.1:0-1885 GCF_049591685.1 Rhodococcus sp. (in: high G+C Gram-positive bacteria) | reverse complement strand
GTAGAGGCCTGATCGAAGCCCGCACGTGCTGCGACGCCGGAGGTCATCTAGCGCGACCTCCGGCGTCGCAGCCGGGTGCGGGTATCTAGTCGACGTCGTCCCAGCCGCGGGGCGCGCCCAGGACCGGCTGCACGATAGTGGATGGGTACGGCCCTTCCCAGGGAAGGTGACCGTTGACGTCCCGCCACACCGCTTGCAGGGCTTCGATCTCATCGAGTGGGTAGACGAGCGACGCCATCGCCAGCCACTCCCGTCTGTCCGGAACGTCGACGAACGAAAGCTCGAAACCACCTGCGCTGCACAGTAATCCGGCTTCGAACTGCGCGAAACCGAGAGCAACGCGCCGCGCCAACTCGTTGAGGACGCTCGCCGCTTCGTGCGCCGACCGGCCCGTGATGATCAACTCCGGGTGATCGTAGGCGGTCAACCCGATCGTGTAGCAGAACGCGGGAACGATCACCGTTTCGTCCGTATCCGCGAGCGAATCGTCGGCGTCTGCATCGGATACGTATTGCAGGGCCCAACCGTGCCGACCTATCAGCTCGTGCATTCCGGTGACGTACTCCTTCAGTGACTGTCCACCGCACATGGCGCACATAACTCCCCCTCGGTTGCCGACGCTTCGAACGTATGTTCGTACGACGACAGTGACCGATGCCACCGACACGAAACGCGCGACTGCGCGTCCGGCGGTGCGCGGTAGTGTTCCGCTATGCCCGGTCCCGCGTCCCCGTTCTCCGAACTGGGGCTGCGTCCAGTCGTCGTTCATGCCCTGCGCAGGCTCGGCGTGGACAACCCGTTCCCGATACAGCAAGCGGCGATTCCGGATGCAATGTCGGGGCGCGACGTACTGGGAAAGGCGCCCACCGGATCCGGTAAAACCTTGGCCTTCGGACTACCGATGCTCCACCGGCTGTCCGGCAGCAGCAGTCGACGATGGCATCCCCGGGCGTTGATACTCGCTCCCACACGTGAGCTCGTACTGCAGATCGAGAAAGCACTCGAAGAACCCGCCCTGGCGTCGGGCGTTCGCATGGTCGGCGTGGTCGGTGGAGTCCCGATCAAGAAGCAGACGGACAGATTGGCGCGTGGCGTCGATGTCGTCGTGGCGACACCAGGACGATTGGAGGACCTGGTGAACGCCACCGAGCTTTCGTTGGCCGACGTGTCGATCACCGTCGTCGACGAAGCGGACCGGCTGGCCGATCTCGGATTTCTACCGCAGGTGACGGCGCTGCTCGACCGAACTCCGACCTATGGTCAAAGAATGCTGTTCTCGGCAACGCTCGACGGCGAAGTCGACGGGCTCGTCGCGAAATATCTACGCTCCCCCGCTGTTCATCATGCCGAGGCCGCCACCGATCAGACGTCCGTCGTCGAGCATCACTTCTTCCGGGTGACTCTCGGCTCGAGGGACGACATCGCCGCGTCGATCGCAGCTCGCGACGGAAGTACCATCGTTTTCCTCCGGACGAAACATGCCGTGGACCGGTTCGCCGACAAGCTCGTCGCAGCAGGAATAGCTGCAGGCGCTCTACACGGCGGCAAGTCTCAGGCGCACCGCACGCACACGCTCGCCGCGTTCACGGACGGCTCCACACCCGTGTTGGTGGCTACCGACGTCGCCGCACGCGGTATCGACATCGACACCGTCTCGCTCGTGCTGCACGTCGATCCGCCCGCCGACGCGAAGGACTACACCCATCGCGCGGGCAGAACGGCACGGGCCGGTAGGGCGGGCATCGTCGTCACCCTGGTGCTGCCCGCCCAGGAAGCGGAGGTGAGCAGCCTCGCGGCCGACGCCGGCATCGTAACCCGGTTTCGCGACGTCGATGCGTCGAGCCCGCACCTGCGCGAAACCACCGGCGCCCGAACACCGCCGGGC
>NZ_JBAWFH010000268.1:0-11294 GCF_049591685.1 Rhodococcus sp. (in: high G+C Gram-positive bacteria) | reverse complement strand
GCGCGGCGCAGTTCCGGCCGGTTCGACGCCGATGCCGGGGGCGGGCGGGGTGTCGCCGCGCAGGAAGACGACGGCCCACACCAACAGGACGACGGCTGCGACGCCGGCGAGTGCGGCGGCATCCCTGATCGACCAGCGAAGGCGACGCCGCGACGGTGCCTGCTGAGCGGTCGGCGCGGCTTCGACAACCGGCTCAGGCTCCACAACCAGCGCAACCGGCTCGGGATCGACGACCGGCGCAACCACCCGCATCGGCGTCGTAGCGACCTCCGGCACCTCGTCGAAAACCTCGTCGAAAACAACCTCGTCGCGCACAACCTCGTCAGGCACAACCTCGTCGAGCACGAGTTCGCTGCGCTTCGGCGGCGACGGCGCGGCTTCCAGGGCGGCACCGTGCAGGATCACCGAACTGGGAGACTCGGGCAGAACGAGGGGTACCGGCCACTGCTGCTCGACGAGCCTGCCGACCACTGGGATTTGTGCGCCGCCGCCGATGAGGAGAACGGCGTCCGGGTCGTTCGGCGCTGCCCAGGCCAATGTCTGCAGAAGCATAGGGCTGATGGCGTTCTCGAACTCGTCGCGGGTGAGGAGCATGGGGCCCTCGCCGGGCGCGCGGACGCCTGCGGAGTTGGTGACCAGTTCTTTGAGCTCGCGAAAGAAGGATCGGTATTCTCGCTGCGCGTCGAGCCCCTGCGCGGGCGGCAGGATCTTTTTGTCCATGACCAGCCGCTCGACGACATCGTCGAGGGCTTCGCCGGACATTGCGGAACGCCGGGAGGATCGGACGACCCTGCTGTCCGCGACGTCGAGGGTGAACGCGGACGTGCCGTGCCTGCCGAAGTCGAGGACGAGAAGCGCGCGAGCATCGGCGAGGACGTCGACGGATCGCGCGTAGGCGAGCAGGGCGGCGCCCTCGTCGACCATGCGGATCGCGCCGCCGTTTCCGGTGTCGAGTGTCGCGAGCAACGATTCGACGGCATCGGAATCACGGCCGGTCAGAACGACGTCCTCGAACGGTCCGCAGTCGACGAGTTTGCCGTTCAGGTGCCATCGGGCTCCCTCGGCGTCTATCGAATCCTCGACCCGCTGCCCGTCTCGGAAGTACGAGATGCGAACCGCGTCCGACTCCACGGCCACGCCGCAGACTCCACCCATCGGCACAAATATCCTTTTGACTGTACGAACCCCGACGTCGGAGCCACTGTACTTTGCGCGAGCGCACACCATTTCCTTTGCGCAACCCCGTTTGCAGGAAATGCGTCGTTCGCCACACCATCCGCGGGACCTCGACGCTGGTCGGCCGAGTGACCGGAAAAGAATGCGTCAACAAACTTGCTCTACCGGGTGACGCTGCAAAACAATCTAAGATATTGTTTGGGTGGGTCTGGGGAGACTGCTGGGTCGAAAACGATGCATCCTTCGACCCACGGTCATTCGCGAGGCCGTCCGGTCTCGGGTTTCACGAGATTCGGTGGAGGTTCGCATGGAGACGCTCAGCTCGCAGGATGTCGCACGGGTTCGAAATGTACTGGACAAGTTCGGCAAGATGCCGGTGCAGGCCACCGACTTGGAGCCCGCAGCGGATTTGTACGACAACGGCCTCACCTCACACGCCAGCGTCAACGTCATGATCGCTCTGGAAGACGAGTTCGACGTCGAGTTTCCCGACACCATGCTGCAGAAGTCGACCTTCGGCAGCATCGACGCCATCGCCACCGCCATCGCGCAACTGACGGACTGATCGCGATGACCACCGTCTACGACACCGAGACACTCTCGATCACCGGCGTCCTCGCAGTTCTGCGCGAGTACGCCGACGAGGTGGACCGCGATGCGCGCTTCCCGACCGAATCCGTCGACGCGATGCGCCGCGCTGGCCTCCTCGGGGCAGCGATCCCTACGGAGTTCGGCGGCGGCGGATGCTCGCTCACCGAACTCGCCCACACCTCACGTGCACTCGGCGCCGAGTGCGCGTCGTCCGCGATGATCTTCGTGATGCACCAGTCGCAGGTGCTCAGCATCGTGCGCCACGGTAAATCCGACGCGATGACCGACCTACTGCGTCGGATTGCTGCCGATCAGCTCCTCGTGGCCTCGGCGACCACCGAGATCAACATCGGCGGCGACGTGCGCACCAGCGGCTGCGCTGTGGAGTACGACGGAGAGAACGTCACCCTGTCGAAGACGGCCCCGGTCATCTCCTACGGCGAATATGCCGACCTCGTCCTCGCCACGGCGCGGCGCTCGGTCGACAGCCCGCCGAGCGATCAGGTGCTCGTCGTCTGCGAGAAGCCGAACGTGGTGCTCGAGCGCACAGGCGACTGGGACACCCTCGGTTTCCGTGGCACCTGCAGCCCCGGCTTCCAGCTCGAAGCCACCACCACCACGTCCAACATCCTCGGCGACAATTACGGCGACATCTCGTCGCAGACGATGCTGCCCGCCGCGCACGTTCTGTGGGGATCGGCGTGGCTCGGCATCGCCGATGCCGCAGTCACCAAGGCGCGCAGGTCCGTTCGCAAGGCAGCGAGCCGCACACCCGGCGTCACGCCGCCCAGTGCGCTGCGCCTCGCCGAGCTCTACGTGGCACATGAGCAGCTTGTGGACACCGTGTTCGGCGCGGCAGCGAAGTACGAGGCCATCGCCGACTCCCCCGCCGAGCTCGGAGCCATCGGCTTCGCCGTGAAGATCAACAACGTCAAGGTGACGGCGTCGACGCTCGTCATCGACATCGTGGGCAAGGCGCTGCAGATCTGCGGCATCTCGGGTTACCGCCAAGACAGTGATCTGAGCATCGGCCGTCACCTCCGCGACGCGCACGGCTCGGCCATCATGGTCAGCAACGAGCGCATCCTCGGTCACAACTCGCAGCTCGCACTCGTCTACAAGGGGAAATGATGACCGCGACGCAGGACATCACCGAACTCGATTCCGCCCGTTCAGTTTTCCGCGACGAGCTCATCGAGGCGGGCCTTTTGATTCCGAGTTCCGTCGAGGGCCTCTACGGACGTTCGGGCGAGTTCGAGGACATCATCGAGACCATCGACGACGCAGTCAAGGCCGCAGGCGAGTCCGAGCACGGCTACTCGGCTCCGCGCTTTCGTTTCCCGCCCGTCTTTCCGCGCGAAGCGTTCGAGCGCACCGACTACATCGCTTCCTTTCCCAACCTGACGGGCGCGATCAACACGTTCGACGGCGACAACAAGGCGCACGCCGCGCTGTTGGCCGATCGCTCCGAGGGCAGGGATTGGGACCACCACCTCGAATCCGCCGGCACCATGCTCGTCTCTGCCGCCTGCCACCCGTCGTACTCGATGATGACGGGCACCCTGCCCGAAGACGGCCGGTTGCTCGACATCTACGGATATTGCTTCCGGCACGAGCCCGCCGTGGATCCCGCACGCATGCAGGCATTTCGGATGCACGAGTACGTGCGGGTCGGCACACCCGACGACGCGATTGCGCACCGGGAGCGCTGGGTCGTACGCGGCCTTCAGGTGTTGGCCGATCTCGGTCTCGAAGCCGAAGCCGTCATCGCGAACGATCCGTTCTTCGGTCGCGCAGGCCGCATGCTCGCCGCCAACCAGCGCAACGAGAACCTCAAGACCGAGTTGGTCGTCAAGCTCTACGGCGATCTGGACGACGGCACCGCCGTCGTGTCGTGCAACTGCCACCGTGACCATTTCGGCCACACGTTCGGCATCGAGACCGTCGACGGTCAGCCCGCACACAGCGCCTGCGTCGGGTTCGGCATGGAACGTATTGCCCTGGCGATGCTGCGCACCCACGGCCTCGACCGTCGCAAGTGGCCGACCCACCTCTCGCGATAGGCCCGATCGACACCGACCAACCCACACGACCCAAGGGGATGCTCACAGTGAACAGTCAAGATGCCGCTCTGCGGGACCTCGACCCGAGCAACTCCGAAGCCGTGTCGATCGAGGGCAAGCACTCCACCTGGTTCGGTCCCGAATCGGAGAGCCTGTTCGGCACCGTGCACGTGCCGGCGGGGGGCCGGGCCCGGGGAGCTGTTGTGCTGTGTCCCCCACTGGGCAAGGAGCAGGTCGATTCATACCGCGGCCTGATGTTGCTCGCACAGAAGCTCTGCGACACAGGTCTTCTCGTGCTGCGATTCGACTACCTGGGTACCGGCGATTCGCACGGCAACCAGGACGACCCTGAGATCGTCGAGCGTTGGAAGTCGAGCATCGACACCGCCATCCGCTACGTACGCGGGTGCGGCGTCGACGACGTGGCGCTCGTCGGCCTGAGGGCCGGAGCGCTGCTCGGTGCGTCGGTGGCGCAGGAGTGTGAGCCGCTCACGGCCCTGGCTCTGTGGGATCCCGTCCTGCGCGGCCGCTCGTACCTGCACGAGCAGCGGGCGCTGTACTCGGTCAGCGTCACGCAGGACTCCGCGCAAGACCCGCGGGTGTCGATCATCGGCGCCGTCCTGCATGCCGATGTGGCTGCGGAATTCGCGACGCTCGACGCCACCAAGCTGCCTGCCGTCAGATGCCCGGTCCTGGTCGCGACGCGTCTCGAGCGGTCCGACGCCAAACCCGTTCGCGCCGTGGTGAACAACCAGAACGCCGATGAGCACACACTGTCCGGCCACGAATTGTTTCTCGAGCCGACC
This sequence comes from Rhodococcus sp. (in: high G+C Gram-positive bacteria), assembly GCF_049591685.1. GTDB lineage: Bacteria > Actinomycetota > Actinomycetes > Mycobacteriales > Mycobacteriaceae > Rhodococcoides. Next base: position 6,658 of record NZ_JBAWFH010000268.1, on the reverse strand, counting down.
GACTTCGAGGTCGTGCTGCCGAGCAAGGACATCGCCCACATCGCCGCGTGGGTCGAGGCCCGGTTCGGCGACGCCGTCAGCGCGGTCACGGTCTCCCTGCGCAAGACCGCCGAGTTCGGCGATGCACGCGAGAGCATCGAATCACTGGGTCCGCAAGGGCTTTTCGCGATCCGCACCACGTCGCCGAGCTCGGTACCGGGCGGCCCGACGCTGGTCCTCTACCCCACTGCCAACGAGCATCGCGTCGGCCCTGTGCGCAGTTGGGTCGAGATTGCCCGCACCCTGGCCGCGCAGGGTGTGTCGACGCTGCGCTTCGATCGCCGCGGAACGGGTGAGAGCGGCGTCGTATCGGGCGACGAGATCACCCGGCTCTACAGCGACGAAGGCAACGACGACGCCCTCACCGCCGTGCTGGCCGCCCAGGCGTCGCCGCGCAACGTGATGGTGTCCGGCATGTGTTCCGGATCCTGGTACGCCAGCTACGCAGCCCGCGAACTGGGCGTTGGGTCCGCCGTGCTGCTCAACACCCTCGACTGGACGACGCGCCGCATCGAATTCGTCAAGCGTTCGTCGATGCATCACGAGGACACCGGCTTGGCGTCCAAGGCACTGGACCGTCTGCACGACATCGGCGTGACGGTGAAGAACCGCCTGCAGTCGTCGATGCCGTATCCCCTGTGGTTCTGGCTCGGCACTCGCGGTTTGATTCAGGTGCCGGAAATCTCGCTGCGGAAGCTCGAGGCCAAGAACGTGCGCACGACGGTGTTGCTGTCGCCCACAGACACAGCGTGGTTCGTGGACAACCGTGGACCCGAGGGCATGCATCGCCTTCGTGGCCGCGCACAGAGGCGCCCGACCGGCGATGCTGCGGCGGTCGTGAAGTCGTTCTCCGGTGGAGATCACTCGCTGTACGCCCGAGATCTGCGCGAGACCGTGCACGCCGAGTTGATGCTCGCCGTCTCCGACGCGTTCGACGTCGAGGTCAGTGCGCGTCCTCCTGCGGCGCCGGTGGACTGGACTCCGCTGTGAAGCATCGCGCCCCGAAGATTGCCCCGCCCCGGCATCACAATCTCGAGAAGCTCGAGTGGTATCCGCTCGAGCCGGTTCGGTGGGACATGGGTCTCATGTCGCACACGATGCCAATTCATCAGGTGCAGGCGGAGAATCCGTACGTCGGTGCCCGGTCGCCGATCGAACCGCAGGGCTTTGCGCCGGCCGCAGACATCCCTGGCGAACCCGTTACCGACCACAAGGCGTCGGACCGAAATCTCGCGTTGAACTCGTTGGCGCTGATGCTGTCCACCGTGATCACCGGCGGGCTCGGACTGCTGTTCTGGGCCGCGGCCGGTCGTCTCTATCCGGTGGCGGAGGTCGGCAGCGCATCCGCTGTCATCACCTCGGCCGTCATGCTGTCCACGCTGTCGAACCTCAGCCTCGGGTCGATGTACGAACGCTTTCTCCCCGTCTCGGGCTATCGGGCCAGATCGTTCGTCGTGCGTGGGTACCTCACCGTCACCGCCTTCGCATTCGTGCTCGGCTGCGGTTTCCTTCTGGTCGCACCCGTCGATCGCATGTTTACCTCCACCGCCGAAATCGTCTCGTTCCCAGCGTTCGTCGCAGTACTTGCGGTGTTCGCCCTGCAGGATCAGACATCGTCCGGTCTCGGCGTCGCGCGGTGGGCAGCGGGCAAGAACGTCTTCCACGCGGTCGTCAAATTCGCGCTCTTGCTTGCCCTCTTCACGACGGCTCGCAGTACGTCCATCATCGCGGCGTGGGCCATCCCCGCGGTCATCGCGTCGGTTGTCGTACTGCGGTCGATCCTGCGCAACCTGCGGACCGAGCCCCGCTACCAGATCGCTCCGACCCTGCCGCCGAAGCGTGAACTGTGGTCGTACTTCGGCTCCGCCTACGGCATCACCGCGCTCGGTTCGCTGGCGCCACTGCTGGTTCCGATGATCGTCGTCGCCACCCTCGGCGCCGAGGACAACGCGTACTTTTCGCTCACCTGGTCGATCGTCAGCGCGCTGTACATTCTGATCAGTGTTCTCGTCGGGCCGTTCGTGGCCGAGGTGGCCGCCAATCCCGAACAGTTCAACCGACTCACCAAACGCTTCATGACGATGGTGTGCATCGTCGCGTTGGGCGGCTCGTTCTTCCTGGCGTTCATCGCCCCGTTCGGCCTCGGAATCGTCGGCGAGTCGTACCGCGAGAACGGCACCATCATCGTCCACCTCGCAGCTCTCACCATCCCGCTCTCGGTCATCGGATCGCTGTACGACGGTCTCGCGCGGGTGCAGCGGCGCATGCGCCTCGCCGTCGTCGTGCAGGTGATCGCGACGACGATCATCATCGTCGGGGCGTTGACGTTGTCGTCGTCGCTCGGTATCGCTGCCATCGGGTGGGCATACCTTGCCGCCGAAGCTTTCGGTGCCGTCGTGCTCATCGTCCCGCTAGCCCGTTGGATAAAGGAACTCTCGCGGCGCGGTGGCCCACCGCCCGAAGATCCTCCGTGGGCCGGGCCGCCGAGTCCACCTCCCCCGGTGATCGGTCGTGCAGCGCCTCCCGTGGCGTACGACGACTTCGGACGCGTGCGCGAGCTCAGCACCGCGGGTAGCCATCACCTGCGCACCGCGAAGAGAACATTCGAACCCGCACGCATGAACCCCCCTCACCTGAAACCTGCCCCCGGAAGAAGCACCCCATGACCCCATCGGATGTGACGTACAAGGCGAGCGCGATGGACATGTTGCGATCCGAGAGCCGCATCATCTGTGCGCTCGGGCCTGCGGACTTCGGCGGCATCGAGCGGGTCAGGGAACGGTTGCAGCGGCTGGCGTCGGCCGGTCCGGCTGCTCGGGTCGGCCTGCGCGTCGATTCGACATCGCCGAAGTGGGCCTACGCGCCGAAATCGGTGACCGCACACGTCCAGACGGTAGCGACCATCACCAAGGCCGATCTCGTACAGCGACTGGTCCAGCTCGCCGAGACGGTCACGCTGGACGTGTCGCTTCGCGCTCACCTGGCCGGTGAGTACTTGTTGCTGGACATCTCGCACGGTTTCAGCGATTCGGTCCTGCCGATCGAGCTGATGGCATTCCTCGCCGATCCCGCAACGCATCCCGAACTACCGGCGTGGGCGACGGCGAAGGCCGTCCGCAATCCGCTGCCCCGGGCCCTCGCAACGTGGATGTTGCACAACCCCCGCAAGGTGGCCGACGTGCTGTACGGGAAGTTCCGCCCGGCACCCAGGACTCGCACCGTTCCCGAACCCCCGCAGATCCCGGTAGTTCCCTGGACGCGCTCGCCCGCGGTAGCCGTCGCCACGTCTGCGGTCGGAGCACCGAGTGCGATGCGGAACTGGCGAAAGGCGAACTCGCCCGACGTGACGGTAACTTCGATCCTGTGCGCGGCCATTGCAACGGCATTGTCCGAGCAAGGCATTCGGATCTCGCAGTCGGTCGACTTCCTCTTCGACTGCAGACGCTACCTGCGCACCGACGGGGTGGTGCTCGGAAACTTCGCCGTCGGAATCAGCTTCGAGGCCGTCGATCCCACTTCGGCCACCGAGCTCAACGCGGTCGTGGGCCACGCAATCGACAAGGGGCGCCCCCTTGCCGCAGGCGCAATCGGCGCTTTCCACTACTTCCGTACGCGTTCTGCTCTCCCCGCAAGTGCGACGACCACCGCACCTGCAACTGCCGTCGCCGAACTGGTCTTCTCCGACGTCGGACGCATTCCCCAGCTCGAAGCCATCGCCTGGACGGGAGCGCCCGACGAGTGCGCGTTCCACCCGTTGAGCGAACCCTCGTACTCGGACACCATCGTCATCACCTCGCTCCAGATTCGCGACACCTTCCACGTATCGGCGTCGTTCCACGACAACGTCTTCGATCGACTCGCCGTCCAGTCCGCGCTCGAGCTCGTCATGAGCGACCCGATCGCGCTCCTCGACCCCACCGCTTCGCTCTCCCTGCAGGAGTTGTCCCGATGAGTACCCAACTGGATCAGGCCCGAGCAGCGTTGCGCGGCAAGCCGACCACCGGACCCGACGCGTCTCTCTGGGCGCGAATCGGCTACTGGGCAGGCGTCAGCGTCGTGCAACTCCTCGTCGTCGAGTTCGTGGTGGCGGCGACGTGGCGCGGTCTGTACAACTACCGCAACAACTTCATCAGTGAGCTCGGAGTCGCGTTCTGCGGGCCGAGCGGGAACTGGCCGTGCAGCAACCTGTACGTCCTCATGGACGCCTCCATCGCGGCGTTCGGCATCGCTATCGCCGTCGCTGCACTCTCCTGGATGGTGACGGGTGTGCTCGACGTCCGCGGGGGCGTACTGCTCGCCGTAGCCGGTGCGGGCGCCGTCGTGGCTGGAGTCGTCAACCAGGGCATCAACTACGGTATCCATTCGTTCGGCGCGACACTGATGTTCGTCGTCGGCTCCCTCGGCCTCATCGTCGCAGGCGGGCACCGTTCGCTGCGCCGCACGATCCGAATGGTCGTCACCACCCTCGGCGCCGTCGCACTGGTCGCCTCGCTGCTGTTCATCGGTGGCCACAGCTTCGGCATCGGCATCGGCGCGGTCGAGCGCATCGTCGCCTACTCGATACTGGCAGGAATCGTCGTCCTCGCCGTCGCACACCGCTCGACGGCCCGTCGCGTCCGAAAGCTACACGCCGCCACCCCCGGCCCGACACGATGACCCATCACTACGACCCGTCGACCGTCTCGGTTGCTCGGCTCCCATCGTCGGGGCAGCTTCCGCCGCCCCCACACAAGTGGTGGCCGCGGTTGCTCAGCATCACCGTCGTAGCTGCCACTTTCGCGGCATCGGGAGTGGTTGCCTATCAACAACTGTGGCCGAACGATGAGGATGTCAGCGGATCGTCTGTCGCAACCGCGGCGAGGATCGGCGACTTCACCGTCTACGACCAGTTCGACGGTGCCAAGGGATCCGCACTCGATCCGGACCGATGGAGCTACGACACCGGAAAGACGGGATGGGGTAACAACGAGAAGCAGAACTACACCGACGAGGTCGCCAACGCCTTCCAGGACGGGTCCGGCAACCTCTCCGTCTCGGCTTTGAGCACGCCCGACGGGTACACCTCGGCGCGCGTCACGACAAAAGACAAGTTCGAGTTCACGTACGGCCGCGTCGAGGCGCGGATCAAGATGCCTGCCGGGGCGGGGCTGCATCCGGCGTTCTGGTTGCTCGGCTCCGACATCGAGGATGTCGGATGGCCGATCTCGGGGGAGATCGACGTCATCGAGACACTCAACGATGCCGACAACTACCACACCGGAATTCACGCCCCGCGCGCCGACAGCCTCACCAGTCAGAAAGTCGAGGCTTCCGGAGTTGCGGCACCGCAGCTATCCGAGGGCTATCACGTCTACTGGGTCGAACGCAGTCCCGACAAGATCGTCACCGGGATGGATTCCACCACGCTGAGCGTCATGACCCCAGCCGATCTGACCGGCGGATCCCAGTTCTGGGTGTTCGACAAGCCCTTCTACATGCTGTTCAACGTCGCCGTCGCCGGCGACTGGCCTGGACCGACCACCGAGGACACCGCATTTCCCGCGACGATGTCCGTCGACTGGGTCCGCTACCGAACCGACTGATCTCCGCAGTACCCCGAAAGGACCTCCCCCGTGTTTTATCCCACCCAGCCGCCCGTGATCTATCCCACCCAGCCGCCCGTGCCTGATCCCACCCCGCCTGTTCTCGAACCCGCCCTTCTCAGTCCGCAGCTGCCCGAGTGGGACGGCGCCGTCTGGATCGGCGACGTCGACATCGATGCCGAGATGCCCGCCGAGATGGGTCTCGCTGCCGCCGAGGGCTATTCGCGCGCCCGGTTGCTCGTGCGCCGCGGAATGGACCCGCTCGGCTTCGTCGAACTGCCGATACACGAACTGCCGACCTGCGAGCGCGGCATCACCGCCACCGATCTCGTCGACGCTGTCCGAGGCCTCGAGGTGAGCGATGCAGGTCCGCTCCCCGAGGGCTCCGGCGCATGCCCACCCATCTCCGTCGTCATCTGCACCCGCGATCGCATCGATCACCTGCGCGGCGCACTGGCGTCGGTGTTGGCCGTCGACTATCTCGATTTCGAGGTCGTCGTCGTAGACAACGCATCGCCGACGGACGCCACGACGAAGTATGTCACCGAGCTGAAGGACCAACGGGTGCGTGTCGTTTCCGAGCCGATCGCCGGACTTTCTCGTGCCCGCAACACCGGCCTTCGGGCTGCACGGCACGCGATCGTCGCGTTCACCGACGACGACGTTGCGGTCGACGCGTTGTGGCTGAAGTCCATCGCACGCGGTTTCGCTCGCGATCATCGGGTCACCTGTGTGTCGGGCATCGTGCCCAGCGGCGAGATCCGGACCCACGCCCAGGCGTACTTCGATCGCCGCGTCGGCTGGGCCAGCTCGGTGACGCCCCGCATCTTCGACCTCGCGCACCCGCCCGCCGACGTGCCGCTCTTCCCGTTTCAGGTCGGCATCTACGGAACCGGAGCGAATTTCGCCGTCGCCCGCGATCGCATGTTCGATCTCGGCGGGTTCGACGAGGCACTCGGCGTCGGGTCGCCCACCAACGGCGGCGAAGACCTCGACATGTTCTTCCGCATCTTGATGGCCGGCGACAAACTGGTCTA
>NZ_JBAWFH010000267.1:0-5649 GCF_049591685.1 Rhodococcus sp. (in: high G+C Gram-positive bacteria) | reverse complement strand
GGTAGGTCCTGCTCGTCGAGGAACGCCGCTAGTTCGCGTTCGGTCGAGAACGACGCGGCGATTCGTTGGGCGGCCACTGCGTCCACGTCGGCGGCGTCGGGACGGTCGTCGAGCAGGTATCGCAGTGCGTACTCCTGCGGGGCCAGGGTCGGCATGGTCATCGCCCAACCCGTCACGAAGAGCCCGAGCACCGACAGGGCCGCCATCGAACGTGAGAGCCCCGCAGACCCAGTGGAAGTCCGCTCTACCGCGAAGGCACCTCTCCGACGCGTGCGGACGTCGCCGCGGGCAGGCACCAGCTGGATCACAGCAACGACGGCCAGCGGGACCGCACAGAGGTAGAACCGGAGGAACCCGAAGGTGGATCCGCTGACGTAGGTGAGCGCTTGAAACGCCAGCACCGAGCCGAATAATACCGGGGCCACGAGGAATTCGAGGTCACGACGCCGGGCTGCGAGCACGCCGCCGATCGGGAGAAGCAACGGCAGCAACGGTCCCAGCACGAGAATGGCGGCGATCGCAAAGGCCGCATTGGTGAGCGTGCTGCCCGTCGATCCTCCCGATTGCTCGAGGATGGCGGCGTTTCCGTAGCTGGACGAGAGCTGCGCGAACAGTTCCCCCGTGATCAGCCAGCTCGTTGCGCTCCACACCGCGAACGCGATGAATCCCGGGCCTGCCACCAACACCGCGTCGAGAATTGCTCTGCGGCGCATGGCTTTCCACTCACCACGTCCGCGCCGCAGCAATGTCACACCTGCGACCAGGAACGCAGCCCCGGCGATCGCGACGACCGCGTCGTACCTCGTAAGATACGCCAGCGCCAACGCGATACCGGTGACGATCAGGTCGTGCACGTCGTCGGTGTGCACCCAGCGGATCAGCCGGCGCACCGCCCAGCAGGTGCAGAACAGGAACACTGCTTCGCTCATGCCGTTTGCGCCGTAGAACACGATCATCGGGTTCAGCGCGAACACAGCGGTGATCAGCCCGCTGTGCCACCCTCGCAGGCCGCGGTCGCGGCAGATCCCCAGCACCATCACCGTCGCTCCGGCCATGAACAGTGCCGAGATCACGATGCCGGAGATGTTCCACCGCGTGATGTCGGTCCACCACGAAGACAGGGCGACGATCGGCAGCTGCAGCAGCGCCGTCAGCGGCGTGAAGATGAAGCCGAGTGCGGAGACGTGCGGGTCGCGGCTCAGCAGCACCGCCTGCGCCGACGAGGTCCGCGCCAGCGCGTCACCGAGCAGGTATCCGAAATGCAGGCTGAGTGTCAGACCCACTGCGAGGTACCCGGCGAATGCGCCGAAGAACAGCCGAGTGGACGTCATGGCACCGGCTCGGTTTCGGGCGCGGGCGTCGACAAGCCGTGGAACGTCTTCTCCCAGTACGACGGGTTGCGCACCAACTGCCAGCACCCCTTGATGGCCGCGACGCTCATCATCATCCAGTACAGCGGCATCGTCAGGCTCGGCACGAGTAGGTACGCGTTGTCGCTTTCACGGCTCGCGATGAGGTACATGTACACGGTCGCGACGTTGCCGATGATCAACGACACCAACGAGAAGTAGTAGATGTACGGCGGGAACAGCGCAGCGATCAGCGACGGTTGCCCGAGTATCCATGCGGCGGTGGTGAACCAGAACACCATGTTGATGCACGCGGTGATCGGCGTCCCCGCCAGCAGCAGCGTGAACCGGTACGTCCCCACCGCGCCGAGCGCCCGCCATGTTTCCCGAGGCCGACGCATGTGCACCAGCCAGGTCTGCAGGTATCCCTTGTACCAGCGTGACCGTTGCCTGATCCAGTTGATCGCGTCGCTGTTCGCCTCTTCCAGCGTGGTCGAGTCGAGTACGGCGGTGGAGTATCCCGACGCCGCGATCCGCACACCGAGGTCGGCGTCTTCGGTGACGTTGAACCCGTCCCACGCGCCGACTTCTTCGATGACGTTCGCGCGCAAATGATTCGACGTACCGCCCAGCGGGATCGGCGAGGTGCTCCGCATCAACCCCGGCAGCAGGTAGCCGAACCACAGTGCGTAGTCCGCGGTGAACCACCCCGTCAGCAAGTTCTGAGAACCGTTGTGGAAAGCCAGTTTTGCCTGCACGCATGCAACGGTGTCGGGCAGCCGCTCGAACGCCGCGACCACTCGCCGCAGTTGCAGCTTCTCGGGTAGGTCCTCGGCGTCGAAGATCGTGATGATCTCGCCCGTCGCGAAGTGCAGCCCGTAGTTGCATGCCTTCGGCTTCGTGCGCGGGTCGCTCGCCGGTACGAGGACGACGTCGACGATCTGGCTCACTCCGGTGCGCGCCGCGGCGGCGATGGTGACGTCGTCGTCTTCCTCGAGCAGCAGAAGTACCTGCAGCTTGTCGGCCGGGTAGTCGAGGCCGCTCATGGCGGCGATGAGGTCGCCCACCACCTCGGGTTCGTCGTACGCCGGCACGAGGATGGTGTATTTCGGCAACCGCTCGTCGGGTATCGCGCGCGCTTCCTCGTCGGTGACGGTGACGATTGCGCTGGCGTCGAGCCCCCTCGAGAACAGCAGCAGCCTGTCGGCCATCATCGCGATGTACCCGATCGTGCACAGAACGGTGATCGCCAGCAGAGTTCCGACCGGCGCGAGCACCGCGCACCCGACGACGATCGCGAGAACAGCGAATGCCGTGTACTTCTGCCACGGGACGAACGCCACGGCAGCCGACGCCAGCGGGTGCCGTCGGGCAAGTCCGTTGACTGCGTCGTCGAGGGCTGCAGCCCGGAAGTTCTCCGACTCCTCCCCCACCCGGGGCGGCGTCACGACGAACCCCATTGCGCGCGTACGAGGCTGGTGCCGAACGCCGAGAGCAGTTCGAGATCTTTGTACTCGGGGTCGTCGTCGACGGCGATGGTATTGCCGCGCAGGAACGTCGCGATCGACGAGCTCACATTCGACGCCATCGACGGCTCGGGCTGCGGGAACACGGCGTCTTCCTCGTGATTGTCGACGCTGACGACGGTGATGCGCTGGGTGGTCTCGCCCCGGACCCAGGTGAACACCAGTTTGGTCCACGTCAGGAGCAACGCGTCGCTGACCGATGTGTAGATCTGCCCGGTGACGCCGCGGCCGAGGTCGACGTCGAGCGCGCCGCTGGTCCGGGTGTTGCCGAGCTTGTAGAGCGTGCTCTCCGGGTACACCGCCAGGCTCGCGCGATTGACGGTGGAGAGAACGTCGACGACGACGGTGCGGGGCCGCGATTGCACGTCCCACGCCGGGTTACCCTCGTCGGCGCGCATGATGTGCCGGCTCAGCGTGGAGGTGCGTCCGAAGAATGATTTGACCCAGTCGAATTCGAGCTCATCGGTCTGCGTCCAGCCCCGCGGTGCGACGACCGGCGCGAGCGGTGGTCCCGGCGTCGATGGGACGGCCTTCGGGGACGGAATCGGGATCAGCAGCAACAGCACGGCCGCAACGATGACGGTCACCAGCGAGCTCAGCGAGTTCTTGGCGGTCACCGGGGCGATTCGTCGGTCCATCGGACGCATGGGCTTGCCGTGACGTGCCACGAGGAAGAACCCCGAGCCGACGAGGATCGCCGCGCCGACGGTCGGCACCAACTGCAACCATGCGATGTGCGCTCCCGGAGACACCGCGAGCATCAGCGCCAGCATCGCGAAGCCGACGACGACCGTCCAGCAGAACCCGAAGACCGCGCGTCGGCGAGTCCGTCCGACTGCTATCGCGCCCGCGACGCCCGCGAGAAGGATCAACACGGCCCCGTAGGCGAACCTGCTACCGCCGACCGTGATGGCTGCCATTCGATACACCAGCGGGCTGAGTGCAAGGAGGAGTAGCCATACCGACCAGAACCGCCCGACCGGCCGCAGCCCGAACAACAGAATGGCGCCGCCGAGGAAGAAGACCAGCCCGGCGAGCACGTCGAGGTGCGCGAGTTCGTATTGCCCGACGTACCTCGGCAGCCACAGCCCCTTGATGGCCAGGGACCCCAGTAGCGCCAACCCGCCGACGATGATGTCGGTCTGCCGGTCGTGGATGGGCAGCTCGCCCGATCGTCGGCGCGCGATTCCCTGCGCTGCCACGGCTGCAAGGAACGGCAGGACGAAGATGTAGGTGGTGATCGCTCCGTCGCGGGCCTCCTGCACCAGCCGTTGACCGGTCGGGAAGAACGCCACGATGACGGCTGCGAACAGCACCGTCCAATAGAAGACCACCACCGCGACGGGGCGGTCCGGACGCTGGGGCTTCGGCGCCTCCTCTGCCGACCCCGGATCCCCGACGACGGTGGCCGTCATGACGCCCGAGGGTTGCGGCTTCGCATCCGAAGCACGACGGCAACAACGATTCCGACGATCAACAGCCCGGCTCCGATTGCAATCGCGATGGCAGTCGCCGAGTTGGAACTCTCACTGTCGGTCGCAGCGACGTCGGCCTCTGGTCCCGTCAGATCCCCACTCGTGAGCGACAGCGGCTCCTGGCTTTCGGCGCCGAGCAGAACGTCACCGCTGAGTGCGTACCACCGCGTCGAGTCGGCGTCGAGCCACGCCAGCATTCGGTCGAGTTCCGCGGGTGCCCCGTTCGAGGATGCGACGAGCATCGCGGCGTCCCCGTCGGTGGCCGCCACCTGCAAACTCGCGTAGGGCAGCGCCGAGTCGAGCGTCAGCACGTCGGTCGACCCACTGGCCGTCACCGCCGAGAAGGTCGTCGCTCCCGACGATGACAGCGGCAGCGACTTCTCGACGGTTCCCTCGGGGTCGATGATAAGCGCCGGGTCCGTCCCTGCCAGGGCGTCCTCGATGGACACGACGGCGACATCCACTGCGCGGGAGGACATGCGTTGCATCCCGTCGAGGATCGACGCCGCACGAACGGTGTTCTCGAACGTGTTGTCGGCCATTGCCACGTTCACACGGGGCATCAATGCCTGTGGGAGCGAGCCGAATCCGAGTGGTGCGGGAGTCGACGAATCGGTGCTGTCGACGACGGTACTGCCGTCGATGGTCACCTGAGCTGCGCTACCGCCGCACGCGGATGTCCCCTCGGCGGAGTGTGCGACGGTGACGTCGAGCGTCGTGACACGTCCGAGTGCATCGTTGGGGATGTCGACCCAGTGGTCGAGGATGCCGCTGTCGTCGGCCGCCCACACGTCGAGTCTCCGGTCGCCGACCGACGCCGTCACCGCGCCTGCGCCCGGCGTGTAGTTGCCGATCAGGTGCACCGACATTCCCGCGGCCGAGCGTCCGAGCCGGGTTTGGTCCAGGGCCAGGGAGGCAGTGCCCGTGCCGGCAACAGAGCCGATCTCGAGGTCGTCGAGCGTGACCGAATCAGCAGCCAGCACGGGCGGCGGCACCGAGACGCCTGCGAACGCTTTCGTCGTCAGGGCCAGGTTCGCGATGGTGCTGGTGACGAGTCGCGCCTGGTCGACGAGTTCGCTACCGCGCCCGGTGACGAAGAGACGTGGCGGCGCCTGCTCGATCGGATAGACGAGTTCGGTAGCGGCGTCGTTGTTTGCCGCCAGTATCACCGACCGGTCGTACGGCCCGTCCGGCACGGCGCCCTGTAGCTCCGAATCTGGCCGCATCACCACGCGCACCGTCTGCGCGCCGTAGAAGTCGATGATCGATGTCGTGAGCGTGAGGACCGCGGCCGTTGCG
>NZ_JBAWFH010000266.1:0-28119 GCF_049591685.1 Rhodococcus sp. (in: high G+C Gram-positive bacteria) | reverse complement strand
GACGCGCACCGCCCTTCAGCGTCTGCAGCTGATCGAGGGTCGACGGCCCGAAGCCCTGTGTGTTGAGGGTGTCGATGACGGTGCGGATCTGACCGGAGATGGCGTCGGATCCCGGGTGGGGGAAGCGGTCGACCTGCTGGGCGGCTGCTTCGAGCTTCGAGGTGAACTCGGATTGCTGGGCGCCGAACCCGGAGAGTCGGTCGACGAGTTCGTCGACACCGCCGCTGATCTGTGCGGCCCCGTCGCCGAGCTGCCCGATGCCGGCGCGGTACTGAACAAACCCGTCTGCCAGCTGGATGGTGCCGTCGTGAGCTTGGGTGATGCCATCGGCGAGCTGCACGACGCCGTCGTTGAGCTGGTTACCGCCGTCGGTCAGCTGCGAGACACCGCCGGAGAGGAAGCTCAGCGGAAGCCCGGCTTCCTGCAAATTCTTCCGAGATGCGGTGAGCGGGTCACCGGTTGCAGCCGGCTGCGCTGCCGCAGCTGCGTCGCTCGCCGCGACGTCGCTCGTCGCCGGGCTCAGGTCGTACCCGGCCCCCAGCGCAAAAGCCCCTGCCGCTACCAGCGGAAAGGCGATGGCGAGAAGCGCAGCGGTCGGTTGCCGGAGGATGCGAGATTTGCCCATAGTGAATCGAGGCTAACCCGCTGGTGGAGCCGCTCCGACCACTCGGACCGGCCGGAACAGCTGAAAACCGCCGAAAACGTGGGTTGACCAGCAATTTTAAGAGGTTTATGAGGATTCAGCGCCGACCGACGTGCAGGACGTTTCCGTCTTCGATCCCGCAGGTGAGCGACGCGTTCGCCCCACGGCATGTCCTCCGGTGGCTGGTCGACGGTTGCGCCCGCTTCCGGGCCAGTGCCGCCACCGCAGCGTCGCAGTCATGGGTATAGAACTACAGGGCGGTGCGCTGAGGTACATCGGCGTCTGTCCCGCTGTCCGCTCTGCCGATGCCCAGGTGAATCGATCCGATATCGAGGCTGACGCCCCTGTGTTCTCTTGACCCTGTGTTCTCTTGACCCTGTGTCCTCTTGACTACGTGTCCTCTTGACTACCTGCGGTTTCGCGGAAGCAGATCCCACACGTGTTGAGCTTCGTTGACGGACGCCACGGATCGCTTACCGTTGCGCGAGTACAGGATTCGGGTTAGCGAGCAGTAGTCGATCGGGAAACCGAGGACCGTGGGGGTCTTCAGGATGTCCTGCAGCACGATGTTGACGACCCCGCCGTGCGCGAAGACGACGACAGAATCGGTGTGCTCCACACCGTCCGTTGCGGCGGCGATACCGTCCAGTACTCGGGCGCGGAACGCCTCTTCGTCGACTTGCTCGGGCAGATGACCGGCCTTGATGCGCTCGTAGGCGTCGGCGAACTCGGTGCGTGCGTCCTCGATGGGGATGTAGCCGGCGAAGTCGCGGTCGTACTCGGCAATACGATCGTCCGTCTCGAGGGTCGTCCCGAGCTTCGCAGCCAACACCGCCCCGGTCTGCACTGCTCGCAACTGGATGCTGGACACCGTCCGGGTGATGCCGAATCGCGCGGTGGCGTCGGGAACGCGCTCGGCCTGTTGGTTGCCCAGTTCGGCGAGCGGGGGATCGGCAGAGTCATCGGACCGTCTCGGAAGAGCGTGGCGTACCAAAATGAGCTGCACCGACTCAGCTAACCACGGACCCACCCAGCTGCCGACCTACAGAGCCGCGGGCCCACCCAGCCACGGGGCCCGCTCAGCCGTGCGGCCTGAACACGAGTCCTCGGCCGCTGCGCAGGACCATCCTCCGAAACGCCTGCACCTGGCTCGGTGGTTGCCGCTGCGCCCACACCATGCCGATTCGACGCCGCGCGCCGCGGTCCGCGATGCGCACCTCGATCGTTTCGGGTCCGTGGCCGCGCAGCCGCGGGAGGATGCTGACTCCGAGGCCTGCGCCGACCAAGCCACGCAGGGTGTGAGTGTCCTGACCCTCGAAGGCGATGTCCGGGGTGACTCCGGCACCGGCCCAGAGCTCGTCGCAGATCGAACGCATGCCGAAGCCGTGGCCCATCGCGATGTAGCTTTCCTCCGCGGTGTCGGCGAGGTCCACCGATCGGGCTCCGGCGAGACGATGGTCGGCGGGAACGACGAGGACGAGCCGCTCGTCGTAGAGCTGGAACGAGTTGGCGTCGGTGTGTTCGGTGCTGAGCGCGACGAAGGCGAGGTCGGCGTGCCCGTCGTCCAAGCGGTCGAGGCACCGCGCGCGAGCGCCCTGGTCCAGCTCGAAGGTGACCGCCGGGTATTCGTTGCGGAACTTCTTGATCAGGGCGGGCACGATGTCCTCGCCGAGGGTGTTCTGGAAGCTGACGGAGATGCGTCCGCGGGTACGCGCGTCGTGCTCGCTCATCGCGTCGAGCCCGGCTTCGAGTTCGGCCACGGCCCGTTGCAGGTACGGCACGAGGATTCGCCCGGCCGCACTGAGCGTGATTCCGCGGCCATGACGTTCGATCACATCGACACCCAGCACGGCCGACGCCCGGGCGATCTGACGACTGACGGTCGGCTGTGGGACATCGAGCAGGTGCGCTGCCTTGGTCATGTGCTCGGTCTCGGCTACGGCGAGCAGCGTCGGAAGGAGGGGCAACACGTTGCGGGCCCCGTCGCGAATCATGTCGTCAACGTATCGGAAGCTGAGGCTTCATGCATTGGACCCAGATCGTTTCCCGTCCTAACGTCGTGGGAGTGACGACGACACAGGCCGCGACGTGGGAAGGTCATCTTCGGGGCTCTCGTGAGTACAAGCGCCTCGTGGCAGCGCTGCTGTTCGCCGGCATCGCCACGTTCGCGCAGCTGTACTCGGTGCAGGGCATTCTTCCGCTGATCTCTGCCGGCCTCGACGTCACTCCGTCGCAGTCCTCGCTCGCGGTGGGTTTCGCGACGGTCGGCGTCGCGGTCTCGGTGCTGCCGTGGTCGGTCGTGGCCGACCGCATCGGCCGCGTGCGAGCGATGAGCGCATCGATCGTCGTCGCGACGGTGCTCGGCCTGCTAGTCCCGCTGGCCTCGTCGCTACCGATGCTGTTGACCGTCCGGTTCTTCGAAGGCGCTGCACTCGGCGGACTCCCCGCGATCGCGATCGCCTACCTCAGCGAGGAAGTGCATCGCGAGCACACGGCCCTCGCGGCGGCGACTTACGTGTCCGGCACCACGCTGGGCGGCCTGCTCGGACGCATCGTCGCAGGCCCGGTCGCCGACCACACGAACTGGCAGATCGGCACGTTGACGGTGTCGATCATCGCCGCGGTCGCGGCAGTAGCGTTCCTGATGTTGGCTCCGAAACCCCGACGCTTCACGCGCACCACAGCCGACGGGCCCTCATTGCGAACGCGGTTGTGGGCGAACCTGCGGGACACCGGCATGCTCGCGCTGTACGCACAGGGGTTCTTGCTGATGGGCGGCTTCGTCACCGTCTACAACTTCCTCGGGTTTCGTCTCGAAGCCGTACCGTTCGGCCTGCCGCAGTCGCTGATCAGCCTCATCTTCGTCGCCTACCTCAGCGGCACGGTGTCCTCACGGGTGGCCGGGCAGCTCGCGGTGAAGTACGGGCGCAGCGGTGTACTCGCAGGGTCGACGGCCGTGATGATCGCCGGTGTCGCCCTGACGATCGCCGGCAATCTCGTCGTGATCCTCGTGGGGCTCGTGGTGCTCACCGTCGGATTCTTCGCAGCCCACGCCATCGCGTCGGGATGGACCGGCCAGCGCGCCGTGGTGGGCCGAGCTCAGGCGACCTCGCTGTACAACCTCTTCTACTACGGAGGCTCGAGCGTGGTCGGCTGGTTCGGGGGCGTGGTGTTCCAGCATTTCGGCTGGACCGCGATGGCACTGTTCGTCATCGCGCTTGCCCTGCTCGCAGCCGCGGCGATGGCACTCGGCGCGCGAACGACCCAGCCGACGGCGGAGCAGAGTGTCCGGCCGTGATCAGCCGACCTTGCCCCACCCGACGTAGGCGTCGATCTCCACATAACCCGTGACGCGTGCCTGGTCGCGCACCGGGTACGGATCGCCGGTGTAGAAGGTCGAAATCCGGTCGATGTCGACCAGATCGGGATCGTCCTGCAGGGTGATGCTGCCGTGGACGGTGACGTGGGTGTACCAGCTGGCCTCGTCGAGGACGGAGATCGAGACCTTCGGGTTGTTCCTGATGTGCTCGAGACGCTTACGATCCGCCTGGAAGTTGAGCACGATCTTGCCGTCCTCCCACAGGTACCAGGTGGGGGCGGTGATGGGAGTGCCATCGGCCCGGACGACGGCCATGACGGCCGGGTTGGGCTTCTTCAGGATTGCGATGGCATCTTCGGGCAACGGTGGCTTCGGCATGGTGTCGAGCCTACTGTTCGCCCCCGATTGTCCGGCCCCGATTGTCGGCCCGATTGCTGGGCGCACTGTCGAGATCGAAGTTGTGCACCGATTGTGCGAGAACCCGGTACACAACCTCGATTTCGACGGTAGAGCGAGTTACAGCGACGGAAGCCTGACGACCTGGCCGGCGTACGACAGGCCGGCACCGAAGGCGAGCAGCAGTGCGGTGTCGCCTGCTTTCGCCTTGCCGGTGCGCAGCAGTTCTTCCATGGCGAGAGGGATCGACGCGGCGGAGGTGTTACCGGTTTCCGCGATGTCGTTGGCAACCTCGGTGCTGTCCGGAAGGTTCAGGCTCTTGGCCAGCAGTTCGGTGATGCGGCTGTTGGCCTGGTGCGGCACGAATGCATGCAGTTCGTCGGCCTTCATGCCGGCAACATCGAGCACCTTCTGCGCTGCCTTGCCCATTTCGAACGCGGCCCAGCGGAAGACGGAGATGCCGTTCATCTTGATCCAGGGCCGTTCCATGCCCTCGGTGGTGATGTACTCGTACCAGTCGGTCGTCTGCACGATCGCGTCGGACTGCGAACCGTCCGAGCCCCACACGACGGGTCCGATCTCTGTCTCGTCGCTCTGACCGACGACCACTGCGCCTGCGCCGTCGGCGAAGATGAAGCGCGTCGTGCGGTCGTACGGGTCGGTGGTGAGTGATAGCTGCTCGGCGCCAATGACGAGGACGTGCTGCGCTGTCCCGGCCTTGACCAGGTCGGACGCGACGGCCAAGGCGTAGCAGAAGCCTGCACAGCCGGCGCAGATGTCGAATGCGGCCGGGCCCTTCGTGCCGAGCCCGTGCGCTACCTTCGCGGCAGCCTGAGGCGTCAGTTCCAGATGTGTCGAGGTGGCAACGATGACGGTGTCGATCTGTTCGGCCGAGATGCCACTGGCCTCGAGGGCTTTGCGGCCTGCCTTGATGGACATCTGCACGACATTGTCTTCGGGATCGGCGAACCGGCGATTCTTGATACCCGATCGCGTCTGAATCCACTCGTCGCTCGAGTCGATGGTTTCGCAAATTTCGTCGTTGGTGACGATTCGCTCGGGTCGGTAGACACCCAAGCCGAGAATTTTCGACTGCTTGCCCTGCGTTGCGCTGATCGCACCCATCTTCTTCTTCGTTCCTCTCGTGGCTACCGTGCCATCGCCGAGCAGCGGCTCGGGTCTTGGGCTACGGGCTCGGGTGACACGTTACGTGTCTGTGCTGCGGTGGTGTGACACCACTTCGCCGATCAGCGCTGACACGACCGCGGGTTGGTCGATCATGGCGTGGTGATGTGCGTTGCCGACGACGGTGAATCGGGCGTTCAGGTAGTGGGCCAGACGCTGCTGTTTGGCCAACCAGGCGCGCGCCCACGGGGTCGGCCTTCCAGTGTGGGCGGCAGCGACGGTCACCGGTGCCGACACTGTGGTGCGCCGCCGGATTGCGTTGAGCTCCGCGGCCATGTCCGGGTAGACGAAGTTCTCGACGAGGGCTGCCCTGAGGTAGGACGGCGTTCGGTAGATGGTCGCGATCGCGTCGTACGTCTCGATCGGGATGCCGTCGGGTGGGATGGAGTGGTTGAGCACCCGTCGAGCGGTGGGGCCGAGCAGGTTCTGCAGTCCGCTGCGCGTCAGTAGTTCGGCCAGCGACAACGCGAACCCGACGCGGATCCGTCGCGGCACGAGCCTCCACGGGTCACGCTCGGCGCTCGAGTCGAGCAGCAGCAGTCCCGCTGTCCGGTGCGGGTGCACGCGGGCGAACGCCTCGGCGTAGAAACCGGCAATCGAGTGCCCGACGATCACCGCGGGCTCCAACAGGTCGAGGGCGTCGAGAACCCCGAGGATGCGATCCGCCTCGCCCATCACGCTCGGTGTCTCGGCCATTACATTGGGCGTCTCATCCGTGCCGCCCCAGCACGCCTGGCCGGTGGGGTACGGGTCGCTCGCGCCGAAGCCGGGGCGATCGAACACGACAACGGTATGGAAGGCCGACAGAATGCGTGCGCAGTCGTCCCAGTCGAACCAGTTGCTGCCCAGGCCACCGCACAGGACGACCGTCGGGCCGGCTCCGGACACGAGAACATGCGTCTGCAATCCGGCGACGGTGACCATCCGTCCGGGCCTGAAATGTTTCATGTGAAACATTCGCGCTACTGCCGAGGCTTGGCCAGCGGGAACGCCAATGTCTCCCGGATGCTACCTCCGGTGATGAGCATGACGACGCGGTCGACGCCCATGCCGAGCCCGCCGGTCGGCGGCATCCCGTACTCCAGTGCCTGCAGGAAATCCTCGTCGAGCGACATTGCTTCCTCGTCGCCGCCCGCCGCGAGGAGGGACTGCTCGGTGAGACGCTGCCGTTGGTCGACGGGGTCCGTCAGCTCGCTGTACGCCGTGCCGAGTTCGACGCCCCAGGCGACCAGGTCCCACTTCTCGGCGACGCCCGGAATGGATCGGTGCGGCCGCGTGAGTGGCGACATCGACGTGGGAAAGTCCTTGTAGAAGGTCGGGAACGCGGTGTAGTCCTCGACGAGGTGCTCGTACATTCCCTGCGCCACCGCCCCTGCATCCCAGTTTTTTTCGTACGGAACGTCGTTCTCGTCGCACAGGCGTTGCAGCTCGGCGAGGGAGGTGTCGGGCGCGACGTGCACGCCGAGCTTCTCTGCGACGGCGCCGTGCAGCGTCTTGACGGGCCATTCGCCGGAAATGTCGATCTCGATCATTTCACCGTTGGGGCCGTCGGGCCGCAGGACGATCTCGCGACCGTGCGCGGCAACTGCGGCTTTTTGAATCAGCTCTCGGCACAACACCATTGCGCGCTCGTAGTCGCTGTGCGCCTCGTATGCCTCGAGAATCGTGAACTCCGGGTTGTGCTTGAAGTCGGCGCCTTCGTTGCGGAACACGCGACCGATTTCGAATACCTTGTCCATGCCGCCGACACACAACCGCTTCAGGTACAGCTCGGGCGCGATACGCAGATACAGGTCGAGGTTGTAGGCGTTGATGTGGGTGACGAAGGGTGCAGCATTCGCTCCGCCGTGTACCTGCTGCAAAATCGGCGTCTCGACTTCCATGTAGCCACGGTCGGACAACGAGTCGCGGAGCGATTTGACGACGTTGCTGCGCGCGATCATGAGGTCGCGGGCGCTGCGGTTGATGGCGAGGTCGACGTACCGCTGCCGCACTCGCGACTCGGGGTCGGTCAGCCCCTTCCACTTGTCGGGGAGCGGGTGCAGACACTTCGCGTTCATACGCCAATCCGTTGCGAGCAAGGAGAACTCGCCCTTCTTGCTCGTCCCGATCATGCCGGACACCTCGATCAGATCGCCGAGGTCGAAGTCGGCGCCGAAAGCGTCGAGCCGGTCGCCGACGCGTTCGCGGTCGAAGAGCACCTGAATGTCGTCGGTCCAGTCGCGCACCACCGCGAACGAGACGCCGCCGTAGTTGCGGATACGCAACAGCCGGCCCGCGATACGCACCGTCGTTCCCTGCGGCGCGGCGAGTGCTTCGGCGACGGAATGCGTCGGGGGATAGGCCACCGGGTAACCCTCGATACCCTGCTCACCCAGGCGCTCGAGCTTCGAAATGCGTACGCGTACCTGGTCGGGACGCCTCGGACCCTTCTGCGGTTCCTCGTCGTCCGAGGTAGGCGCGGGACCACTGCCGTCGGGGTGGATCTCGTCGCTATCGGCGAGTGCCGCGGGGACCGCAACGTGGCTGCCGGTGTGTTTGCGCGCGCGCCGGAAACTGGGAAGCGTCAGGAATCCCTCCGCGATGGCGGACGCGATGCCGACCTTGGGGAGCTCGCGATTGTCGGCGAAGCACAGGTACCGTGGCTCCCAGTCCGGCTGGTACTTGAGGTTGGAGCGATACAGCGCCTCGAGCTGCCACCATCGCGAGAAGAACACGAGGACCGACCGCCACATGCGTAATACCGGTCCGGCGCCGATTCGGCTGCCCTCCTCGAACACCGACCGGAACACCGCGAAGTTCAGCGAGATCTTGCTGACGCCGAATTGGTCGGCACCGGTTGCCAATTCGGTGACGAGGAGCTCGATCACTCCGTTCGGCGACTTCGGGTCGCGGCGCATCAGATCCAACGACACGCCGGTGCGACCCCACGGGGCCAGGGAGAGCACCGCCACCGTCTTGTTTTCCTGACGGGCCTGCACCAGTAGGCAGTCGCCGTCGAGCGGATCGCCGAGCCGGCCCAGAGCCATCGAGAAGCCGCGTTCGGTCTCGGTGTCCCGCCACGCATCGGCGCATTCGATGATCTCGGCCATCTCGGGCGCGGGGATGTCGCGGTGCCGCCGGATGGTGACGGTGATGCCTGCCTTGCGAGCCCGATTGACGGCTTGCCGGACGGGGCGCATCTCGCGCCCGTTCAAGTTGAACGTCTTCGTGCGGAGGATCGCCTCGTCGCCGAGTTCGAGCACGCCCAGCCCGGCCCGCTTGAACGCGGTCGCGCCGATCTCGCTGGCGCCCATCACCGCCGGCGTCCACCCGTACTTCTCGGCCAGTTCGAGCCAGGCATCGATGGCGTGCGGCCATGCCTCCGAATTGCCGATCGGATCACCGCTCGCCAAACACACTCCCACCTCGACGCGGTAGGTCACGGCAGCCTTGCCGCTCGGTGCGAACACGACCGCCTTGTCGCGGCGGGTTGCGAAGTAGCCGAGCGAGTCGTCGGCGCCCCACTTGTCGAGTAGGCCGCGCAGGGCCGATTCGTCACTGCCGGTGAGTGCGTTGGACGATCGCTGCGAACGGAACAGTGTGACCACCGCTGCCAGCAGTGCCAGCGCACCGAACAGTCCGAGCAGCGTATTGACGAAACCGTTTGGGCGGCCGTCGAATTGCTCGTTGTCGACCGTCGCCAGCGCGGTGACGCGGTTGAATGCCCACAGGAACGTCTGGCTCTCGGGCAGGGTGCCGGGGAACAGGGCCACCAAACCCCAGCCGACGAGCGTGCCGACGACGGCCCCGACGATCAGCACTGCGAGGGCTCGCAGGCCCGCTCCACGGCGTACCCGGGTGTAGAACTCCTTGCGCGCCGCGACGAGAACGCCGATCACCACGACATGGATGCCGAGGGCGACCCACGCGCTCACATTGTTCTCACCGAGTCCGTCGGACAGGTTGGTCACCGCGACGAGGACGAGATACAGGTTGAGAAACCACCAGGCGATGCGCTTGCGACTGGCCAACGCCGCTGCCGTCAGCCCCACGACGAGGGCCCACGCCAAAGAGGTGTCCGGTGCGTCGAAGTAGTAGTCGTCGACGTACTCGCGCGGAGTGTGAATCACCCCGCGCAGCGCAGGGGAGATACTCCACACAAGCACCAGCACGGCGTAGACGCCGAGGATCAGGCCGGCGATGTGCGGAACCTGCGAGAGGCGACCGTGCTCGGGGGGCGTCAGAACCCGCGGCGCTGTTTTCTCGGTCTCGGCGACGCGTCCCGCCTCTTCCGGTGACACCGATGTACTCGTCACTGCGCACTCCTGCCGTCGGCACTGCCGTTACCCCTGGCCCCCTACCACCGGCAACGGTAACGCCGACAAGGGCCGAATACGGTTCGAACGACTCAGCCCACTTCCGAAACGAAGCTGTCGTAGCGCTGCTGCGCCGTTTCCTCGGTTCCTATGCGGTCCGTGTTATCGGCCACGATCGCTTCCAGGTCCTTCAACATCCAGTACGTTGCGAAGGGATGCGCCGCGGTCCACATGTCGCCGTTGACGTCGGCGGCATGATCACCGAGGACCTCGTCGAAGCCACTGGTGCCCCTCACCGTGTTTGCCGAGTACACGCCTTCGTCCAATACCGCGACGACATCCGCGTCTTGGCTGGCCATCAACTCGGGCGACAGTGCTGTCCATGGGCCGGACGCAGCTTCGGCGGAATCGACCTTCTGTAACTCGGGTGCATCGAGCCCAACCGATTTCGCGAGCACAGACGACGGTGCCGACGCGGTTGCGATCGCAAGAATGTCCGACGCGTACATCAGTACCGACAGCGACATCGACCTCTCGCCGACCATCTTCCGCACAGCTTCGGTCTTTTCGTTCAATGTGGCCTCGAGGCTTTCGGCCTCTTCGTGTCGGTCGAACATGTCGGCGACGAAGGCCAGCGATTCCTGCCACGGTGCGAGATAAGGCATCGGGACCGTGGGCACTGTGCCGGAGATGGCCCGATACAAGGTGTCGTCTCCGTAATTGCTGCCGACTACCAGGTCGGGTCCGACAGTCAAGACGTCCTCTGTCGGCGGGGAACCGACCGGCGGCACGTCGATGACTTCTGCACCGGCTCTCGTCAGGAGGGCATCGCCGATGGGTGAGCCGAAACCGGTGAACACGACGTCCGGCACCACCCCGACCGCCAACAGTGCCATTGCGGCCGTCTCGTCGGTAGCGACGATGCGCTGTGGATCGACCGGTACTTCGGACATCCCGTAATCGTGTGTGACGGTGCGAGTTTCGGGCAGACTTGCGTTGCCATTCTCGACCTTGCTTGCACAACCACCGATCATTGTGACCGCCGCCAGGACTGCTGCTATCCATCGTGCGCTGTTCGTGGCGTACTTTCCCCGAGTCTTCATGACAACCATTTTCACATAAGGAACCGCAGTGTGGAGGGCTCAGATTCCCGGCCAACGGTGGTGCAGGCCGGAGACGATGAAGTCGATCTTGGTGTCGAGCACCTCCCTGCTCAGCCATGCTTCTGTCGGCTCGACGAGTGAATCCTCGCTGATAGCTTTTCTCACCAGTGCCAAGCCGGTGTTTCCGTTGTCGTCGGCAGTTCGCCATGCCGACACTCCGAGATGACTCGCGAAGACGGTGTCGCCGATGAAGTCGAGCGCGAACATCGCCTGCCTGGAGGTCTTGTCGTGAACCGCCAAGCAGCGGGCGTACTCGCTGAGTACGTGTTCGATTCGGGTGAAGGCGGGCGCGTAGGAGTAGACGACGCGACTGAGACCGGGAAACTCCTCGCACATCCGCCAACATTCATCGGCCCAGAGCCACAACACTGCCTGCCAGTCGTCACCCTCGGAAGGCAGCCGGATTCCCGCGGCGATGTGGTCGAGACAGGCGACGACGATCTCCTCGCGTGAGCTGAACAGGCGGTAGATCGCCGCGGTGACGACGCCGACGCGCGTGGCCACCCCGGACATCGTGAAGCCGTCGATTCCCTCGTCCAGGGCAGCCGATACGACATCGCGTGCCGCGAACGCCGGCTTGCGCCCCGCTTTTCTCCCTACGCCGCTCATCCCCACACGCTAGTTCGTCAATTGCCACCCCTGCGCACTCTCGAGGCGGTGCCAGAATTGGGCATAGGTACCGCCGCCGGCCAATAGCTCGTCGTGTGTCCCCTGCGCCTCTATCCCGCAGTTCGCATCGAGGGCGACGATCATGTCTGCGCCCTCGATCGTCGACAGGCGGTGGGCGACGATGACGACCGTCGCCTGCGCGCGCAGCCGCTCCACAGCAGAAACGATGTTAGCTTCGTTCTCGACGTCAAGGGCAGAGGTTGCCTCGTCGAGCAGAACGATGGGCGCTTTCTTCAACAGCGCGCGCGCAATCGCCACTCGTTGACGCTCGCCCCCGGAGAGGCCGCGGCCGCCTTCGCCGACCTGGGTCTTCCACCCATCGGGTAGACGTTCTGCGATTTCGGTGACGCCTGCGATGTCGGCTGCCTCGCGAACTTCTTTCTCAATCGCGCCGCTTCTACCAACCGCGACGTTGGCCTCGAGCGTGTCGTCGAAGAGGTACACGTCCTGAAACACCATGGACAGCTGTGCCATCAACTGTTCGGTCGTCTGCTCGGTGACCGGTAGCCCTCCGACGAGAACACTTCCCTCGTCGACGTCGTAAAAGCGACCGATGAGGCGTGCGACGGTCGTCTTGCCACTGCCCGACGGCCCGACCAGCGCGACCATCGTTCCGGCAGGAACCGACAGTGACACGTTCTGCAACACCGGCGTCTCGGCGGACGGGTAGGAGAAAGTGACTCCTTTCAGTTCCACGGTGCCGGGCGCGGGGAGCTCCCGTGGCGCATCCGGCTCGGGCAGAGCCTCGGCGGTGAGTACCTCGTCGAGATTGTCGAGCAGCGGACGCCGAGATTCCAGTCCCATCGCACTTTCGGTGATGGCCGACAGTAGGGAACTGAAACGAAGTGCCAGGCCGATGAACGCCAGGGCCGGGATCGGCTCCAAAGATCCGTCGACGGCGAGTGTTCCGGTGACGGTGATCAAGGCAACGACGACTCCCTGGGTCACCATGCCACTGAGCAGCAGGCCGATCGTCTCGAGCCGTAGCCCTCTTTTTTTGGCCCGGTATGCGTCGTCGAGAGCCCGGTGCAGGGGCGGGTAGTCGTCGCTACGGTCGCAGGAGCGGATGGCGCCCTGGCACTGCGCGTATTCGACCACACGGTTCGCGAGACTCGCTTCTTTCGGTTCGTGAATTGCCCTGCCTTGACGCATCATCGACGTCGATACCAAGGTGATGCACACGAACACCGGCACCGCGATGGTGAGAACCAGCCCCAGCCAGGGATTCCAGATCCAGGCCGCGACGATGATGATTCCCGCTGCGACAGTGCGTGAGACGAGCGGTTTGAACATGTGCGCGAAAATCTCACCTGCGGTCATCAGCTCTGCCGACACCATTCGTGACAGCGCGCCCGCCAGTGGGCGGGCGAACCAGCCCAGCGGCTGCTTGGCAACCTGATCGCCCACCAACCGGTGGATGCTCAGCAGAAAGTCGAGCGCGACCGCATAGTTGGCCCGATCGGCCCAATAGTTCAGCGCGAAGCCGAGAACCGAGAGACCAGCGAGTATCCACAGCCATCCAGCAAGACCCAATCCCCACACCGGCGCGCCCTGCGCCAGCGCACCGATCGTGGGCAGCAGAGCGGCGAGCGCGAAACCTTCCACCGAACCCACGGCGACACTGGCGATGATTGCCGGTCTCAGCTTCTTCGGGTCCGACACCATCCGCCCCATCCTGGGCACGATGTCGACAAGGGGCAGGGTAACGCGAGGCGGGGTTACACGGGGCGGGGTCATGATTCGACTCCTGTCGGTCGCAGGGGAGCGGCTGAGGTATCGGCAGCAAGCCGCGCCGGCGCGCCGGTCTTCTGCCACAGACGTTGATACGCAGCGACATCTCGCAGCTCCTCGTGGGTACCGATAGCGGTCACTCGGCCGGAGTCGATGACGATGATCTGATCGACCCCCTTGATGACCTCGGGCCGGTGCGCAATCACCAGCACTGTCTTGCCGCGTACGAGACGGGACAGCGCCTGTTGAATTCGATGCTCGGATTCGGGATCGGTCATTGCCGTGGCCTCGTCGAGGACGAGAATAGGTGCATCGATCAACAGCGCTCGGGCAATTGCGACGCGCTGAGCCTGACCACCCGACAACCCGGAGTCAGCGCCGTAGACGGTATCGAACCCTGCAGGTAGAGCATCGATTTCGTCGAGAACCTCCGCGGCCGCCGCGGCATTCCGGACGTCGGTCTCGCTCGCGCCTGGCCGTCCCAGCGTGATGTTGTCCCGAAGACTGATGCCGAGCAGCTGCGGGTCCTGGAGAACGAAACCGACGTGCGAGTACAAATCGGGCATCTCGGCAATCGAGACGCCGCCGATGCGGATGGTCCCCGAACGCGGGTCGTCGAACCGAGCGAGCAACGTGGCGATGGTTGACTTGCCCGAGCCCGACGGCCCGATGAGAGCTGTCACGGTCCCCTGCGGGAGCGTGAAGTCGATGTCGTCGACCGCGAGGGCGGCATTCGGCCCGGCCGCATACGAGTAACAGACGTGGTCGAAAGTTACGTCGTGTGAATGTATTTCGGTAGTGCGCGTCGCTGTCGGCAGTATCGGAGTGTTCACAAGGTCGACGAGTCGCAGCGCTGAAGCGCCGGCCATCTGCGACGCCCACATCGAACTCATCAACGTTTCGATCGCATACGGAACAAGTAGCGCAATGAGGGACGTGGCCAACACGTCCGCGGTACCGACGACGCCACGATGAACGAGCACCGCTCCGCCGCCGACGTTGACGAGCAGCAGCAACGGCACGGCGAGAATCGATGTCCCCAGGGACGAGACACGAATCAGCGGTGTGACCCATGCCAGGTAGAACTCGTAGAACTCGGTGGCGGATCGTTGATAGGCGCCGTGAGCGCGGCCGACCCGCCCGAATGCCTTGACCACCGAGATACCGGTCACGAACTCGACCATGCGAGCCGAAACGGTAGACAGTCGCTTGTCCATTTCGACGGTTTTCTCGCCCATTCCGCGCATCGACATGCTTACGGCCACGGCGTACAGCGGAATGGTCGCAATCGACAACAAGCCGAGTCGCCAATCGATCACGAAGGCGTAGACCATCAACGCGACCGGCATCACGACAGCGTTGGTGCCGTCCACGGGTTGATGCGCGATGAGATGGTGAATCGTTCCGATGTCGTCCTGCAACGCTTTTCGGACACGCCCGGAATTCGTAGATGTGAACCAGGCCAGCGGCACGCGTGCGAAGCGCTTCACCAACCGTAGTTGAATCGAGTGTCCGAGGTCGATGTCTGCGAAGTGGGTGACGACCAACGCCACGAGATAGCACAGCAGGCGTAACCCGAAGGTTGCCAGGAGAATGGTGATCCAGCGATCGACGTCGTCCCCGTCGACCGCGGTGCCCGCGCTGAACGCGTCCAACAACACGACGCCGATATTGACCAGCGCGATGTAGGGAACCACCGCCAGTCCGCCGCTGAGCGCGGCGAGCGTCCGGCCGAGAAGAATCCGGCCGGACACGGGCCGCATCAGGTCCTTCAACGCGCGAGCGCCGGCCTTCTGATCATCTCTGTGATCGACGGCCCTGTCTGATTCCAGTGCGGGGTCGGCGAGCGATGTCGTCGTCATGGGTTCCTTCGGATCGGCGATTCACCACAGGTTAGGCTTGCCCAAGTGATTTGTGAACGACGATCACTTTAAGGATCAGCAAGTCTCCGCGCAAGGGCTTGGTTCGACGCGATGAGGCTGTTCGCACCCAGAACGCGGGAGGGTGCAGTGCGTTACGACGCGCGCCAGGACCGCCAACTGAGCTTGCCGATCACGATGACGGGTCCCTGCGGCGCGGCTGCGGAGTACTGCTCGTATTTCGCGACGAGGGCGTCGATGGCAGCGGCGCCGTCGTCGCTGTCGGCATCGATCACCCGAGCCGAACCGTCGGCGCGGACCCACCAGAGGTCGTCCCAGTTCTCGTCGTAATTGTCGACGATGAGGCTGACGGCCGGGTCGGCGCGAATGTTTTCGAGCCGCTTCAATTGGCGAGTGCTTTTCGGTTTCCAGTCGATTGCGCTCACGAGAGTGTCTTTCACCGCGGCGAAGACGATGGGTACCAGATGCGGTGTGCCATCCGGGTTTACGGTGGACAGCAGGGCTCGACGAGCGCCGACGAAGCGCGCCTTCTCGTCGTCGATCTTCATGCGTTCCGAGCTTCCACAGGTGCCTTCGTTTCTCGCGTCATGCGGTTGCGCTGTGTGCGCCGTTCTGTAGAAGTACAGCTTCGAACTCGGCCGCGGTCATCGGCCGGCCCAACAGGTGACCCTGCCCGAAGGTGACGCCCATGTCGACACACGATGCGAGTTGCTCGCGGGTTTCGATGCCTTCGACGACGGTGTCCTTGCCGAGGTCGTGGGCAACTTCGACGACTGCTGCGCAGAGTGCGGTCATCGCGCGGCGGCGTTGGAGGTCGCGGCTGTCGAGGTGCTGGGTGAGCGACTTGTCGATCTTGAGGATGTCCACGGGCAGCGTGGCGAGGCGCTCGAGCGAGGAGAACCCGGAACCGAAATCGTCGATGGCGACCAGCGATCCGCGGCGTCGTACGTCCATCAGCTCGTAGTAGACGGCGTCGATATCGTGCAGGGATTTCGATTCGGCCAGTTCGAGGACGAGCCGGCCGGGTTCGATGCCGAGGGAGTCGACGATGGCATTGACGTCGGCGGCGAGGGTGCCCGCGGCGAAGTGCAGCGGGCTGACGTTGACGCCTACCTGCACGTGCAGTCCGAGTCGCTGCCAGGCGGCGAGGGTGCCTCCGACCTCGGTGAGGACCCAGTTGCTGAGCGGGACGATGAGGTCTGCGTCCTCGGCCAGGGCGATGAAGCTGTCCGGCATGAGCAGACCCAGTTCGGGGTGTTGCCAACGGATGAGCGCCTCGGCGCCGATGGTGGCACCCGTCGCCAGTTCGACGATGGGCTGATACACCATGCGCAATTCATCGCCCGCCATGGCGACGCCGCGTAGGCGTTCGACGAGTTCGAGTCGAACCCGGTTGTTGTCGCGAAGATCGTCCGAGTACACCTGGTGACTGTTGCGGCCGAGCGATTTTGCCGCGTGCATCGCGGTGGCGGCATCGTGAATCAGCTGCACGGCGTCAGCCGTGGTGGCGCTGCTAGTGGCCCTGTTGCCGGAAGTGCTGTCGGTAGTGCTGTCGGACGTGGCGACCCCGACGCTCGCCGTGATGGTGAGGTGCCGGTCGTTCAGCTCGAAGGACGGTTCGAGGATGCTGGAGAAGCCGGCGGCCAGCGCGCGGGCGGCGACGGCAGGGCAACCCCGGGCGATGACGACGAACTCGTCGCCGGTCAAGCGGCCGAGGGTGTCGGTGGGCCTGGTGGATGCAGCGAGTCGATCGGCAACGAGCCGCAGCAGAACGTCACCCTGCGTCGGACCGAGTGCGTCGTTGAATTCCTTGAACCCGTCGATGTCGACGAGCAGAACGCTGACCTCGTCGTCTCCGCTGCGGATGGCAAGCGCGCGGCCGAGCAGCGCTTCGATTTCCTCGCGGTTCGGTAACCCGGTGAGCGGGTCGACGCGGTCGGCCTCGACTGCGGTGACGTCGGTGTGCGAAACGTAGATGCCGCCGCCGTCGGACAGACGCGTAGCGCGGAGCTGGAACTTGCGGTGCGCGTAGTTGTATTCGTGAGCAAAGACCTTCTCGGCGCCGTCCATGATGGACTGCAACCCGGTGATCACGGAGGCGGCGGTGCGGCTGCCGTGCTCCGCCGCGACAGAGCACCGCTCGAGGTAGTTGCTGCCCGGTGCCCAGTGTTCGCCATGGGGTTGCTCGAGCCAAAAGGCGGCCCACACCTGATTGACCAGGGTGATGGTGCCGTCGAAGTCGAGAACTACGGTGCCGGCCGGGACGGCGTCGAGCATCGTCTGCGCGAGTTCGTCGGTGCGGTCGATCAAGTCGTCCACCAGAACGAGAGCGTCCGAGGCGGCCCCCAGCACAGCGTTTGGCGCGGTGAACGGATCTTCTGTGACAGGGCGGGACATCGACAGCTCTTGGCTCATGCTCCCCCCCCTGTGGCCGGTCGGCCTCGCAAACAATAACCCGAAAGTATGCTTTGGCGCTAGAAACGGGGAGCGAGACTTGTTTCGTCCGGCCGGCGTGTCGAGCCGCGGACGCTGAGCGACCACTGAGCCTCGGGCAACGTGTTCAGCGTGCCGAGCACCCACCGCGCGGCATCGCGACCCTGGTCGAACAGCGATTGTGCAACGGTGGTCAGGCCCGCGGCCTCGGCAGCAGCCGAATCGTCCCACCCAGTCACAGCCACCCTGCCCGGCCTGCCGAGCCCGCCCGTCACATCCAGAACGCTCGTCACATCCAGAACGTTCGTCACATCCAGAACGCTCGTCACATCCAGAACACCCAGGGCCAGGTCGTCGCTCGTACACAGGATGGTGTCGACGCGGTGCTCGTCGAGCAGCGTTCGTGCTGCTGTAGCGCCCTCGCCGCGATCGTTGACGGAGACGAAGGCCACCGGCACGGCAGACCACTCGAACCCGGCGTCGACGGCGGCTCGCCGGTAACCCGCCAGGCGCGCGCGGGTAACGGGGAAGGTTGCGGCGTCGGGGTCGGGTCCGTGGACGATCTCGGCGACTCGTCCGCGGTCGCGCGGGAAGCTGAGCACGGCCGGCGCAACGGCGCCGCGGAGGCCGACCGTCGCTATGGCATGTGCTGCCTCGGCGTCGTCGATGCCGATGAGTTGGGTGCCGGGGTGCTGCGGTCCGCCTTGGATGCAGATCGGTTTGCCGGTTCCGACGGCGATGTCGAGCACGGGGTCGTCGACGACGGTGGTCCACAGCACGAACCCGTCGACGTGGGCGTCGCGGATCCGGTCGAGGTCGACGCCCATGTGCGAGTTGGGCAGCAGGACGAGCCCGCTGTCGGTATCGAGGCACGCCTCGGCGATGCCGGAGAGGAAGGCGCGGGCCTGCGCGTTGTCGAAGGAGTACGTGAGCTTCTCGGTGAGGACGACGCCGATGTTGTTGGTCTTTCCGCTGCGTAGCGATCGTGCGGCGCGGTTGGGGCCGCTGTATCCGAGCTCGGTCGCGGCGGCGAGGATGCGTTCCTTCGTGGCCGCGGACACCCGCGTCGGCTGGTTGTAGGTGTACGAGACGCTCATCGTGGAGACGCCCGCGGCGGCTGCTACATCGGCCATGGTCGGGCGGGTGCTCATGTGCCTACACTAGCGTCGGCGGGGGCTTTGTGTAACGATACACACCGTGCCTGTCGTCGGAGTTTCCACCCTGAAGACGCTTCGCCTCGTCGTGCTCGCGGCAGCTGCGTTCGCCTACGTGACGGCGGAGACGTTGCCCGTCGGCCTGCTGCCGGAGATCTCCACCGACCTCGGCGTCAGCGAATCGAGCATCGGATTGCTCCTTACCTTCTATGCCTACGGCGTGGCGGTGATGACGCTGCCGCTCATCACGTTCGTACGGCGTTGGCCTCGGCGCACCGTCGTGGTGGTGACGGTGGCTGCTCTGGCGCTGTCTCAGCTGATCTCCGCATTGGCGGTCGGGTATCCGATGCTCGTTCTCGCGCGGATGATCTGCGCGGCGACGCACGGGGTCTTCTGGGCGGTTGTCGCGCCGGTCGCAGCCTCGCTCGCTGCACCGGGTAAGCAGGGAAAGGCCATCGCGACGGTCTATGCCGGTACCTCGCTCGCACTCGTTGCGGGCAACCCGTTGTCCGCCGCACTGGGCCAGTGGCTCGGGTGGCGAACGGCGGCCACCGCCATCGGGCTGGTCGCGGGCGCAATTGCTCTGACGCTCTGGTTCACGTTGCCGGCAATGAAGACCGAGACCACCGAGCGGACGGAGACCACCGGCACGTCGAAGGAGAAAACGCTCGATCGGCCGCTGCTGATGATCTGCGTCGCCACGTTCCTCGCGGTGCTCGGCCACTTCATCGCGTACACCTACTTCTCCCTGCTGGTCGACCGTGGGCTCGGTTCGATGGGCACGACGCTGACCCTGATGCTGCTGCTCTACGGGCTGTTCGGCGTCATCGGCATTTGGGCCGTCGGCAAGACCTTCGACCGCTGGCCACGCCGATCGACCATCGGTGCGCTGAGCGCGGTGACGGCTGCACTACTCGTTCTGTGGACCACCGTGCAGTCCGCGCCGGGTTCGCTCGCCTTGCTTGCAGTGTTCGCAATAGCGCTGTGGGGACTCGCGTTCACGACCGTGCCGGTCTGCCTGCAATCGTCCGTGCTGGGGACACCGCGGGCAGACCCGGACCGAGCGTCGGCCATCTACGTCGTCGCGTTCCAGATCGCCATCGCCACCGGTGCGCTGGTCGGCGGAGTGGTCATCGACCGCAGCAACATCGCCGTGGTCACCCTCGTCGCCGCCGGGCTCGTAGCTGCTGCGCTGCTGACGGTCGTCCTCTCCCGCAGCGCGTTCCCGTCACATCGTCGGAAGGAACGCGTAGCGGCAGTGGTTTCGTAGCGCGCAGGGGTTGCCTAGCGCGGTGTGCGCAGCGTCGGGATCTACTCGGCGACCCGAACCGGCTGCAGCAAACGATCCACGACGTCGCCCAGGATGTCGATGCCGTCGGCGGAGAGCACGGATTCCGGATGGAACTGCACGGACTCGAATCCCGGGCCTCGCAGGGCGTTGATCTCGTCGCCGTCCGCCGATATCTCGAGCCCGGACATCTCGAGATTCGGGACGGCCCCTGCCTTCGCGAAGAACGTGTTGTAGAAGCCCACGGTCCGCTGCTTGCCGAAGACGTCGGCGACCTTCTGCACTCCCTGGTTCGGACGAGGGAGCGCGGCGATCTCCAGGCCGAGCATGCGGGCCAGAACTTGGTGGCTCAGGCACACCGCTAGTAGCGGCCGACCCGTCGACAACCGTTGTTGCAGCGCTGCTTCGACCGCTGCGATGCGCGGGTCGACACCGTGTCCCTCCGACGTGCGCTGACGCGGATCACCCGGGCCGGGCCCGCACACCAGCAGGTCGGCGTCGGTGCCCGGGTAGTTCTCCCAGCGGACGACGGAGACATCCATGCCGAGATGCCGGAGTTGGTGAGCGAGCATGGCCGTCCACTGATCCTCGAAATCCACCACCACGGCAGACTTGCCGATCGCGTGCGGCAACACGACAAGCGGTTGCTCGTCGAGCCAGAACGACGCCAAATTCGCGTTACGACGAGTCAGCGCTTCTTCGACGCCTGGCTGCTCCGCCAGCCGAACCGCATCGGCTGCGCGCGGTCGCGGCGGTTCGACGCCGAGGGCGGCCAAAACGCCGCCGAGTTTCGATCGGGTCTCCGCAACCTCGTGAGCGGGGACAGAGTTGCGCACCAGCGTGGCGCCGGCCGAGATCTTCAACTCCCCGGTCGGCGATATCTCGCAGGTGCGGATCAGGATCGGTGCGTCGACGGTACTGACGCCTGCGGCACCCTCGAACAGCGCGAGAACGCCCGAGTAGTAGCCCCGGCCGGACGTTTCGTACCGCGCGATGACGCGAGCTGCGTTCTCGATCGGCGATCCGGTGACCGTCGGGGCGAACATCGTCTCGCGGAGGATGTCGCGCGGATCGAGGTCGGTGCGGCCCACCAGTTCGTACTCGGTGTGCGTGAGGTGGCCCATCTGCTTCAGGCGCGGACCGATCACGCGTCCACCCTCCGCGCAGACGCGGCTCATCATCTTCAACTCCTCGTCGACCACCATGAACAGTTCGGCGTTCTCCTTCGCGTCACCGAGGAATTCGAGCAGACCCGCGGTCGACGGGCCCTCGACGGGATGTCGGTAGGTGCCGCTGATGGGGTTCATGACCGCCGACGTGCCGTCGAAGCCGACGTGGCGCTCCGGCGTCGCACCGACGAGCGTGACCGATGGCGTGTGCACGAAAAAGGTCCAGTAGGCCCCCGATTCGCCGTCGAGCAGGCGGCGGAAGATTTCGAGGCCGCTGTTCAGATCGTCGGTCAGCTGCGCTCGAAAATCCCGTCGGATGACGAAGTTCGCGCCGGCGCCGGTGCCGATCTCGTCGGCGAGAACACGGGAAACGATGGACGAGTAGGCGTCGTCGTCCGGTTCGAAACGCCCACCGGTCATCTCGAGGGTCGGGGACCGATCGGCAGTGACCAGATCGGCAGTGATCAGAACGGCCAGTACGTCGTCGATGGTGACGCGGGCATGCTCGCGCACTCGCAGGCATTGGAGGGGCGCGTCGTCGTCGTGGCACACGAACCCGCGTTCCTGAATTTGGCGAAACGGGACCAGCGCAAGTACGTCGGGGCCGTCCCTGCTCGGATCGAGCGGGATATCACCGAGCGTGTCGACGGAGACGATGTCTCCGACGAGCACGTCGACGCCATCATCGAGGCGGCCGCCGGTCCCATCATCGAGGCCGCCGCGGCTCAGCAGGGCAAACGGCTCGGTACCTGCGACGACCTTGCGCAGCAGCTCTGTCGATAACTCGTGCATGAAAGAACCTCTCGGGAAGCGTGGGCTTTCTTCCGAGGTGGTTCGGGCATGAAAAATGGCCACCTCGAAAGGCGGCCACGGATGGATATACGCGAAGCGTGGGCGCCTAGAAGCGCCACCACCATGATCCTGCTGCGGGGTTGACCGTCGAACCTGCGTACATGTCGGGTCACTGTACACATCGGCGGCAGGATAGGGTCGGCCGAGGCCGTACCTGCGGCCGATGTGAGGTGCAAGGGAACCCGGTGAGATTCCGGGACTGACGCGCAACGGTGACCACGCTCGGCTGGGTGGAAGTCCGATCGCTTGCTCCTCGCGTGTACTCCCCTCCAGGCTCCGCGACACGAGCCCCTAGCAGGAAGTCGCCGTCACGTCATGACCTTTCGTTATCCCTCATCGCCTACCGCTGTAGCAACGGCTGTTCTGCTGACCGCCGGATTACTCGCCGGGTGTTCGTCGGCCAACAGTCCTTCTGGTGTCACCGATGCTTCTGATGTCACCGATGCAGGGCCTGCCGCCCGCGCGGGCGATTCGGGTTATCCCTTGACCCTCGACAATTGCGGACGAGATGTCGTCGTCGACGCGCCCCCGCAGCGCGCGGTGTCCCTCAATCAGGGCTCCACCGAGATCCTGCTGAGCCTCGGGTTGGCCGACCGGATGGTCGGAACCGCGACGTGGACGGACCCGGTTCGGCAAAATCTGGCGGCCGCCAACGACACGGTGCCGCGGCTCGCGGACAACAAGCCGTCGCTCGAGGTGGTTCTCGACGCCGAGCCCGATTTCGTGTCGGCTTCCTTCGGCGGGACGCTCGGACCCGGTGGCGTCGCCGAACGGTCGCAGTTCGAGCAACTCGGCGTTCCGAGCTACCTGTCTCCGACGGATTGCATCGGCAAGACCGACGAGAGCGTCAACGCCGACGGCGCCCGCACCGAGCCGCTGAAGATCGAGACCGTCTACCAGGAGGTCCGCGACCTTGCGGCGATCTTCGACGTCAGAGACCGCGGCGAGACATTCGTCGCCGAACTGCAGGACCGCTTCGAGGCCGCGTCGAACACGGTCGACGCGTCGGGCACGTCGCTGGCGTTCTGGTTCGCCGATACCGCGACGCCCTACATGGCGGGGTGCTGCGGCGCGTCCGGAATCATCGCGGGCTCCGTCGGTGCGAGCAACGTCTACTCCGACACGATCGACGAGTGGCCTCAGGTCGGCTGGGAGTCCGTCGCCGACCGCAATCCGACGGCGCTCGTGCTGGCCGATCTGAGCCGTCGAAGCCTGGCCGGTGACGCTCTCGACAGCAAGATCGAGTTCCTCGAAACCAACGCGGTGACGCGGCAGCTGCCGGCCGTCGTCGCCGAGCGGTACATCGTCGTGAACGGGGCGGACCTCAACCCGTCGATTCGCACCATCGACGGTGTCGAGAAAGTCGCTGCCGCGCTGCAGGGTTGGGGTTCGGAGAATTGACCGCCCGAACAGCAGTGGAGGTCGAACCGACTGGGCGCGCGTTCCTCTTGCCGCTGCTGCTCGTCGGATCCGTACTGCTGGTGTTGTCGATCGCGTCGGCGGTGACGATCGGCCCGGCGAACCTGTCGGTGCTCGACGTGTTCCGAGTGTTGGCCTCGCACATGGGTTTCGGTGATTCCGGAGTGAGTCGGATCCAGAACGGCATTGTGTGGGAACTGCGGCTGCCCCGGACGCTGCTGGCTGCGGTGTGCGGAGCGGGTCTTGCCCTGTGCGGCGCGATCATGCAGTCGCTGCTCCGCAACCCGTTGGCCGACCCGTTCGTTCTCGGCATCTCCTCCGGTGCCTCGACCGGTGCCGTTCTGGTGGCGGTGCTCGGTATCGGCGGCGGCGTGTACTCGTTGTCGACGGGCGCGTTCGTCGGAGCCGTGGTGTCGTTCGTCCTCGTGATGGCTCTGGCGACCGGCGCAGGCGGTGGCACGGACCGCGTCGTCCTTGCCGGAGTGGCTGGGACGCAGCTCTTCTCGGCTCTGACATCGTTCATCGTCATCTCCTCCGCCGATGCCGAGCAGACGCGAGGAATCCTGTTCTGGCTACTGGGTTCGCTGGCAGGCGCCGACTGGGCTGACGTGGTGATCTGCGGAATCGTCTGCGCGGTCGGCGTCGCGGTGTGTCTGCTGTACTCGTCGGCGCTCGACGCGTTCACCTTCGGCAACGACGCAGCGGCGTCACTCGGTGTGTCGGTCAAGTGGATTCGGATACTGCTGCTGGTGATCACCGCGCTGATCACGGCCACCCTCGTCAGCGCGGCAGGGGCCATCGGTTTCGTCGGACTCGTCCTGCCGCATGCCGCGCGGTTCCTCGTCGGAGCTCGGCATCGTCGGCTGCTGCCCACGACGGTTCTGGTCGGGGCGATCTTCATGGTCTGGGTCGACGCCGTCGCCCGCACCGTGTTCGAGCCGCAGGAAATTCCGGTCGGCGTGGTGACGGCGATGATAGGCGTCCCCGCCTTTGCAGTGATTCTGTTCAGGATGCGGAGGACCCGATGAGTGTGAGTGCGCCGAACAAGGCAACCGTGTTCGACGAGCAGACCATCCGGGCCTCGGGTGTTGGCTGGTCGCGGGGATCGCACGTGATTCTCGGCGGCGTCGACGTCGCGCCGGTGGTCGGCGAAACGGTGGGTCTCATCGGCCCGAACGGGTCGGGGAAATCGTCGCTGCTGCGGATCCTCGCGGGCATCGTGACCGCTGACGAGGGAACCGTGACGTTGGACGGGACGCCGATCGCGTCGATGCGGCGCAAACAGATCGCCCGGCGGGTGGCCATGGTGGACCAGCACTCGAACACCGAGGTCGATATTTCGGTGGTCGATGTTGTTCGGTTGGGGCGCATCCCGCATCAGGGCATGCTCGGCGGTGACTCGGCCGCGGACGATCGAGCGGTCGTCAAGGCACTTGCCGACACCGGCATGGAGTCGAGGTCGCACCGCATGTGGCACACCCTGTCCGGAGGGGAGCGGCAGCGCGTGCAGATCGCTCGCGCGCTGGCG
This sequence comes from Rhodococcus sp. (in: high G+C Gram-positive bacteria), assembly GCF_049591685.1. Lineage (GTDB taxonomy): Bacteria > Actinomycetota > Actinomycetes > Mycobacteriales > Mycobacteriaceae > Rhodococcoides. The sequence goes on along the minus strand of NZ_JBAWFH010000266.1, from coordinate 2,992 downwards.
CAGGAGCCGACCGAACTACTTCTCGACGAGCCGACCAATCACCTGGACATCGCGCATCAGCTCGACATTCTGGCGCTGGTGGCGGAGCTTCCGCTGACCAGTGTCGTCGCACTGCACGACCTGAACCTCGCCGCGATGTTCTGCGACCGCATCGTCGTGCTCCGCGATGGCGCGGTGGTTGCCGTCGGGACGCCGTCGGACGTGCTCACCGCGGAGCTCATCGAGGACGTCTACCGGGTACAGGCCGATGTGCAGTTCGACGAGACGGGTAGCTATCCGCGCATCACGTACCGGCGGAAGCGGACGACGCGCTGATCTGCGCCACCGCAGTAAGTGGCTAGTCGCCTTTCGCGCGAAGACGCTGTTCTTCGGCGCGGGCACGGCACTGACGTAGGAACTCCTCGTCGGCTTCGGGATCGGTGGCGACGGCTCGTCCGGGCTTCGCGTCGTACTCGGGGAACGCCGAGTTGCTGCGCTGCCCGGCATCGCTACCGCCCCAGATTCCGGTGCCTACGGGTCGGCCCGCGATGAGCCAGACCAGTGAACCCGCCAGCGGAATGAACACGACGAACAGCAGCCACACCATCTTGGGCAGGTGGCGAACGCCCGACTCGTCGGCGGTGACGACGTCGATGAGGCAGAACACCCACAGAATCATGATGAGCAAACCGAGATACGGCACGGCAGCGTCCCTTCCATGAAGACCGGACTTCCCGTAAAGACCAGTCGGTCTTCGGCGAGACGGACTCTACAAGAGACCGGGGCACCGCGATAGTCGACGAAATCGGCCCCTGTGTTCTTGCGCTCGTGTTTACCGCCGGCCGTAAGGAGGGAAGATATCTGCGGCCGGACATCTTCGCACCGTCGATCATCGGAGGACCAGTGGGATTGCAGCAGCTCGAGGCCATGGTGCACAAGACGGTCACGGCGGGGGAGCCGTTCGAGTACGGAGCAGACCAAGCCGAGCTCGACTACCTGGCGTCGCTCGCAGCACGTCCCGGCACCGAACTGGTCTGCGAGGTCGGCTTCAACGCCGGGTACTCCAGCTGGGCCTTTCTGTCGGCCTCACCGTCCACCGTGGTGTACTCGTTCGATCTGGCCGGCTACGCCTACAGCACGGCCGCGAAAGCGCACATCGACGAGCTCTTTCCCGCACGCCACCACCTGATTCAGGGCGACTCGCACGTCACGATCAAAGAGTTCGCCGTCAGCAACCCCGAGATGCGGTTCGATGTCATTTTCGTCGACGGGGACCACTCACTGGAGGGGGCGCGATCCGACCTCGCTGACCTCCGCGCGCTGGCCACTTCCGACACCGTTGTCATCATGGACGACATCACGCCCTGGCGGTGGTTCGGCGAAGGCCCCACCGCAGCGTGGCAGGAGGCCGTCGACTCCGGTCTAGTCGTCCACTCCTCTTATTTTCAGGACGGCCGGGTTGTGGACGCCGTCGAGCAGCCGGCCGACCGTGCGTGGGCGGAGGGCACCTACGCGTTCTGAGCCAGGCACCGCTCGATGGCGTCGACGCCGCGGTCAAGATCTGCTTCGCTGATCGTCAGGGCCGGCCTGAACCGCACGGCGCTCGCGCCGCACCCCAGCGCCAGAACGTGCTCGTCGACGCGAAGGTCATCGATCAGACGGTCACGTATCGCTGCTTCGGGCAGCGTGAACGCGCACATCAGGCCCCGTCCGCGTACGTCGGTGACGATGGCGTACCGGGTTGCCACGTCGCGCAGCCGGGCCAGGAGCCGATCGCCGAGAACTGCGGCCCGGTCGATGAGCTGCTCCGACTCGATCACCTCGAGGATCCGCCGCGAGCGGACCATGTCGGTGAGATTGCCGCCCCACGTCGAGTTGATCCGGGAAGACACCGAGAACACGTTGTCGGCGATGTCGTCGACGCGCCCCCCTGCCATCACGCCGCAGACGTGCACCTTCTTGCCGAATGCGAGCACATCGGGCACCACGCCGAGTTGCTGGAACGCCCACGCCGTGCCCGTCATCCCGGCTCCCGTCTGCACCTCGTCGACGACGAACAGTGCGTCGAACTCGTGGCTGAGGTCGCGCAACTGCTGCAGAAATTGTGGACGGAAGTGGTTGTCGCCGCCCTCGCCCTGAATGGGTTCGACTACCGCACAGGCGATGTCGTGTGGGTTGGTGTCGAATGCGAGCCGCGCGGCTGCCAGGGCGTCGGCCTCGAGTGCGTTCATGTCGGCGCCCGCCCGGATGTACGGCGACGGGATCCGCGGCCAATCGAACTTCGGGAAGCGGGCCACCTTGTTCGGATCGGTGTTCGTCAGCGACATCGTGTAGCCCGAGCGGCCGTGGAACGCATGCTCGAGGTGCATAACCTGCCTGCCGAGGGACGGGTCGATGCCGTGTTGCTCGTTCCATCGGCTCTTCCAGTCGAACGCGACCTTCAGTGCGTTCTCGACGGCCAGCGCACCTCCCTCCACGAAGAACAGGTGCGGCAGGCGAGCGTCGCCGAGAACCCGCGCGAACGTGTCGACGAAGCGGGCCATCTCGACGGTGTAGATATCGGAGTTGCTGGGTTTGTTGAGCGCCGCGCGAAGCAGCTCGGCTGTGAACGCCGGATCGTCCCGCAGCGCAGGGTGATTCATTCCCAAGGCATTGGATGCGAAGAACGTGAACAGATCGAGGTACTCGGTGCCGTCGCGGGCGTCGACGAGGGTGGAACCGCGCGAGGCGTCGAGGTCGAGCACCATCTCGAATCCGTCGGCGAGCATGTGCTGCCCGATGGTGGCTCGGGCATTGGCCGCGTCGATGGTCACGCCATGCTGGGCTTGCGCGTCGTGGTCGTGGTCGTCGCGGTTGTGCTTGCTGCGGCTGCGAGACTGCAATACCTGCGTCATGAGTGCAAAGGTACGCCACAATATTCCGTAAGCAAGCGCCAACAACAGGAAATATTACTGTCTTTGTGCCGTTCGGCTAGATTGATCGCAACGCCCGCCACTCGAAAGGTGCAAGAACA
>NZ_JBAWFH010000265.1:0-16438 GCF_049591685.1 Rhodococcus sp. (in: high G+C Gram-positive bacteria) | reverse complement strand
CTCGACCGAACCTGCGTTGGCGGCTGCGTCGCGTACTACGGCAAGCATTGTGTCGAGTGCGGGGTCGTCGATTCCTGAACCGCTGCGGATCGCGAGGGTCTGCTCTTGTGTCAGTCCGGCGCGTGTGGCCGAGATGGTGTGTGCGGACTGGCAGTAGTCGCACGAGTTCACTGCCCCTACCGCGAGCGCGATCGCTTCCCGGGTCCGAGCATCGAAGCTTCCGTGTTGCGCGATCGCATCACCGACTCCGGCGTACGCGGCCATCACCACCGGTGAGTGGGCCATCTCGGCGTGAATGTTGAGCACTTTGCCTGTCTGCTTCGCGATCTTCTGCAGCGCAGCGGCGCTGTCGGCGGGAGCATCGTCGATCGTGTGGACGGGAATGCGGGGCATAACAAAATCTCCTGGAGCTGATAGAGGAACAGTGGTCGATCGTGAATAGGAACCCGCTGGCTGCATCGGGGCATTCCTGTGCACGTCTGACTGTTTCCGTGGTCCGAATCGGCTCCTGAACTCCCGTCCGGCGAACACTCCAGTGGTTGAACGAGGTGTGCATACTCGAGTGCATGGATTTGTCAGCTGTCAGGAAACGGTCCGGACGTGTGTGGTCGACAGCTCGCTCGATTGCCGGCCGAATCGAATTCGGCACTCGTCCGGTGGACCCTCGAACGCGGGCAGCGCTGCGCGAGAGATGGAATGCTCTGCCCGCTGGTGTGCGAACGCCATCGCAGACCCTCGGTCGCCATGCCGTCGGATGCGAAGGCACCCATGGGGTTTTCCCGAAGTGTAACTTCACGTGCACTCCGTGCTATCACAGCGCGGATGCGAACAAGGTTCGCATCGACGGCGAGCACACGCTGCGCGAAGTCGCCGCCCAGATGCAGCATTTCGTCGCCCGTCGTGGACCGAGGGCGCACGCCCAGCTGATCGGTGGAGAAGTCAGTTTGCTCGCCCCCGGCGATCACGCGGCCGCACTGACGGTCATGCGGGAGCACGGACGCGAGCCGATGGCGTTCACACACGGCGACTTCGACTACGACTACCTCCGGGCGGTCGTCGTCGGAGGGAACGGCCGTCGCCGATTCGACCGTGTCTCGTACGCGGTGCATTTCGACAAGCTCATGCGCGGTCGACGCGGAATTCCGCGGCCCCGGTCGGAGGCAGAGCTGCATCCGTATCGTCGCCGGTTCGCCGAGATGTTCGCGCGTCTCGAGCGTGAGCACGGGGTGAGCTCGTATCTCGCGCACAACATGACAGTCACCCCGGACAACATCGATGACGTGGCCGAGGTCGCCGCCACCGTGGTCGCCATGGACGGCTACTCGATGCTCTCGTTCCAGCCGGCGGCCTTCGTCGGCGATGACAGACGCTGGCGGGGAGATTACCGAGAGATCGACATCGACACCGTGTGGGTGAACATCGAACACGGTATGGGACAGGAGATTTCGCACGATGCGATTCAGTTCGGTGATCCGCGCTGTAACAGGACGGCACTGGGGTTCATGGTCGGCCGTACGTGGCACCCGTTCGTCGATGTCTCGAAGTCGGCCGAGGTCGAAGCGAGAGACCAGTTCTTCACCCATCTGGGTGGGATGAATTTCGGCGGAACCCCTCCGGCGGTGTTGGTCCTCAAACTGCTGCGCGTACTTGTCGGCTATCCGCGGGGCGCCGGCGTAGCGGTTCGGTGGGCCCGCAGCGCCGTACGACGATGCGGCGGCCTCGGTCGGCTTTCGGTCGCGTGTGCTCGCCGGCAGGTGCGCCCGATGACCTTCGTCGTCCACCGATTCATGGACGCCGAGAATGTTGCACCCGCGTGGGAGATGATGGTCTCCGGTCGTACTGCGTCGGACCCCGTCCTGCTCGAGACGCAGGAGAGACTGGCGGCGTGCACCTACTCGATGGCGCATCCGGAGACGGGCGAACTCGTCCCCGCGTGTGTGCAGCATTCGGTCCTCGATCCGGACGAGAACAAGCAACTGCGGACACTTCTGCCTTTGACTCCGGCAGGGTCGCGCTCACCTGGATGTTGTCAGCCAGGCCCGGTCAACTCCTGACCACATATCTCGACTGGAGTGGAATCTTCAATCCTGCGGTATCTCCTATTCGTACCGACGACCCCGCCGCGAGTTCCACCTTCACCACAGTCGATCCGAAGCTGACGTCGGCGATGCTGCGAAATCCCGTGGGTCGCAGCGCAGTGATCACCCCGCGAACACCGTCCTCGCCGAGCTGGATCAGTTCGTGCCGTAGCAGCAGCACTGCGGTTCCGGCCGGCACGCCGGACACACCGTCGACCTCCAACTCGCCAAGCTCGGAGCGATGCACCCTCACCCCATCCCACTGCCCCTCGATCTCGTTGACCCCGCCCATCAAACGCGATACCGCCAGCGTGCTCGGACGCGTGTAGGCCGTAGCAATATCGGAGTGATGCTCCAACCGCCCGTCGATGAGCACCGCCAGCGAATCGGCCAGCACGGCCGCCTCCTGCTGATCGTGGGTGACGAGCACCAGCGTCTGATCCAAAGATGTGCGCAGCTCGCGAACCAGATCATGCATCTCGGCTCGCAGCACGGGATCCAAAGCACTGAACGGCTCGTCCAACAACAACACCCGCGGCGAACCGGCGAGCGAGCGCGCCAGCGCCACCCGCTGAGCCTGCCCACCGGACACCTCGGATACGGCCCGGTCACTCATGTCGCCGAGATGAACCATCTCGAGATACTCGCGGGCCCGCTCGCGCGAACGCTTGCGGCTGTCGCCCGCAGCCCGATACGAGAAGCCGATGTTGTCGAGAACAGACATGTGCGGAAACAACATCGGACGCTGGAACACCATCCCGACGCCCCGATCCTCCGCGGCCGTGCCGGTGACGTCGACACCGTCGATGGTCAGCGAACCGGAGGACGGTGTGTCGAGACCCGCGATGAGCCGCAGCGCGGTGCTCTTACCCGAGCCCGAGGGTCCGAGGATCGCCGTACACGAGCCCGGCGGCACGGTGAGATCCAACGAGTCCAGGGCCGCAACCGATTGACCGGCATGGCGTTTGGTGAGTCCGCTGACGGACAGCTCGACACTCATCGCCCGAGCCTTCCTCTGAGCCGGGCGAGCATGATCACCAGCAGCAGCGGGGGCACGATGGCCGCGACCGACAGCACGGCTACCACCGCATCGTTTCCGGTGCCGGAGGCGAACGAGGCAACGAGGATCGGCACGGTCACCAGTCTGCCTCCTCCGATCAGTAGGGTGATCACATAGTCGCTCCACGCCACCAGAAAGGCCAGCAACGCCGCGCCCGCCAGCGCCGGGGCCAGCAACGGAATGCGGATACGACGCACGATCATGGCCGTCGACGCTCCGAGGGTGCGAGCCTCCTCCTCGTAGCCGATGTCGTACGTGCCGAACGCAACCCGCATCAGATACGTCGTATACGGAATTGCCGCGACGGTCAGCAGGGCGATCACGGCCACCGTGCTGGGAATGCGGGAGCGCAGCACCAGCACGTCCAGGCCGAGCGCCACCGCGAACGGCGGCAGCGCGATCGGCGCGAACAGCAGCGCAGCGATCACCCCGGGAATGTGCACGTCGCCGCGCACCAGGGAGCGAGCAGCCATCGCGCCCAGCGGGGTTGCGATAGCCGCGACAGCCAGAGCCAGCGACGTCGAGCGGACGAACGCGTCGACGCCACCGGCCGCGAGTGCGCTGCGCACTCCGCCCAATCCCCATTCCTGCGGCAGGCTGCCCGGGAACGACCAGCGATTGCTGATGGCCCACAGGACGATGGGAACGAGTGGCAGCAGAAACCACAGCACCAACACTGCTCTGCCGAAGGACGGAATCACCTTGTTCATTTCCAGACCGCCGATCTCCGCAGGAAGTGCAGCGCGACGCTTGCCACGGCGATGGTGAGAGCCACGGCGATCGTCGCGGCGGCGGCAGCCTGTGGACGTGTCGCGAGGTCGATGGAGGTGAACAGTCGAATTGCCATCACCGACAACGGCTCCGGGAACGGCCGTCCCAGAATTCGGGCCACCTCGTAGGATCCGACGGTGTAGGCGAACGCGATGGCCGCCGACGCGATCAACGCGGGTCGAGCCAGCGGCAGGGTGATCAGACGCAGCCGCGCCCACCGGCCGGCTCCGAGAGTCGCGGCGCTCTCGTCGTAGGCCGCGACCCGGGTGGCCAGCGTTCCGGCCACCACTACGGCGACGAATGCCGATTCCTTCCAGGCGTATTCGAGCACCACGGCGATCCACCACGGTCCGCCGACAATCTGCGGCCAGCCGCCGTCGGTCGCGCCGAAGATCCGTGCCAGCATTCCCGAGTCCGCGAGCAACAACGCCATCGCGGCCGCACCGATGAGGTGGGGCACCGTCACCGTCAGTCCTGCGGCGACCAATGCCGTCCGTCGCCCGGACAGTGCCGTCAACGCGACCGCGAGCCCGATCACCGCGGCCAGCGCAGTCGAGACCACGGCGATCGAGAGCGTCAGAGCCACCGAGCGCCAGAGATCATCGCCCAGAGCGGAATACCCGTCGACCGACAGTTCCGGAGTCCCCACCAGCGGCATCAACCCCAGGCTCTGCAACACGACGGTTCCGAGACCGCCGCCGACGACCACGGCGACCAGCAGAACAGCAGGCAGCACCCCGACCGTGGAGCGCCAACTCTTCGCAGGCGCGCTCACTGCCCCGCGAGGACGTTTCGTCGCCATCCTTCGTCGAGTGGGGTGACCCAGTCGGCGGAGAGTTCGGGGTGGGCGTTGGCGGAAAGTTCTTCGTAGGAGGGGACGACATCGGAGGGCGTCAAGTCCTGGAATCGGGCTCGGACATCGGCGGGAACGCGGTCGAGGTCGAGGACGGTGAACTGTCCCCACACATCGGTCGTCGAGGTCGCGAGTTGTTGCTCGGGGGAGAGCGCGAGATTCGCGACCACCTGCGCCGCTGCGGACTGCCCCGACGTCGACGGGATGGCCAGGAAACTCGCATTCCCGACGGTTCCCTCGTCGAGAGTCAGGACGCGGGTCTGCGGCGGGTAGGTGCCGTCGGCGACGAGTTGCGGGAGCGTCGCGGGCCCGTAGGTCATGGTCATGTCGACTTGGCCTCCGGCGTAGAGGTCGTTGAGTTCGGAGGAGGACTGCGGGTACGTCGCTCCTTCACGCCACAGTGAGGGTGCGAGTTCGTTCAAGCGGTCGAACAAGGCGGGGGCGAGTTCGTCGTAGGAGTCCTGATCGAACGTGGCAGGGACCTCACCGACGCCGCCGGCAGTACTCAGGAGGGCTTCGCGGAGGAACACCGAGCCGGTGAAGTCCGGGGGTGCGGGGTAGGTAAAGCGGCCGGGGTTGTCTCGGGCCCAGTCGAGGACGCCCTCGAAGGTGGTCGGCGGGTTCGGGATCGCGTCCGCGTTGTAGACCAGGGTGAATTGGGCTTTGAACCACGGGGCTTCGCAGTTGTCGACGGGGGTTCCGAAGTCGTCGAGGAGCAGTGGGTCCTCGGGGTCGGTCAACGCCATGTTGGGTAGGTTCTGCGTCCAGCCGCAGAGCCAGGCTCCGGCTTGTTTTCCGGTGCCGAAGTTGGCCCCGTTGACCCAGACGAGGTCGACCTCGCCGTCGGTAACCCCGGCTTGGCGTTCGGAGAGGATGCGGTTGACGGCGTCGGTGGTGTCTTCCACCGGTACTCGGCGCAGGGTGACGCCTTCTTCGGCGGCGGCAGGGGTGAGGACATCGTCGACGTAGGCGTTGCCTTGTTCGTCGCCGCCGTACATCCACAGCGAGACGGTCTGGCCTTGGGCTTGTTGTTCGACCTCGTTCCAGGGCAGCGCTTCGGCGACGGGGCCTTGCGAGTCCGGGGCAGCGCAGGCGCTGAGCAACAACCCCGCACTCGCGGCGATGGCCACCGCGGAACGTACAGACAACGAAGTCAACGTAAAGCCTCCTGGCAAGGTGTGAGTGCATCAACGGCACATTCGATGCACCGCACTCGGGTGAATCCGGCAATACGGGAACACACCGAGGGGTTCGAGGCCTTCCCGTTCAGAGAGTAATATCGTTTCGAAGCTCGAGAGGGACCGATGGCGCAGCAGGACCAGGATCTCACCGGTGAAGTAGGCACAGGCCTCGACACCCCCGTTCCACCCAGCGGTGCCGGGCGCACAGGTCGTCCCAGCGTCCGGACGGTGGTCAAGGTGTCGGCTGTCGTCGCGGTGGTTGTCGCGGTGGTGATCGTGGCAAATACCGTCGATCTACCCGACCCGCAATCGATACGATCGCAGGTCTCCGACGCCGGGTGGTGGGGCATCGCAGGATTCATCGTCCTCTACGCGGTGCTGTCCTCGACCCCGTTTCCCGCCAGCACTCTGACCATCGCCTCCGGGCTGCTGTTCGGGCTCGCGGTAGGTGCCTCCGTGGTGGTGTTCGCCGCCACGGTCGGTGCCTATCTGGCGTACTGGATGGCCCGCAAGCTCGGCCGCGGTCAGGTCGCCCGATCCGAATGGGGCAAGCTCCGCCGACTCGACGCCCTACTCGGCCGACGCGGACTGATCTCGGTGCTGCTCGTGCGGTTGGTGCCGCTCCCGTTTTCCCTGGTCAACTACGCCGCCGGGATCAGCGCAGTGGGCCAGCGCGACTATGTGCTGGGCACAATGGTGGGGATCGTGCCTGGAACCGTCGCGTACACCGCACTCGGGGCTTACGGAACGTCACCGCTGTCGTGGCCGTTCGCCGTCGCACTGCTCGCGGTCCTGGCGATCGCGGCCGGGTCGGCTCTACTGGCCAAAAAGCTGGGCCTGACCACAGAGAAAGCACCTGATTCAGAACCGGTAGCGGGCGAGGCTCGATGATCGACGCCTACCTGCGCCGACGACTGGACGGCCCGCTGGACCGCTGCGCCCGTGCGATCGATCACCCCGTCATCACCCCGGACCGCATCACCGCCGCCGGGCTGGTCCTCGGACTCGGCAGTGCCCTGGCGGCGGGTCTGCAGCTGTGGTGGCTCGCGTTGGTGTTGTGGATTCTCTCGCGCGTCGCCGACGGTCTCGACGGGCAACTCGCACGCCGACGAGCCACGGCCGGCGACGCGGGAGCCGGCGGATTCTTCGACATCACCGCCGATTTCGTGGTCTACGGCATGACTGTGGTGGGCGTCGCGGTGGGAGTCTCGGCGCAGTTCGACGCACCGTGGTGGCCGTTCCTGCTGGTCCTGCTCACCTACTACATCAACGGCACCGCGTTCCTCGCGTTCTCCTCCATCGCCGAGCGGAACGATCGCCGGATCGACGACGGCCGGTCGCTGTCGTTTCTCGGCGGCCTGGCCGAGGGCGCGGAAACCATTGCGGTGCACAGTCTATGGCTGTTGTTCCCGCAGTTCGGGTGGCAGATCGCCGTGGTGTGGGCCTCGGTGGTGGCCATCAGTTCCGGTCAGCGCATCATCGCCGGGTACCGCGCGCTGTCCTGACAGACCTAAAGCGCACCTTGTCCTGATACGCGAGAAGCGCACCAGGACAAAGAGACTCAGCGTTCCGTTCTGAATCAGTGGCGCGCCGCGCCGCGTGAACCCGCGCCGAAGAGAACAGCTGCCGCCACCAGTCCGAACAGCAGGTGTTCGGCAGCGAAGGTGCCGTATCCGACCATCGTTGCCATGTCGGCAATCTGGTCGCCACTCGAGAAGATCGATGCGGCGATCGGCAGCCCCACCCATGCACTCACCACGAAGACGATGGCCCCGTAGATCACGCCTGCCAGCAGGAGCATCGGTCCACTCACCTTGATGGCCTTGACCATGAATGCGAAGACGATTCCGTACATCACGCCGACCATCATGTGCACGACTACGCCGACCAGCGCGGGTCCGAACGAGAAGGAAAACGACCCACCGCCCATGGCCTGCTGCATCGAGGTCATCATGGTCGAGGGATCGATGAACACCGATGCGATGTGGTAAAGCGGAGTGAAGAATCCGGTTCCCTGGTACGTCGAGGCCGCGATCATCGCGAACATGGCCATGGCAAGCGAACCGATCAACCCTGCGAGAGCACCCATCGCAATCGTCCGGGACAGTGCCGTCTTGGCACTCGTGGTGCCTGAAGTTGTGGACATGAGGTCTACTTCCGTTGCGGTGGCCGGGGGCCGTGCGACCCTCTGGACAGGAAACCCGCCGACCTCGTCCCTTTCTTCCGTCATGTCCGGGTGAAACCCTGTGCCACCGGATAGTTCAGGCTTTCGACTGTCGCCGTCGCACCCAGGCCGTCCGGACTTGTGCGAGGGTGCCGAACGCGCGGGCGGCCAGGGGTGAGTCGAGTTGCGCGCGAACGTCGGCGATCGCGGCGTTCCACGGCCCGTCGTTGTAGGTCGGGTACGGATGTGAGGCACCGGCGACATCACGGGTGCGCAACCCGAGTTTGACGGCGAGCACCAGTTCGCCGATGGTTTCGCCGGCTCTCGGTCCCACCACGCAGGCACCGACGATGCGGCGTTTGCGGTCGAGCACCAGTGTGGTGGAACCGCCGGTCTCGCCTTCGGTGACGGCGCGGTCGACGTGCTCGTGCTGCAGCGTCTGCAACCGCAACCCCGCAATGCGCCGCGCCGCCCTGACATCGATTCCGACGCTGGCAATTTCGGGATCGGTGAACGTCACCCGCGGGGCACCCGTCTTGTCGATGCTGCGAGGCAGCCCGAGGACGGCGTTGCTCGCCGCAAGAGATCCGTGCATTCCGGCGGTGTGAGTGAACTGCGGGTGACCCGTCAGATCACCCGCGGCCCGAATGCGCGAATTGCTGGTCGCGAGGTGATCGTCGACGATGACGTATCCACGTCCGTCGAGGTCCACGCCCGCGGCGTCGAGGCCCAACGAGTCGGTGCGTGGCGTCCGGCCGGCAGCGATGAGAACCCGATCGAACTCGATCTTGACCCCGGAATGGGTGAGCGCCGAATCGGAACCGATCTCGACGATCGAGGTCGACGTCAGAACGGTCACCCCGTCCTCACGAAGAGCCGCATCGACCACTGACGACGCACTGTCGTCCTCCTTCGGAAGAATCGTGGCAGCGCGTCCCACGAGAGTGACGTTCGATCCGAGACGGGCGAAGGCCTGAGCCATCTCGCAGCCGATCGTGCCGGCACCGATGACCAGTAGGCGCTCGGGCAGCGACGTCAGATTCCACAGTGTTTCGCTGGTGAGATAGTCGATCGAACTCACTCCGTCGATCGGCGGCACGGAGGGACGGGCACCGGTCGCGAGGATCGCCTGCCCGAAATGCAGGGGACGCGAATTCACGGTGAGGGTGCTCGGTCCGGTGAACACCGCGTCACCGTGTACGACGATGACCCCCTCGGCGGTCAGGGCTTCCGGGGAATCGATCGGCGCGATGTGGGCGATCGAGCCGTGCACGTGCTCCATCACCCGAGCGAAATCTATACGGGGCGTACCGGAGTCGACACCGAACCGGTACGAGGAACGGGCGGTGGCAGCAGCCGATGCAGCTGCGATCAACGCTTTCGACGGAACGCATCCTGTCCACAGGCAGTCGCCACCGGTTCGGTCGCGTTCGATCAGAACGACGCTGACGCCGAACCGTGCCGCGGTCTTGGCCGCGACGATTCCTGCGGTACCGCCTCCGACTACGACGACATCGACTCGCTGTGGCCACTCGTCGTACAAAGGATCAGGTTCCGTCATGGGTAGTTCCGCCTGTCAGTCGATCGAGAAATTCTTGGACGTGCTCGACGCTGTTCGGGTCGGGCATGGTGCGCACCGTCCACCTGGACAGTGCGGCGTTGATCTGCCGCAGTTCCTGCTCGGCACCGCGGCACTTCTCGCACACGGCCAGGTGCGCTTCGAGGCGTCGAATGTCCTGGGGTTCGAGTGGTGCGGAGGGATCGGCATCGAGGTAGCGCTGTATGCGGCGCGCCGACCAGTGGCACGTCAGCATCATCCGTGCAGCCTTGATCATGAGCGTCCTTTCCTGGTGGCGGCGACGAACGAGGGGCGAAGGTGGCGTCGGATCCGCGCTCGCGCGCGACTCAACCTGGACATGACGGTTCCGACGGGAATACCGAGGACCTGCGAAGCTTCGCTGTAGGTGAGCTGGTCGACATCGATCAGCAGCAGGACGGTACGAAATTTCGGATCCAACGCCTGCACGGCCCGCTCCAGATCGTCCGACAGGAACGAAGACATCACCTCCTCCTCCGTTCCTGGCAGATCGGCCCCGAAAGCAGGCCGGACCACGCCCAAGTCGGCGATGTCGGCGACGGTGCCCGGCCGACGACGGCGATGCATGTTCATGTTCGTGTTGCGCAGAATCGTCAGCAGCCACGCCCTCGGGTGTCGACCATCGAACCTGTCGACGCTGCGCCAGGCACGAACCAAGGTCTCTTGGACCAGGTCCTCCGCGTCGGAGGGACCGGTCAGCGTGGACGCCACCCGCAGGAGTACCTCGATCTCCGGCTCGACGTATCGCCGGAAGCCACGAGCCTGCGCCTCGGTCACATCGGCCGGATCGGATTGGTGCACGTTGACGGGAACCCTTCGACTCACCCGCCGTGTTCCCACGATGGGAATCAATTTTTTTCCATTGCACTTGCGTGCCCGATCAGACGCTAGCGGCACCGCAACCTCGACAGTCGAATGGACACCACAGATGAAGAAGCCGACCCCGTACACCGTCTCGGCGCGCCTGTATGACCTGATCTCCTTCGAGTGGCCCGTCTACGGTGCCGGGCGATCGACGGCGATCTCATTGCTCGACCTCGCTCCGGGCAGCCACGTCCTCGACATCGGCTGCGGTACCGGACTGAACTTCCCTCTACTGCAACGACAGATCGGACCGCGGGGCAGTATCACCGGAGTCGACGCCAGCGCCCAGATGCTCGCGCAGGCCCGGCAACGAGCCGACTCCGCAGGCTGGTCCAACGTGACATTGATCGAGGCCGACGCCACCGCTGTGAACCCTGCCGCACTGACACCTCACCAGCGATTCGACGCCGCGATCGCCACGTACGCCCTGTCTTTGATGCCGACCTGGCAGACGGCGTTGTCGACGATGATCTCGGCGACGCGGTCCGGCGGACAGATTGCCGTCGTGGACATGCGCACACCCACCGGTGCTGCGGCGGCGTGGACCCCACTCGCTCGCCTGGCCTGCAGGCTCGGCAGATCCGACATCGAAGCACATCCATGGTCGGATATGTCGCAGCGATTGGCTCGAGTGGAATCGGCGTCCGTGCGCGGCGGCCACATTCAGATACGCGTCGGGTCAGTCGAGCGAGACGGTGACTCCGTTCCAGAACGCGACGCGGCCCTTGATCCGCCGCGCCAGCGGTGACGGACGCCGGTACTCGAAGGCCGCATTCTTCAGCGTTGCGCCATCGACCGTCACATCGAAATAACTGGCCATCCCTTTCCACAAGCACAGAGATTTCGACGCCGTCGATGTCAGAACGCCCTCGCGTACCGCAGACAACGGAAAATAGGCGTTTCCCTCGACCGTCACGATGTCACTGGATTCGGCGATCTTGCGTTCCCCCACCCACGCCGACATGCTGCTCACGACCGCACCCGCTTCCACAGCCCTGACAGGGTTGTCCGCGTTCCCATGTTCTGCGTGTCGGGAATCAGATCCGCCACACGCCCCGGAAGTTCGCTCTCGACCGCGGCGACGACCTGCTTCACACTCGGATTGACGAGGGCTCGGGAGCCGATGAACACCGTCGGAACGGTTTCGTCGCCGCCCGTCGCTGCCCGAACGCGCGCCGCGCCCTCGGGTTCGGACCAGATGTCGATCTCGGTGGTGCCGATGCCGCGTCTGCGTAGTGAGCCGCGCAGCTTCATGCAGAACGGGCACCCCGGCCGCCACATGACCTCGATACCGTCGACGAACGTCGATGAACTCATACAGACTCCTGATCTAGTTGATGTGTTCCCGGAAACCCACCGAGCCGGCGCGTCCATTCCACTGAGTGCCGGCCATTACCGGTCACTGGCCGGCTCTGCCGGGTCGCCGGGTCACGCGCTGCACTTCGATCAACACATCCGCCGGCTGCGGGTAGTCGCCGAGGGTGCGGCCTCGGTACAGCATCTGCACTGTGCGGTCGGTATCGATGATCACCAGCCCCGGTGCCTGCAGTGGGTGGTCGGTGATGCGGCCCTGCCGCGCATGGCGGATCGCCGACAGATATTTCCACCAGGTACGGGGGTCGAGCATCATCGCCCAGTGAATTCGATGGATGTCCACTTCCTGGTAGAGGACATGCTGTGGATCGAGGAGCAGCGGATACCCGACTCCGTTGTCCATCAGGTCTCGGGCCTGATAGTCCGCGGCACCGCCTACACCGACGACGTGGGCACCGGCCGCCTCGATGTCACCTCTCATACCCTCGAGTTCGTGCAGGAATGCACGACACGGCATACATCCGTAGTACCGAACCAGGGGTACGACGATCGGCGTGGCGAGTAGCGCGTCGAGATCGACCCGCTCACCGTCGACGTTCTGCAGGGCAATCGAGGCGATACGGTCACCGACCGCGGTGAGCTGCTTCATGCCATCCTCGTTTCGATGTGTTGGGTATCCGGGGTGCGTCGCCCGCAGTCACGCTCGAAGCGGGTGCGGTGAAGGCAACCATCACCGCAACCACCTCGGTATGTCTCGATGACCTTCTTGATGACCGAACTGTTGTCCCCGAGCCAGATGGGGCCGACGAGCACCAGAATGTCGGCCGCCATGATGCGCTCGTAGAGTGCCGGCCACTCGTCGGACGACCAACCATGCTCGGTCATGTCCGGATACACCCCGGTGGCGATGTCGTGATCGACTGCCCTGATGTGATCGACCTCCACCCGTGACTCGTCATCAGCGTGCTACTGATGTCCGCGAGCCCCCATGGTGTGGCTCTGCTCCGGTGAGCGTTCGAGGGTGGCAGTTCACGAACACCGCAAGCAGCCCGCTGAAATCCAGGGCGGACGGCGGCTCTGGGCCAACCGAAGCCGAGAATCTTCGCACCGTCGATTCTCCCGCGAAGCCGCAAGTATCAGGACGTCATGTCGTTCCTTGTCCAATTTCGCATACCCCTACGGGTCTCTTGCGGGCCCAAGCCGAAGGGGCAAAGTTGCGTTGGATCCGGCCGAGTTCAGGCAGCAGCGCTGAATCCCAGCACCATGATGAAGATCGCGACGGACACTGCCGCGAGCAGTCCGAGTAGGGCCCACACCGGCCTGCCGGCCTCGACGTCTTCGGCGGGTCGAACTGCGGCGGGTCGAACTTCGGGTTGCGTCATGAGCTGTCCATCCACTCGAAGGCCCCCCACCCACGGTGATACTAGTCACATGTTACGCAAGTGGCGCGTGGTGACACGCAGCCGAACGCGTCACTCCTTGCGAGTGCCGAGGAAATAGCCGTTCGATTCCTTGCGATGCATCAGGTAGATCGCGCCCGCGGCGAGCACACCCTGCCCGATACCGGCCACACTCATGATCACCTGTAGCGCGCCGCCGTCGATGCCGAACCCGAACAACTGCGGCAGAGCCATGACCACCACGACGGTGCCGATCATGGTCAGCACCGTCCGGGCCCACATCCGGCCGAGACGCATCTTGCCGACAACGCGGAGAAACAGTGCTACGAAGCCGGTACCGAGAAGAGCCATCACGACGAGGGCTGCGGTGAGGTAGCTCTCGGCCGAGTCGAGAGTCAGCGGAATCGACTGATCCTGCGCCTTGACGTCGTCGACGAGTTGCTGAGCGAACGCCGTTCGCTCGCCGTTGACGAGCAGGAGGGTCAGCAGCAAACCAAGCAGTCCCAGAGCCGCGACGCCCCACCACAGGTGACGAGCGGTTTCGACGTCCACCGGCGCGGGCCGCTCGGGGGGAGCTACCGGCGGGGCCTCGAAGTTCGCGAAACCGTGCTCGGCCTCCCACCGCGCCCAATCCGGATTCGGTGGCTGCTGCTCGTTCTCGGGATGCCAGGGATTGGTCACAGCCAGCCCGCCGCCTCGGTGGCCCAGTAGGTCAGCACGACGTCGGCACCCGCGCGCCGAATGCTGGTCAGCGATTCGAGGATGGCTGCGTCCCGGTCGATCCAACCGTTCTGCGCTGCGGCGGTGATCATCGAATACTCCCCCGATATCTGGTAGGCGGCGACGGGCACCGGCGAAATGTTCGCGACGTCGCGCAGGATGTCGAGGTACGACATGGCGGGCTTGACCATCACCATGTCGGCGCCCTCGGCGAGGTCGAGTTCCACTTCGTGGGCCGCCTCTCGGCGATTGGCCGAATCCTGCTGATAGGTACGGCGATCGCCCTGCAGCGAAGAACCGACGGCCTCGCGGAACGGCCCGTAGAAGGCGGATGCGTACTTCGCGGAGTACGCCAACTGTCCGACCTCGGTATGCCCGGCGGCATCCAGTCCGGCTCGGATGGCGGCAACCTGACCGTCCATCATTCCGCTCGGTCCGAGCAGGTGCGCCCCCGCCTCCGCCTGCGAGACGGCCATGTCGACATAGCGCGTCAACGTCGCATCGTTGTCGACGACGCCGTCTGCGGTGAGGACTCCGCAGTGTCCGTGATCGGTGAACTCGTCGAGGCACGTATCGGCCATGATGACGGCGTCGTCACCCAGATCGTCTCGGAGCCTGCGTAATCCACGGTTGAGGATGCCTGCCGGGTCACTGGCACCCGACCCCGACGCGTCCTTGTCCTCCGAACGCGGAACACCGAACAGCATGAGTCCACCGACGCCCGCCGCGACGGCTTCTTCGGCTGCCGTGCTGAGCGAATCCAAGGTGTGCTGCACGACGCCCGGCATCGACGAGATCTCCCGTGGTTCGGAGATCCCGTCGGCGACGAACATCGGAAGCACGAGATGCCGTGGCTGCAAGGATGTTTCGGCGACAAGCCGCCGAAGCGCCGGGGTGCGGCGCAGCCTGCGGGGACGGTCAACGGGGAACATCGGCGCTAGCGCCTACGGGACTTCTTGCGAGGGGGAGGCAACGCACCTTCGGCGCGCAGCCGAGCTGCGTGCTCTGCCAACGCCTCGATGAGCGGTCCGACCTGCGCGGTCTCGGGCTGCACGTCGACGCGCAGTCCGAACTCCACAGCCGTCTCGGCGGTCTTCGGGCCGATGCACGCAACGAGAGTGCGCGCGTGCGGCTTCCCGGCGATACCGACGAGATTGCGGACGGTCGAGCTCGAGGTGAAGCAAACGGCGTCGAAGCCACCGGTCTTGATCATCTCGCGCGTCTCGGCGGGGGGCGGCGCGGCACGCACCGTGCGGTACGCGGTGACGTCGTCGATTTCCCAACCACGCTCACGCAGACCCTCGGCGAGAGTTTCGGTGGCAATATCCGCGCGCGGCAACAGCACTCGATTGACCGGATCGAAGACCTCGTCGTACGGCGGGAAGTCTTCGAGCAGGCCGAGCGAGGACTGCTCGCCGGACGGAAGCAGTTCGGGGTTGATGCCGAACGAGCGAACCTTGGCTGCGGTGGCTTCACCGACACAGGCGATCTTGACGCCCGAAAACGCGCGAGCGTCGAGGCCGAATTCCTCGAACTTCTCCCACACGGCGCGAACGGCATTGGTGGAGGTGAACACGACCCACTGGTAGCGGCCGTCGACGAGGCCCTTGACGGACCGTTCCATCTGCGCCGGGCTGCGGGGCGGCTCGACGGCGATGGTCGGCACCTCGATGGGGATCGCGCCGTGTGTCACGAGCCGCTCGCTCATTTCACCGGCCTGATCCTTGGTGCGCGGCACGAGCACGGTCCAACCGTACAGTGCGCGAGATTCCCACCAAGACATCTTGTTTCGGCCGGAGACCACCTTGCCGACGGTGACCACCAGCGAGCCGACGAGCTCGCTTCCCGCGTCGTTCAGCGTCGCGAGGGTCGCCTCGACGGTGCGCTGCTGACGCGTGGTGCCGCGCACGGTGATCGCGGCGGGCGTCTGCGGGGCGAGACCATGTTCGACGAGGGCACTTGCGGTCTCGGCGAGATGGCCGGACGTCGCATGCAGCACGAGTGGGCCGGGGGCAGCGGCGAGAGCAGCCCAGTCGACCTCTCCGCGGACGTCCGCTTCGGTGTGGCCCGAGCCGAGCGCCATACCCGCGTAGCTGGGAACAGCGGAGCCGGAAGGCAGGCCGGGCAGGACCTCGAACTGCACGTGAGTGCGGGCGACGGCACTGACCTCGGCGATGACCGAGTCGGTCGTCAGCGGGTCTCCGGAGACGAGGCGAACGACGTCGTGGCCGTTCTTGGCCTCGGCCAGCAGTGTCTTGGCGACCTCGGCGGGCTCGCCGAGCGCGGGGCGCACGTCGACCCCGTTCTCGCCGGTTTCCGGGTCGCGCGGCAGGTCGTCTCCGACGAGCGCGACGACGCCCTTGTCGACGTCCGGATCGGTGAAGGCAAGCTCGGCGGCGCCGAGTACCTCACGTGCCCGGACAGTGAGCAGAGCCG
>NZ_JBAWFH010000264.1:0-7730 GCF_049591685.1 Rhodococcus sp. (in: high G+C Gram-positive bacteria) | reverse complement strand
GCGCCGACCTGCGTCATCGGGTAGTAGTCCATGACCCAGGCGTACCCCGGTGCTATCCGCAGGCGAGCCTGCGGCAACGACGGATCGTCGTTGAAGATGTCGAAGCTCTCGTCCGGCGACGCGTCCGCCGGCGCTGACGCAGTCTCGTCCAGCTCCACCGCCCGGTCGATGCGGTCGAATCTGAACAGGCGAACTCCCTCGGCGCGACGACACCATGCCTGCAGATAGCTGTGACCGTCGATGATCACGGTGCGGATGGGGTCGACGATGCGCTCCGACACTGCGTCGCGCGACGCCGAGTAATAGGTCAAATCCAGTGCATGTTGCCGACGTAGGGAGGAGCGCACCGCAGCTGCCGCGGGGTTTTCAGGGCTGACCTGCGCGTCGTCCGTCTTCGGCGACGACGGTACGTGCGCCGCCGCAGACCCGGCCGCAGCTTCGATCTTGGCGATAGCGCGCTGCGCCGCTGTGGGGTCGACCATTCCGGGCATCGAGGTGAGCGATCTCAGTGCAACGAGTAGAGCCGTGGCCTCGGTGGATGTCAACCGCAGCGGCCGGTCGATCCCAGCGGAGAACGTGACCTCGATGCTCTCCTCGGAGAACGACAGGTCGATCAGATCGCCCGGACCGTATCCCGGCAGCCCGCACATCCATAGCTGATTGAGGTCGGTCATCAAGGTCGTGGTGCTGACACCGAGTTCTTTCGCCGCCTCGTCCGCGCTCATTCCCGGATTGGCCAAGAAGAAAGGCACCATGTTCAACAACCGAGCGAGCCGAACCGACAAACGTGCACTCATCGAACGCCTTCCGCCACTGCGGCGCGGAGCGTCGCGATCACATCGGCTCGAAGCTCGGGCGGGTCGAGGACAAGAGCATCTGCTGCGTGTCCTGCCACCAGCCTCGTCACCCACTCCCACGATCGAACCGGGATGCGCAGAACCGAACCGTGCCGCTCTCCCACCACCCGGTTTTCCACCTCGGTCCCCATTCGACGAATCTCCTGTGCACCGTCGGCCACGACCCAGACGGTTGCCGTTCCGTTGACCTCGGCGGTGCCGGCGACTCTCTCGACGATCGACTGCAAGTCCACATCGTCCGGTTTACGCACACTCCCGGCACGCCCGAAGGTGGTCACATCGTCGCCGATACGCGAGAGCCTGAACGTTCGGGTGTCATTGCGGTCGGTGTCGTGACCGACCAGATACCACTTGCCGCGAAACGTGACGACGCCCCACGGCTCCACGGTTCGGGTGGTGAACGGGTCGGTCAACGCGCTCCGATGCTGAAAGCGCACGGATCTTCCCGCGTCGATCGCGGCGAGTAACGCGCCGAGGGCAGGTTCGGATCCTCGTGTTCGGGCAGGCACCGCCGTGATGGACGCAGCCGAGTCGTCCTGGTCCACCTGAATGCCCGCAGCGCGGAGTTTCAGCAGAGCACTTTGAGCGGCGGAAGTCAGTTCAGGTGACTCCCAGAGTTGCACCGCGACGGCCACTGCCGCGGACTCCTCCTGGGTGAGGTCGATATCGGGAAGCTCGTATGCATCACGATTGATGCGGTAGCCCTCGACGCCTCCGTTGCCCACGGACAGCCCGGTCTCGAGCGGAACCCCGAGGTCGCGAAGCTCGTTCTTGTCGCGTTCGAACATGCGACTGAACGCCTCGTCGCTTCCCGAGTCTCCATATCCCGCGACACTGTCTCTGATTCGCTCCGCCGTCACGAACTGACGCGTCGACAACAAACAGATGACAAGGTTCATCAACCGTTCGACTTTGGTGATCGCCACGGCCTAAACCCTATCGGTCGATGTTGTCGGAGCTACATCGACGCGATCAGTCGCTCCACTCTTTCGTCGACGGAACGGAACGGGTCCTTGCACAGAACGGTGCGCTGAGCCTGATCGTTGAGCTTGAGGTGCACCCAGTCCACGGTGAAGTCGCGTCCGGCGTCCTGAGCGGCGGTGATGAATTCACCACGCAATTTGGCACGGGTGGTCTGCGGTGGCAGGTCGACGGCCTCGTCGATCTGCTCGTCTTCGGTGACCCGCTTCGCGAGGCCCTTGCGCTGGAGCAGATCGAACACGCCTCGTCCACGTTTGATGTCGTGATACGCGAGATCGAGCTGCGCAATCTTGGGGTCGGACAGCTCCATCGAATATCGGTCCTGATAGCGCTGAAACAGCTTGCGCTTGATGACCCAGTCGATCTCGGTGTCGACTTTCGCGAAGTCCTGCGCCTCCACCGCGTCCAGGGTGCGACCCCACAGGTCCACAACCTGTTCGACCTGTGGATCGCTGTCGCGGGTCTTGAGGTGCTCGACGGCACGCGCGTGGTATTCACGTTGAATCTCGAGTGCACTCGCCTGGCGTCCGCCCGCAAGGCGAACCGGGCGGCGCCCGGTCAGATCGTGACTGACCTCGCGGATGGCGCGAATCGGGTTGTCCAGCGCGAAATCTCGGAACGACACGCCCGCCTCGATCATCTCGAGCACCAGCGCAGCACTACCCACCTTGAGCAAGGTCGTCGTCTCGGCCATGTTGGAGTCGCCGACGATGACATGGAGGCGGCGGTACTTCTCGGCGTCTGCATGTGGCTCGTCCCGCGTGTTGATGATCGGCCGGGACCGAGTGGTTGCCGAGGACACGCCTTCCCAGATGTGCTCGGCTCGCTGCGACAGGCAGAACGTGGCAGCCTTCGGGGTCTGCAGAATCTTCCCTGCGCCGCAGATCAACTGACGGGTCACCAGGAACGGCAGAAGTACGTCGGAGATGCGCGAGAACTCTCCAGCACGCTGCACGAGGTAGTTCTCGTGGCAGCCGTACGAGTTGCCCGCGGAGTCCGTGTTGTTCTTGAACAGGTAGATGTCGCCGCCGATGCCCTCCTCGGCAAGCCGCTGTTCCGCGTCCACGAGCAGGTCTTCGAGAACACGCTCTCCCGCACGATCGTGCGTGACGAGCTGCAGCAGGCTGTCGCACTCCGCCGTCGCGTATTCGGGATGCGATCCAACGTCGAGATACAACCTTGCGCCGTTGCGAAGGAACACGTT
This sequence comes from Rhodococcus sp. (in: high G+C Gram-positive bacteria), assembly GCF_049591685.1. GTDB lineage: Bacteria > Actinomycetota > Actinomycetes > Mycobacteriales > Mycobacteriaceae > Rhodococcoides. The sequence goes on along the minus strand of NZ_JBAWFH010000264.1, from coordinate 4,688 downwards.
GGAGCTGCGTCCCCACGACACGACTCGGCGGAAAAGATAGCGGGCCACCTCGTCGGGACTCAGACGCCTGTGCCCGTGAAAAGTACACGTGACACCGAACTCGGTCTCGATGCCCATAATTCGTCGCTGCACAATTCGACAGTACAACGCAACTCGGCAGTTGGAGCGTCCCGAGGTGCCACACAATCGCCTGTGTCGGGCCGAAAGGCGCCTACGCTTGGCTTGTGACCGACCCGTATGTGCCGTTGCCCGATCGGATCCACACCTGGGACACCCGACTCTTCGATCGCACGGCGGCCAGTCGAGCGTCCGCCGCGGATCCGGTTCTGCGCGCGTTGAGTACAGCCGCTGACCACAGTGCACTGTGGATCGCTACCGCCGGACTGCTCGCCGCTCGACCGGGGCGGAGCCGACGTGGTGCCGTGCGTGGTCTTCTCGCGGTAGCCGGAGCCAGCGCGCTCGCCAACGGCGTCCTCAAGCCGCTGATGCCCCGCCCGAGACCGGGGTACGACAGAACTCCACTGGTGCGCCGGCTGCTGTCCCCACCGGTGTCGTCGTCGTTCCCGTCCGGTCACGCCGCGTCAGCGGCCGCGTTCGTCGCAGGCGTTGCACTCGAATCACCCCTTGCCGGTACAGCTTTGGCGCCGGTGGCAGCGGCCGTGTGTTATTCCCGGGTGCACACGGGCGTGCATTGGCCGTCCGACGTGATCGCAGGTGCGGCGCTCGGGACAGGCATCGCTCTCGCAACGCGGCGGTGGTGGGCAGTACGTGACGACGAGCCCGCCGTTCTGGGGACCGAGGCCGATGTGCCCGCACTACCGCGGGGGCGAGGTCTGCTCGTGTTGGTCAATCCGGGGTCCGGTTCGAACCGAGACGACGACGTCGTCTGCGCCATCGAGGCACATCTGCCGGACGCGGAACTGTTCGAGCCCGATACCGACGCCGACTTCACCGAACAGGTCGAGCAAAGAATCGTTCGTTCCCGTGCCAGCGCGCTCGGGGTCTGCGGAGGCGACGGCTCGATCGTCTCTGTCGCGGATTCGGCTGTGCGTCACGGTCTCCCGCTCGCCGTTTTCCCTGGCGGCACCCTCAACCACTTCGCGCGCGACGCAGGTGTTGCCGACACAACGGCGACCGCCGAGGCAGTCGAGCGCGGGCGGGCCACACGCGTCGACCTCGCTTTCGTCACCGTGGACGGGCACGACCGTGTCCCGTTCGTCAACACTGCGACGTTCGGTGGTTATCCCGATTCGGTCCGTATGCGAGAAAACCTGCAGGGCCGTATCGGTAAGTGGCCCGCGGCGGCGATCGCCATGATTCGGGTGCTTGCCGAAGCCGAACCGCTGTCGATCACGCTCGACGGCGAACCGACAGCGGTATGGATGCTGTTCGTCGGCAACGGTCGCTACTCCCCCATCGACCAGGTGCCGATGTCTCGGCCGTCGATCGGTTCCGGGACTCTCGACATTCGCTACCTGCCCTCAACGCCGTTTCTGTCGCGGACGCGACTGGTGATCGCGGCGCTCACCGGCACGCTCGGATCGTCGGCGACATATGTGCATTCGTCTCGACCGTCCCTGGACGTACAGGTGAAGGGTCCAGATATCGCGCTGGCGACGGACGGCGAAGTGAGTGCCGACGGTCGGAGCTTCGAGTTCTCCGTCGACGACGGGGCATTGACGCTGTATCGCAACGACTGACGGATACAGCCCCGGCGTCACCACGATCGGTGACACCGGGGCTGTCCGGATCCTCCGCTTACGGAGTCGGTGAATCACCCGTGCCGGCCGCCGCCGACAGCATCTCCTCGAGCGCCGGTCCCGCGATGCGTCGAAATGCGCGACGAGGGCGTCCCTGGTCCAGGACGGCCACTTCGAGCGAGCTGACCTCGAGTGCCTTCTTCTCCGGGTCCGATCCACCGTTGGGCGCGGGCGTTGCACCGGCGGCGAGCGCGGACACCGACAACCCGACCGCGGTCGCCAGGTCGAGAGCAGGTCGATAGGACTCCCGCAGTGCGGTCACGATCGGTTCGGTCGTGCCACCCATGACCACGAAGTCCTGCTCGTCGACGATCGACCCGTCGTAGGTAATGCGGTAGAGCTGACTTGCCACCGGCTCGTCCGAATGCGACACCTCCGCAACGCAGATCTCCACCTCGTACGGCTTGAGCTGCTCGGTGAAGATGGTCCCCAATGCCTGTGCGTAGGTCTTGGCGAGAGAACGGCCCGTCACGTCGCGCCGATCGTAGGTGTAGCCCTTTGTGTCGGCGTGGAGAATGCCGGCCTTGCGCAGATTCTCGAACTCGTTGTACTTGCCGACTGCGGCGAAGCCGAGCCGGTCGTACAACTCACTGACCTTGTGCAGCGCCGAAGACCGGTTTTCCGCGACGAACAACACGCCGTCTGCATACGACAGAACGATTACGCTGCGTCCACGAGCAATGCCCTTGCGCGCCAACTCCGACCGGTCGCGCATGATCTGCTCGGCAGATGCGTAGTACGGCATGGTCACGAGACTGTCCCCCCCTGTTCTGCATTGCGGGACTGCTCGTCCTGCGCCTGTGCGGCACGGTCGGCGATGACCGCTCGGGCAGCGTCGGCGATTCTGCTCTCGTCGACTTCGGTCGCTCCGATGCCGGTGATCGTGACCGCGGTCGGGTAGATACCGCGAGTGACATCCGGTCCGCCCGTAGCGGAGTCGTCGTCTGCCGCGTCGTACAACGACTCGACTACGGCACGGAGCGCTTCCTCTTCACCGAAGTTCGAGCTGTAGAGCTTCTTCATCGCAGACTTGGCGAAGAGCGAACCCGACCCGACCGCGTGGTAGCCGGACCGCTCCTCGTACCGACCGCCAACGACGTCGTACGACACGATCCGTCCTGCACGCTGGGGGTCGGCGATGTCGACGTCGAAGCCGACCAACAGTGGAACCGCCGCGAGCCCCTGCATGGCGGCGCCCAGGTTGCCACGCACCATCGACGACAGCTTGTTGGCCTTGCCGTTGAAGGTCAACGGCACGCCTTCGATCTTCTCGTAGTGCTCCAACTCGACAGCAAAGAGTCGAACCAACTCGATTGCGATGCCGGCAGTTCCAGCGATTCCGGCCGCCGAGTACTCGTCGGTGACGAACACCTTCTGCATGTCGCGGTTCGCGATCAGGTTCCCCTGCGTCGCACGGCGATCGCCGGCGATGAGCACACCGCCGGCGTACGTCACCGCGACGATGGTCGTGCCGTGCGGGGCCACACCCGACATGTCCGCGTTCATAGCGGTCGTTCGATTCTCCGGAAGGAGGTGTGGGGCGTGGTCACGAAGATGGTCGGTGAACGAGGCGTGATGCGAACCGAACGTCGGCGCAAGACCCTCAACCGAGGAGTTCGCCGTGCGATCCACCCTCACTGGCCGCCCTTCTGAACATAGGCACGTACGAAATCTTCCGCGTTTTCCTCGAGCACGTCGTCGATCTCGTCGAGGAGGTCGTCGGTCTCTTCCGCCAGCTTCTCGCGTCGTTCCTGACCACCACCGGCCTCGCCGGGGACCTCGTCGTCGCCGTCGCCACCGCCAGAGCGCCGTGTCTGCTCCTGAGCCATAGTCGCCGACCTCCTTACGTGTTCGCAATACCTGCTCGGACCTTCACCCTACCGATTCGGACCCGTCCGGGGTGGTGCGACACCGCTCGCCGTTCGGGCGACTTGTCCGTCACCGGCCCGCCGACCCGTGCAACGGCGTCCGCGCCGAGTCAGGTGGTCAGCTGCTCGACGAGTTCAGCCGCTGTTTCCGCGGCCTCGAGCAGCTCGCCGACGTGCGCCTTACTGCCGCGTAGAGGCTCGAGTGTCGGAATGCGAACCAGTGAGTCGCCGCCCAGATCGAAGATGACCGAATCCCAACTCGCGGCAGCGATGTCGGCTCCGAATTTGCGCAGGACCTCCCCGCGGAAGTACGCCCGGGTGTCCGAGGGCGGCGTCGAGACCGCGTCCAGAACCTGCTGCTCGGTGACGAGACGCTGCATGGAACCACGCGCGACGAGGCGGTTGTAAAGGCCTTTGTCGAGTCGAACGTCCGAGTACTGGAGATCGACCAGATGCAGGCGGGGAGCGGACCAGCCGAGCCCTTCGCGCTGGCGGAAACCTTCGAGCAACCGCAGCTTGGCGGGCCAGTCGAGCAGGTTTGCGCACTCCATCGGATCTCGCTCGAGCAGGTCGAGAACCATGGCCCACTTGTCCAGGATGTCCGCCACCCTGGGGTCGTCGTTCCCTTCGCCCGCGACGAATTTGGCCACCCGCTGGTGGTAAATCCGCTGCAGAGCCAGCGCGGTGAGCTCTCGGCCGTCGGCAAGCGCCACTGCCTGGCGAAGTGTCGGGTCATGACTGATCTGGTGCACGGCTGTGACCGGCCGGGCAAGCTGCAGATCCGACAGATCCACACCGGCCTCGATGATGTCGAGAACGAGCGCAGTGGTACCGACCTTCAGATACGTCGCCATCTCCGCCAGGTTGGCGTCACCGATGATGCAGTGCAGTCTGCGGTACTTGTCCGCGTCGGCATGGGGTTCGTCGCGAGTGTTGATGATCCCGCGCTTGAGGGTGGTTTCGAGACCCACCTCGACCTCGATGTAATCGGCGCGCTGCGACAGCTGAAATCCGGCTTCGTCGCCCGACTGTCCGATTCCCACCCGGCCCGACCCGGTGA
>NZ_JBAWFH010000263.1:0-1787 GCF_049591685.1 Rhodococcus sp. (in: high G+C Gram-positive bacteria) | reverse complement strand
GTCGATCTCGGTCCGCCTGCCAGACGCAGGCGACCGCGGCGACGTGAACCGTGCGGGCGGTGACGTAGACGTCGGCGATCTCCCCTGCGACGGCCTGGAACGTGGCGAGTGGCTTGCCGAACTGATGCCGACTCGCGAGGTACTTCGCCGTCAATTCGGCGGCGCCCGCGGCCAGTCCGTCGGCGACGGCGCCGATAGCGGCCACGACGAGTCGGTAGTAGGAGGCGATGTCCTCGGTGACCAACAACCCTGGTGCCGAATCGAATTCGACGACGTACTCCGGATCCCCCGTGGACGACGGCGTCGCCGCCATCCGGACACCGTCACCGCCGGGGTCGACGAGCACGATGCCGGACGAAGTGGCGACGAGCATGCGGTGCGCCTGTTCGGCGTACGGCACAGCGATCTTGGTTCCGGTGATCCGTAGACGATCCCCGTTCGAGACAGTGGTCGTCGAGGGCCGAGCCGGGAACGCAATGCCCGGTTCACTGATGGCCCCGGTGAGAATCCCGCCCGGCACCGCGGCCGCGTCGACGATGTCGTGTGACGCGAACCGTGCGAGCGGCACGAGGCCGTAGCCGATGGTGGCGAGCGCCGGACCCACCGCGGCGCGCCTGGCCAGTTCGGTGAGCACCGTCGCTCCCTCTGCCATCCCGAGGCCGTCACCACCGACGGTCTCGGGCAGCAACATCGTGAACACCCCGGCATCGGACAGGGCCGACCACAGGTCTGCCGGCTCGCGGGCGAGCAGCGCGATGACCATGTCGGCGATCGTCGTCTGGGGTTGATTGCGAGTGAAGTCCACGCGTGAGCACCTACCTACCACCGAGTCGATTCGGGTAGAACGTGTTCTATTTTTAGCACTTCGGGTGGGGAACCACCAGGCCCACTCAGCGCGGCAGACCGAGAATGCGTTCGGCGGCCACGGACAGCAACATCTGCGTGGTCCCGCCCGCGATCGACAGGCACCTGGTCAGCAGCATCTCCTTCGCGAGCGGCCCGTCGACGGCACCGAGCGGCCCCGACGCCTCGAGCGCGAACTCGGCGAGGTCTTGGCGGTGCCGCACACCAACCAGCTTGCGGACACTCGACTCGGCGCCGGGATCCTGACCGCCGAGCCGTCGCAGTGTTGCCCTGAATTCGAGCAGTGAGCCGACCAGCCCGTCCGCGACCAGGCGGCCGAGCCGGTCCGGCACGTCGAGATCGTCACGGGTGGCGTCGATGACCGCCTCGAGGGCAGTTCCGAGGCTGCCCGCGCTGCTCATCGCGACTCGCTCGTTGGCGAGCGTTGTGCGGGCGAGGGCCCAGCCGCCGTTCACCCGGCCGACGACTCCGCTGTCGGGGACGAAGACGTCGTCGAGAAACACCTCGTTGAACACGGCGTCGCCGGTCATTTCGCGCAGCGGCTCGATGCGGATACCGGGGGTGCTCATGTCGAGGACGAAATAGGTGATGGCACTGTGTTTCGGGGCGTCGCGGTCGGTGCGCGCGAGGCAGATCGCCCAGTCCGCTTCGCGGGCCAGGGACGTCCAGATCTTGTGACCGCGCAACGTCCACCCCCCGTCGACCTTCGTGGCGGTGGTCCGCAGCGACGCGAGGTCGGAGCCCGCTTCGGGTTCACTGAAGAGCTGACACCAGGTGATTTCACCGCGCAGCGTCGGCCCTGCGAATCGGTCGATCTGTTCGTCGGTGCCGTGCTCGAGGACGGTCGGTACGGCCCACCAGCCGATGACGAGGTCCGGTGGTTCGATTGCCGCGCGGCGCAATTCCTCGGCGTAGAGCAGTTG
>NZ_JBAWFH010000262.1:0-1944 GCF_049591685.1 Rhodococcus sp. (in: high G+C Gram-positive bacteria) | reverse complement strand
GGGCGGCCGACGCCGGTCATCATCCGGGTCGTACACATCGCACCCGGACCGACTCCCACCTTGACGATGGTGGCGCCCGCGGACACGAGGTCACGGGTACCGGCTGCCGACACGACGTTTCCCGCCGCCAGGGGAACACCCAGATCCAACGAGGCGATGGCAGCGAGCGCGTCGAGCATCTTCTCCTGGTGCCCGTGCGCGGTGTCGACGACGAGCAGGTCGGCGCCGGCCTCGACGAGCGCCTTTGCCTTCGTTGCAACGTCGCCGTTGATGCCGACAGCAGCAGCGATGCGAAGCCGACCACGAGCGTCGACTGCCGGGGTGTAGATGCCCGTCCGCACAGCGCCGGTGCGGGTGAGAACCCCGGCCAACATCTGGTCGCCGTCGACGAGCACCGCGAGGCTCTCGTGAGCGGATTCGAGCGCCTCGAACACCGAGCGCGGGGACGCATCCGCGGGCATCGTCACGAAATCGGTCGCCATGACCGACCGGAGTCGGGCGAACCTGTCCACGTCGACGCACGCTGCTTCGGTGACGACACCGACCGGCCTACCTGCCTCGACGACGACCACGGCGCCGTGAGCGCGCTTGTGCATCAATGCCAGGGCGTCCGACACCGAGGCGTCGGGTGTCAGCACAACCGGTGTATCCGCAACCAGATCACGGCTCTTGACGAACGCCACGGTGTCCGTCACCGCATCGATCGGAAGGTCCTGGGGAAGAACAGTGATGCCACCGCGTCGGGCGACGGTCTCGGCCATCCGACGGCCGGACACCGCCGTCATGTTCGATACGACGATCGGAATCGTCGTGCCGGAACCGTCCACGGTGGAGAGGTCGACGTCGAAACGGGACGTCACGTCGGTTCGATTCGGGACGAAGAACACGTCGTCGTACGTCAGGTCGTAAGGGGGCCGCTGGCCTTCGAGGAACTGCACGTTGCGCCAGCGTACCGGTCAGGCAGCGTCGGCGCGTTCGGTGACCTCGGCATGGGACCGAGAAAGGGCGACGGTTGCGAACACCATGACGGCCACGCTCGCAGCGATGACGGTCAAAGCCCATGCGTCGTCACGCACACGCTCGTCGAGAACGGTAATTCCCAGGAACGCCGCACCAAAGGGCTCGCCGATGGTGACGGCAGGTAGCGACGCCGACAACGGGCCGGATTGGAATGCGCGTTGTTGCAGGTAGAAGCCGGCGATGCCGCATCCGACGAGTGCATATGTCTGCCATGCCGTGAGTGCTCCCAACGGATCCTTGTCGATTCGGTCGGTGACGAACTTGGTGAACGCGACGGCGACGCCGAACAACAGCCCACCCGCAGCTCCCAGGGACAGCGCGCGCGGACCGGGGTCGTGCAGTGTGAACCCGGCGACGATGCAGGCGCCGATCACCGCTGCGGCAACACCCAGCGGAATCGCCCAGTCTTCGAGCGGAGCATTGGAGTGGCCCTCGGTCGGGTCTCCCACAACGATGAACACTGCAAGTGCCCCCGCGAGCGACAGTGCGAGCAACCAGATCTTCGGCGTCATGCTGAAATTGGAGAACTTGGCGGAAAGAGGCAGCGCGAACAACAACATCGACACCACCAGCGGCTGCACGACGAGTACGGAGCCGACCCACAGCGCGGCCACCTGAACGAGGTAGCCGCCGAGGTCGCCGACGACTCCAGCCCACCACCGCGGGCTCCGAATCAGTGCGGCGAGCAGCGGCTCGCCGTCCGGGACCGACGCCGCAGCGCTCTGTTGCGCTACCGAGGCGCAGGCGAACAGGAACGCGGCGAGCAGTGCCAGGACAATGGGGAGCAACGCCACGCCCGTCACCGCCGTCCTGTTCTGCGAGAGCGGTTGGAACGGGAGACGGTCGTCCTGGGCCCACGTCCGCGCCCCGATCCCGGTTCCGTGTTCACCGGGACGGTGGCCGGTATGCCCGGCGGTGTTCGGG
>NZ_JBAWFH010000261.1:0-4390 GCF_049591685.1 Rhodococcus sp. (in: high G+C Gram-positive bacteria) | reverse complement strand
CAGCTCGTGTCCCCGCAGATTAGTCGAGGGGAAGAATATGCCAATCGGCATGGAGCGGGATGCACCCCGGAGTTGCCACTCCCATTCCTCAGCGCGAGGCCGAGGTAAGTGCACCATATGAGGGTCGTCTCGCACGACTATAGACCTCTTTCTCGAATGTTCCGCGTTGACAGCCAATTCATGATCGTGGACAATCAGATTATTGCTGTCGCCCTATGACGTCCTCCGTAGGGACGCGATCCCTCAGCCGTCGCAGGCGGTCCTGCTTCGGCGGGTTCACTGCCAAGGACTCCGCCCATACGCCCGCATCACACCCTCTGTGCGGTGAGATCGAGCGCGATATCGGTGATCAGATCCTCCTGACCACCGACCAACCCGCGTTCGCCAACAGCGAGCAGGATCGCGCGGGTATCGAGTCCGTACTGCTTCGCTGCAGCCTCTGCGTGGCGGAGGAAGCTGGAGTACACCCCGGCGTATCCGAGGGTCAGTGTCTCGCGGTCGACCTGAACAGGCCTGTCCTGCAACGGGCGAACGATGTCGTCGGCCGCGTCCTGCAACCCGAACAAATCACAATTGTGCTTCCACCCGTGCAGGTCGGCGACGGCGATGAACGGCTCGATCGGGCAGTTACCCGCTCCGGCACCGTGACCGGCGAGAGATGCGTCGACTCTGGTGACACCCTCTTCCACCGCCACAACAGAATTCGCGACCGACAGCGACAGATTCTGATGCGCATGAATACCGATCTGGGTATCCGCGTCCAAGACATCCCGGTAGGCGCGCACACGGTCGCGGACACCGTTCATCGTCAACCGACCGCCCGAGTCGGTGACATACACGCATTCCGCGCCATACGATTCCATCAACTTCGCCTCTGCAGCGAGCTGTTCGGGCTCCACAAGATGGGACATCATCAAAAATCCCGACACATCCATACCGAGTTCGCGGGCTTTGCCGATGTGCTGCGCGGAGACGTCGGCTTCGGTGCAGTGCGTCGCCACTCGGACCGAAGTGACACCGAGCTTGAACGCATGCTCGAGCTCTTTCACCGTCCCGACTCCAGGAAGGAGCAAAGTGGTGAGTTTGGCGCGGTGCACCACCGAGGCTGCGGCTTCGATCCACTCCCAGTCGGTGTTGCTGCCCGGCCCGTAAGTCAGGCTGTGGCCGGCGAGGCCGTCCCCGTGCGTGACCTCGATGGCGTCCACACCTGCGCTGTCGAGGGCACTGGCGACGCGTGCGACATCGTCGGGACTGATGCGGTGCCGCATGGCGTGCATGCCGTCCCGCAGGGTGACGTCCTGGATGTACAGGGATGCGCCGTCTGTCGCGTTCGGGCGCTTCGTGGTTTCGGTCATCGTGCTGCCTCCAAGGACTTGTTCTCTGCGATCTTCTCGGCGACCTGTAGGGCGGCAGAGGTCATGATGTCGAGGTTCCCGGCATACGCGGGGAGGTAGTGCGCGGCACCTTCGACTTCGAGAAACACCGAGACCTTCCACAGGCCGGGCCCCTTGTCGACGCCGCCGGTCAAGGTGGCGACGGATTCGGCGTCGTCAAGTTGGGTGAATTGCACTTCTTGCTTGAGTCGGTAGCCGGGGACGTAGGCCGAGACCTTGGCGACCATGTCCAGAACGGACCGGCGAATTGCGTCCTGGTCGGGGTTCGTTACCAGCGCGAGGACGGTGTCGCGCATGATCAGCGGCGGCTCGGCCGGGTTGAGGACGATGATGGCTTTGCCGCGGGCCGCTCCTCCGACTTTTTCGATTGCCTCGGAGGTCGTTTCGGTGAACTCGTCGATGTTCGCGCGGGTGCCGGGACCAGCCGACTTCGAGGCGATCGAGGCGACGATCTCTGCGTAGTACACGGGCGTGACCTGCGAGATCGCGGCGACGATCGGGATTGTCGCCTGTCCACCGCAAGTCACCATGTTCACATCGGGCGCACCGAGGTGCTCCTCGAGGTTGACCGCGGGCACGACGTACGGTCCAATCGCGGCCGGAGTGAGATCGATCAGCCGCTTGTTGTAGGGCCGCAGGGCTTCTTCGTTCGCGACATGCGCTGTCGCAGAGGTCGAGTCGAAGATGATGTCGATGTCGGCGAACTCAGGGTGATCGATCAAGCCCTGCACTCCCGAATCCACGGTGCTGATCCCCAAACGGCGCGCCCGGGCGAGACCGTCGGAGGCAGGGTCGATTCCGACGAGCACAGCAATTTCGACGCTCTTGGCTACGCGTTTCAGTTTGATGACGAGGTCGGTGCCGATGTTGCCGGATCCGATCACCGCTACTTTGGTCTTGCTCATGATGTCCTTCGATTTTGTTCGATTTTCGAGTCGAGCAAGTCAGGCTGTGAATATCGCTGAAACGCTGCCAATTCCGGATATCGACGCCGTGTAGGTCGAGCCAGGGACCACAGCAACCATGGGGCCCAGGGCACCGGAGAGGATCACTTCACCTGCACGCAGCGGTGATCCGTAGGACAAGCTGGTGTTGGCCAACCACACCAAGGCGGCCCAGGGGCTTCCGAGGCAGTCCGAGCCTTTGCCTGCCGAGACCTGTTCACCGTCTGCGGTCATGGTCATGGTGACCTCGGCGAGGTCGGGTGCATCGACGCGAGAGATGCTCTCGCCCAGGACGTAGAGCCCGGATGATGCGTTGTCGGCGACGGTGTCGGCCAAGCTGATGTCCCAGCCTGCAATACGGCTGTCCACGATCTCGAACGAGGCGAACACCCGGTCGACGAACGACGGCGCTTGCTCGACGGTGAGTTGGCCGTCGACGTCCGAGGACAGAACGAACGCGATCTCGGCTTCGATACGTGGCTGCAGCAGTCGGGCAGAGTCGACCGGGCTGTCACCGGAGACGTCAAAATCATCGAGCAGGACACCGAAATCGGGCTGATCGACACCTAGCTGCTTTTGCACAGCGGGCGAGGTCAGCCCGATCTTTCTTCCCACAACGGTGCGACCGGATGCGAGGAGTGCGTCGATGTTGCGTGATTGGATACGGTAGGCGGCGTCGATATCCTCGCGTCCGATGAGATCACGGACCGGAGCGCACGGTGTGCTCGTTTTGGCGGCATCGGCGAGTCTGTCGGAAAGTTTCTCGATCACACTGTCTTTCACAATGGTCATGGGGGAAATCTAGGCAGGTTTCCTGAAACCATCTAGGATCTATCCCATGATCCGGGACGGCTCGCGCCAGAATCCGTCGATATTGGAGAAAGCGGCCCTCGTCTTGGAAGCATTTCCTGGAGGAACGACTCTGACTCTGGCGGACGTGAGCACTCGCACCGGGCTGCCTCGCTCCACTGCTCACAGACTGCTTGTCGAGCTGTCCCGCCTCGGATGGCTGACCAGAACAGCGAACTCGTTCGAGCTTGGTATGCCTTTATTCGAACTTGGAGAACGAGTTGCCGTGAAGCACCGGTTACGTGCTACTGCAATGCCGTTCATGCAGGATTTGTTCGCGGTGACGGGTCAGACTGTGCACCTCGCAGTGCGTGACGCACACGAGGTGGTCTACATCGAGAAACTCCACGGACACCTTCCCGCGGATCTCCCGTCCCGCATCGGCGGACGACTCCCGCTCACCTGCACTGGAGTGGGGAAAGCGCTGCTGGCATTCGAGACGAGAGACTTGCAGGAGGCAGTACTCGACGTGCCGCTCCGTCGCTACACGCCGCACTCGGTGACGGATCCCCGAGTGATGAGACAGCAGCTCGACGAGATCCGCCGCATCGGGGTCGCAATCGAACGGGAGGAGGCGGCGGAGGGGAAATGCTGTGTTGCCTCACCGGTTGTTGTGTCGGGTTCAGTTGTAGCGGCGATTTCGGTATCTGTTCCAGCTCGTCAATTCCGATCCGCGCACCTTGCCCCAGCAGTCAGAACGGCGGCGCTTGCGCTCGGGCGCAGACTGTCGCGGCCTTGAGCCCGTATCGTGAGCGCGGCAGCTGTTGCTGTACCCCGGACACGATGGATCAAAGGAGCCGAGATGGGCGCGGAATTCGTGACACCCGAGTCGACGTGGCATCTGGCAACTTCGGTCGACGACACACTGGTGACAGCGTTCGAGTTTGCCATGATCCAGGCGTTCGAGGCATTCCAGCGGTCCGTCGTGCAAATCCAGCGCATCGTAGGAGATGTGAATATCCAGTTCGGCGAGGGAGTCCTTCTTCATATCGTTCGGATGCAGGAGCGCCCGAAAGACGCGACTACCATCGCACGGCTGATGAATCGCGATGACTTACAGAACGTGCTGTACGGCCTGCGGAAATTGGGGTCATTAGGCTTGGTTCGCAAGGTCCGTGTCGGCGCTACCACGCTGTTCGAGATTACCGACGACGGTATCGATGCGACTGACCGCTATGCCAAGCTTCGACGAGAGATCATCGT
>NZ_JBAWFH010000260.1:0-7048 GCF_049591685.1 Rhodococcus sp. (in: high G+C Gram-positive bacteria) | reverse complement strand
CCCGCTGCTGCTGCCCTCCGGACAGGGTGTCCGCGCGGCGTTCGGCGAAGTCGGCGAGACCGACGCGGTCGAGGCACCGCAGCGCCTCGGCACGCATCGCCTTCGGGTAGGTCACCGCACCGTAGCGCGGGACCGTCAACCGCCCGAGACCGCCGACGAGCACGTTCTCGATGCAGCTGAGACGCCCGACGAGGTTGAAGTGCTGAAAGATGAAGCCGACCTTCTTGCGCAGTTCCCGCACGCGCCCCCGGCTGGCCAGATCGACGCGGGTATCGAGGGCCGTGATGCTGCCGGAGGTGATCGGCTGCAGACCATTGATGCAGCGAAGCAACGTGGACTTGCCCGAGCCCGAGAGTCCCAGCAGAACCAACATCTCACTGTGATGCACATCGAGATTCACGTTGCTCAGTGCCGTTGTAGTACCGAATTTCTTGGTGACGTTGTGTGCGCTGACAACGACGTCGCCGCGGTCGGTGGGTGCGAAGCTCATCAGCCCTGGCACTTTTCGGAACCGGTGACCTCACATACGTGGCGGACGCCGTCGTAGTCGCTGTCCTGGGCGGGAACGACGCCCCAGGCGTCTTCGTCGGTGATGCGGCATTCCTCGGCGCAGATGCCGTCGGCGACGAAGGCTTCGGCGTTCATCCCCTCTGCGAACACGGTTTCGAGCTTGTCGATCGCTTCGGCGCCGAGCTCGTTGTTGGCAGCGAACAGCGACCCGGCGATGGTCTCCGACTTCCACACGGTCTTCAGCTCGCCCGGTGCCAGCTCACCGTTGTCGATCATGGTGCGGTCGACCATCGTGTCGAAGGCGAAGCCCGCGTCGCAGTCTCCGGCCCTGACGGCGAGAGCCGATGCGTCGTGCCCTCCTGCGTAGATCGGCGTCACCCCTGCCGAGATGTCGCCTTCGGATCCGGATGCGACGACGCCCTCCTCGATCAGTCCGGCCGAGGGGTAGAGGAAGCCCGACGTGGAGCTGGGGTCGACGAAGCAGACCTTCTTGCCCGCGTAGTCGGCGAGGCCGTTGACAGAGGTGTTGTCCGAGCGCGTAATTCCGTACGACTGGTATCCGGGGGGCGTTCCCTCGTCCTGCACGACGGCGCCCAGCGGCGTCATGTCGGCACCGTTGATGCCGGCGACCACGTAGGCAAAGGGCCCGAAGAACGCCAGGTCGACGTTGCCCGCGATGAGTCCTTCGACGACGCCCGCGTAATCCGAGGCCTGCACGAATTCGACGGTTGCGCCGGTCTCACGCTGCAGGCGCTCGATGACCGGGTCGTAGCTCGCCCTCAGGTCGGTCGAGTTCTCGGCCGGAATTGCAGCGAGAGTGATTGTTTCGGGAAAGCCCTGCTCGGTGGTGGCGTCTGCACTCGAACTGGAACAGCCGGCGGCAACGAGGGCGACGGCGGACAATGCGGCGGCAGAGACCGCGGCGCGACGGGAAGTAGTGGTGATCATGGCGGTGATTTCCGTTCTCTTCGAGTATGGGAGTCAGGGAAGGAGTGCAGCGGGGAGATCGGCGACGCTGGCGAGAATGTGGGTCGGGTCCGCGCTGCGCAGTTGGTCTTCCGAATGCGCACCGGTGAGTACACCGACGAGCACGGAGGCGCCCGCGCGTCGGCCGGAGTCGATGTCGTTGGAGGTGTCGCCGACCACGGCAACGGCGCTCATGTCGCTGACCTGGGCCCGCAACGCGGCAGTGAGGACGAGATCGGGATGCGGGCGTCCGCGGACCACATCACCGGGGGCGAGGTAGGCGTCGGCGAGGTCGGTCCAGCCGAGCGAAGTGAGGATCTGCTCCTGCGTGGAGGGTGAGAAGCCGGTGGTCAGAATGACGGCCACGCCGGCGTCGCGGAGACGGGAAATAGTGTCGGCGGCACCGGGCACGGGTGCAACGCCGTCGGCAATGCGGGCGTCGTACGCCATTTCGAAGGCGCGGTTGGCGGCCTGCGCTCGTTCCTCGTCACCGAACAGGGCACGGAAGACCTCGATCTTGGACTGTCCCATCGTGTCCAGAACGTACTGACGTGCGGACTCGCGCTCGGTGCCCTGTTCTGCGAGGCCGACGCTGGTGGCGGCCGCGTCGAAGGCGCCGATGACCAGGCCGTCGTCGGTGACCGTGGTTCCGGCCATGTCCATGACGACGAGTTCGATTGCGGTGGTTGTGGAGGCGGTCGAGTTCGGCATAGGGCCCACTGTGCCGGTTGGTATAGACCACAAGGAGTTACAGCGGTGAACGGCCGATGAACGTGCATCAACCATTTGGTCTAGACCGTTAGCTGCTAATATGACCGCATGGTTGTCGACGCCGAACCCCGGACGCTCAAGCACCAAGTAGTGCGCAGGAGCCTCGACTCCCTGCTCGACGGGATGTCGCCCGGCGATCCGTTCCCCTCCGAACGGGACCTTGCCGAGGCGCACGATGTGTCACGGGAGACCCTGCGCCAGGCAATCCGAGAGTTGTTGGTGGCGGGGCGAATCGAGCGTCGCGGCCGCGCCACCGTTGTGGCTGCACCGAAAGTAGTACTGCCGCTGGCCATCGGGTCGTACACCGAGGCGGCGCGAGACAAGGGAATGTCGGCCAGTCGAATACTCGTCGGCTGGAGTACCTATGGCGCGGACGACGCCCTGGCCGAACTCTTGCACATCGAACCCGGCGCGCCGATGGTTCAGCTCGAACGTGTCTTCACCACGGACGACACTCGTGTGGGTCTCGAAACGACTCGGATTCCCGCACACCGCATTCCCGGCCTGATGGACACCTTCGATCACCGCACGTCGCTGTACACCGAACTACGCACGCGCGGAATCACGTTCGGCCGCGTCGTCGACACCATCGAGACAGTTCTTCCCGACGCCCGCGAGGCGGCACTCCTCACCGTCGACACCAGGACGCCCATGTTTCTACTCAATCGGACCTCGTACGACGACCAGGGCGTGCCCATCGAACAGCGGCGCTCTCTCTATCGCGGCGACCGCATGACCTTCACCGCCGTCATCGACGCCTGACTACCCGTAGAAAGCGATACCCACGTGATTTCGAACAGGTACGACGTTGTCGTCGTCGGCGCAGGCATCATCGGCCTCGCCCACGCCTATCACGCCCACCAGCAGGGCCTGAGCGTGGCGGTGGTGGACCACGCCGATGCCGTCGCCGGGGCGTCGGTGCAGAACTTCGGACACGCCTGCATCAGTGCACAATCCGGAGATGCACTGACCTATGCACGGGCAGGTCGCCGGCACTGGCTCGAACTGTCACAGAAAGCCGGCTTTTGGTCTGCCGAGACGGGAACACACTGCGTCGCCCGGCACGACGACGAATTCGCCGTCCTGCAGCAGTTCGCCGAACTCCACGGACCGGATCGCGGACGATTGCTCGACCGCCGCGAAATACTCGACCGCCTGCCTGTTTCCGGCGATGGAGTCGTCGGCGGCATGTACATGCCCGATGACCTACAGGTCGACCCCCGCACCGCAGCGCCGTCGATAGCGCGGTGGCTGGAACGCTCCGGCGTCGACTTCCACTGGCGCACAGCAGCAACGTCATTCGATACCGGCGTCGTACACACAACCCGGGGCCGGATTGCAGCCGACACCGTCTTCGTCACCGTGAACCACGACATCGACCGGCTCTTCCCCGAATACGCCGAGGACGGCGGGCTCGTGCGGTGCCGATTGCACATGATGCGCGGCGTGCTGCCTCTCGCCTTCCCGCTGCCCACGCCGTTGTTCACGGGATGGTCACTGCTCCGGTACTCCGGATTCGCCGGCCTGGCTGCGACTCCCCTGCTGGCCGAACGGCTGCGGTCCAAGTTCGCCAAGTACGTAGACATCGACCTCCACCAGATGTACACCCCGCAGCCCGACGGCTCGATCCTGATCGGCGACACCCACTTTCGAGACATCACGACGTCGCCTTTCCAAAGCGAAGAAGGATTCGAAGTACTGCTTTGGGAAGCGAAGGCGATATTCGGCGTCGACCGCATCGACGTCACCGAACGATGGCAGGGTGTCTACAGCTCCGCCCCGGGCTCGGAGTTCCTGCTCGCTGCACCCATGACCGGTGTCCACATCGTCACCGTCACCACCGGCATCGGCATGACCACCAGCATGGGGCTCGCCGAAGCAAGCGTCACCCGTGCACTCTCGGTCGGTGAACGCGGCTGAGCCGATAGCTGGTTGCTGAGCCGACGCCCGGTGGCTGAGCTGGCATCCCTTTTGCCAACCTTGGCCACGTATCGGCCGCCGAGCAGGGGTGCCTGGTTCCCAACAGAGGTGCTGGCTCTGGCCGAGCGGCTCCGGCCGGTCACGGTGCCCCGAGAACTCGACGACATCGTCGGGCAGACGCTGATCGGCTTGACCTTCCCCCTACGGGAACGTCGACGCTGTTTTCATGACGACAGAAACCCTCTCCCCCATCGTTGCCCGTTACTTCACACTCTCCGACGGACCGGACCGGGCGCAGGTGGTCGACGTCTTCACCGATGATGCGACGGTGCTCGACGACGGCCACACCTACCGCGGTCGGGAAGCGATACTCGCCTGGCTCACCGGCCCGGCCAGCGAGTTCACCACAACGTCGACCCGGCTGAGCCTCGAGCAAACCGACGGGGTTACCGTCGTCGTCACCCTGCTCGAAGGCAACTTCCCGGGCGGACGCGTCGAGCTTCGATACGAGTTCCACGAGACCGACGGCCGTATCGGTTCACTGTCGATTACCGCGTAATGGCTGCGCGGTCAGAGGATTCGACTCAGGAATTGTTGTGTACGTGGATTCTTGGGATTGCCGAAGAACTCCGTCGGAGGGGCTTCTTCGACGATTTTGCCGTCGCTCATGAACACCACTCGGTCGGCTGCGGCTTTGGCGAACCCCATCTCGTGGCTCACGACGACCATGGTCATTCCCTCGTCGCGCAGACGAAGCATCACGTCGAGGACTTCGTTGACCATTTCCGGGTCGAGCGCGGAGGTGGGTTCGTCGAACAGCATCACTTCGGGCTTCATCGCCAGGGCTCGGGCGATCGCCACGCGCTGTTGCTGGCCACCTGACAGCTGCGAAGGATAGTTTTCGCCTTTGTCGGCCAGGCCCACGAGGTCGAGTAGCTCCTGCGCTTGGCGGCGCGCACGCACCTTGTCGGTGCCCAACACGTGGCGGGGACCGGAGGCGACGTTGTCGAGTGCCGTCATCATCGGGAAGAGATTGAAACTCTGAAACACCATTCCCGTGTGGTGCCGCTGCTTCGCGATCTGCGCTTCGGACAACGGCGTACGCTTCTCGTCCTCGGAAAACCCCATCATCTCCCCGCACACCCGTACGGTTCCCGACTCGATGGTCTCGAGGCAGTTCAAGGTGCGCAGCAGAGTGCTCTTCCCACTGCCCGACGGACCGAGCAGCAGCACCACCTCACCCTTGTCGACGGTGAAGTCGATGCCGTCGAGCACCACCAGGTCGTTGTACGCCTTCGTCATGTTTCGCACTTCGACCATCGTCGTGGTCGGCGGTTTTGTCGCCGCGATTGCACTGTTCGACATCATCGGTTCACGGCCTCGGCTTCCATCACGCTCTCGTCGAGCTTTTTCGACGGGGCACCTTTGCGCTTGTAGTTGCGGTCGTAGCCTCGCCCTACTCGCGTTTCGATCATCGTCTGTATCAGTCCCCACAATGTTGTGAGCACCAGGAAGTACAACGCCGCAGCGCACAGACCCTCGAGCACCCGGAAGTTGACCTGCACGAGGAACTGGGTCTTGCGCAGTAACTCCTGGACAGAGATGACCGACACCAGGGTCGTCGTCTTCAGCAGTCCGTTGAAGCTGTTGCCCAGCGGCGGAATCATCACGCGCATCGCCTGCGGCAGAACGACGACGCGAAAGACCTTGGTGGGCGACATCCCCAGAGCACGCGCAGCTTCGGTCTGACCGGTGGGCACCGACAGCAGGCCGGAGCGCACGATTTCTGACAGGTACGCCGCTTCGTTCAACACGAGCCCGAGCAAGGCGGCCTCGATGACTCCCAGCTTGATACCGACCTGCGGCAGGCCCGTGTAGATGATGACGAGTTGCACGAGCAGCGGTGTGCCGCGCATCAGCCACACGTAGAAGCCCGCGACGGCGCGCACCGGCATCAGCTTCGACGATCGTGCCGCGGCAACCACGACCGCGAGTGCCAACCCGAGAATCATGCTGACCACGGTGAGCCAGATCGTCACCCACGCACCTTCGAGAAGCTGGGTGCTCGTCAGGATGGAAAAGAATGCGTCCCAGGACCACATACGGGTGCCTTTCGACTAGAGGAAGCGTTCGCTCAGCTTTCGAGAGGCCCTGTGCTCACGGCGATGTCGCCCACGTAGCCGGTTACCTCGTACTGCTCGAACAGATCAGGTAGGTAGCCGTCGTCACGCATCTCGGACAGCACGCGAGCGACCTCGGCCGCGGACTTGCTGCCCTTGGCGAAGCCCATCGCGAGTGGCGCTTCGTTGATGCCACCGACAGCTGTCTCGAAACGGCCGTCTTCCTGATAGAAGGATGTGACGGATTCGACGATGGATGTACCGTCGAGCTGCCCGGCCGAAAGTGCCTGATAGGCATCGGCGTTGGTCTTGAATGTCTGTACCGTCATCGGCGCCTTGCCTTCGGCGACGAATTCTTCGGCAAGCGCGGTGAGGGTGTCGAACTCGTACCCCGGCGCCTCGACGCCGATCGTCTTCCCTGCGAGATCGTCGATGGACGCGATCCCCTCGGGATTGCCGGACGGCACCGAGATGGACACAGCCTGAACCTCGTAAGGTACGAGGTCGATGGTCTCTGCTCGGGCCGGGGTGTAGAACATGCCGGTGTCGATCATGTCCCAGCGACCGCTCTGCACACCGGGAATCTGTGCTTCGAATTCGATGTTGACGAACTTCGGCGACAAACAGAGCCGCTTCGCGATCTCTTTGCCCAGATCGACGCGCATGCCGATCACCTCGCCGTTGCCGTCGACGTACTGCATGGGCGGGAGGGTGGCATTGGTTGCCATCGTCAACGCGCCCTCCTCGGCCAAGTCTGCTGC
>NZ_JBAWFH010000259.1:0-10256 GCF_049591685.1 Rhodococcus sp. (in: high G+C Gram-positive bacteria) | reverse complement strand
CCACCGACCACCCGCGCACGTTTCAGCCGCCCGCGCGGTTTGCAACCTGCGCCAACAATCGGAAGGTGCGCGGACGCGGCCGGGTGGAGGTTCGACGCGTGCCCGCTCAGCGCCCGTCCGGTCCGGTCCCGCTCAGCGCCCCGTCACCGACCATCCGCGCACGTTTCAGCCGCCCGCGCGGTTTGCAACCTGCGCCAACAGTCGGAAGGTGCGCCAACACGGCTGGGTGGAGGTTCGACGCGTGGCCTGAACGAGGTCTACATCCGGGCGTGCCGGGCGAGGACGAAGGAGTAGATGCCGTAGAGCGCGATGCCGACGCCGGCGAGGATCAGCAGGATCTGGCCGAACGGTTGGGCGCCGAGGGTTTTGATGGCTCCGTCGAGGCCGGTGGCTTTGCTGGGGTCGGAGGTGAACACGGCTCCGATGACGAGGGCGCCGACGCCGACGAGCGCGATGCCCTTGGCGACGTAGCCGATCAGGCCGAGGTGTTCGACGGTTTTGCCGGTGTGGCCTTCGAGGTCGTCGAGGAAGTTTTTCGATACGCCCTTGTAGACGTGGTAGCCGCCGACGCCGATGATGACGAGTCCGACGACGATGAGGGCGAACTTGCCTGCGCCGTTCTCCAGCAACTTCGCGGTCATCGATGCGTTCTGCTGGCCGCTGGATTGGCCGGATCCGCTGGCGAATCGGAAGGTGGTCCATGCGAAGACGATGTAGACGACTGCGAGTGCGCCTGCTTTGAGACGGTCCATTGCGCTGCCCGAGTCCTGGTCGGACTTCTTGCCGACGATGGCTTCGACGATCCGCCACAGCGCGAGGGCGACGAAGGCGACGACGGCGATCCACAGTGCGATTCGTCCACCGGGCTGATCGGCGAGGGTTCCCAGTGCGCCGGACTGGTCGGCGTTGCCACTTTCGCCGAATGCGAGGCGGATGGCGATGTAGCCGATGAGGATGTGGAGCAGGCCGCTGACGAAGTGTCCGACTCTGGCTGCCTTTTCGAAGAGGTCGCTGTTCTGTACGTTCTGTGCGGCGTTGCTGGGTGACGAATTCACTGGTGGCTCCCCGATTGCCCGATGGTCAGCGCACAGTACCCCGGCGCTATGTCGACAAAACTTGTTCCGCGCGCCTCGCGCGTTTCGGGTAACGAGAGGCGAACACTGGTCGATAGAAACAACGAGGAATCAAGCCACAACTCATTTGTTCGGAGTGATCGATCGTGAACCTTCATTCGATGTTTTCTCGACCCAGCGCAGGCGTGCCGCTGCTGGAGACCGCTCGCATGAGCGGCCGACCTCGCACCTGGCCGAGCGAAAAGCTCGAGCGTCTGCTTACTCCCGGCGAAATCGACATGGTCAGGCGCGGTCAGCTCTGACCCCACGGTTTCGCCTCCTCGGCGGCATACTTGCACTTCGAGTAACGCCCGACCGGGAGGGTCATGAAAGCTGCAATTGTCAGCGTCGACGATGATCCGGGAGTATCCCGCTCCGTCGCCCGCGATCTTCGTCGTCACTACGGCGAGCAGTACCGCATCATCCGCGCCGAATCCGGCGCCCAAGCATTCGACGCTCTCAAAGAACTCAAGCTGCGTGGTCAACCCGTGGCTCTGTTGTTGGCCGATTACCGGATGCCGCTGATGAACGGCATGGAATTCCTCGAGCAGGCGATGGACCTGTACCCGCAGGCGCGACGGGTGCTGCTGACTGCCTATGCCGACACCGATGCGGCCATCGACGCGATCAACGTCATCGATCTCGACTACTACTTGCTCGAGCCGTGGGATCCGCCGGAGGAGAAGCTGTACCCGGTGCTCGATACGCAGCTCGAGGCATGGGCGTCGTCGGATCATCGGCCGGTGGAGGAGACCAAGATCGTCGGCAATCGCTGGTCGGCTCGGTCGTTTGAGGTCCGCGAGTTCCTCGCTCGTAACCAGCTGCCGTATCGCTGGTACATGGCCGACGAGCCGGAGGGCGCGAGACTGTTGTCGTCGGCAGGCGTCGACGACACGATGTGTCCGGTGGTGGTCACGGCCGCGGG
The DNA here is from genome assembly GCF_049591685.1 of Rhodococcus sp. (in: high G+C Gram-positive bacteria). GTDB lineage: Bacteria > Actinomycetota > Actinomycetes > Mycobacteriales > Mycobacteriaceae > Rhodococcoides. The sequence continues at coordinate 8,219 of NZ_JBAWFH010000259.1, read as the reverse complement.
TACCCCGTTGTTCGCGCCCACCGATTCCGAACTCGGTGAGCATCTGGGATTGACGACGTCTCCGTCGGAGGGCTTCTACGATCTCGTCGTCATCGGTGGTGGTCCGGCAGGGTTGGGTGCGGCTCTGTACGGCGCGTCGGAGGGGCTACGCACGACGCTCATCGAGCGCACGGCGGCGGGTGGTCAGGCCGGCCAGAGTTCGCGGATCGAGAATTACCTCGGCTTCCCCGACGGTGTATCCGGTGCTCAGCTTGCCGACCGTGCTCGGCGGCAGGCGTTGAAGTTCGGCGCCGAGGTCGTGACGACGCAGGATGTGGTGGCGTTGGAGGCCAACGGGTCGGCTCGTACGGTCCGCTTCGCCGACGGCCGCAGTATCGACGCCCAGACGGTCATTCTGTCGACGGGCGTGGCCTACCGGCGGCTGAGTACGCCGGGCATCGAGAACTTCACCGGTCGGGGCGTGTTCTACGGGTCGGCGATGACCGAGGCAGCCGGCTGCGCCGACGAGGACGTGTACATCGTGGGTGGCGCCAATTCGGCCGGTCAGGCCGCCGTCTATTTGGCGCGCGGCGCGAAGTCGGTCACCATCCTCATTCGGGCGCAGTCGCTGGAAGCGTCGATGTCGTACTACCTCGTCAAACAGATCGAGGAGCATCCGCGGATCACCGTGCGCACGAGCACGGAGGTGGTGGGCGTAGCGGGCGACGATCACCTCGAGTTCATCACGCTGCACGATCGCGCCACCGGGGCGGAGGAGACGGTGTCCGCGCACTATCTGTTCCTGTTCATCGGCGCGGCGCCCCGTACCGATTGGCTCGACGGTTTCGTGGTGCGTGACGAGCACGGGTTCGTCGTCACCGGTCCGGATCTGGTGGTCGACGGTAAGGCTCCTGCGGGGTGGAACAGGGACCGTCTGCCGCACCATCTCGAGACGAGCGTTCCCGGCGTGTTCGCTGCGGGTGACGTTCGCTCGGCGTCGGCCAAGCGCGTCGCGTCGGCGGTCGGCGAGGGTGCGATGGCGGTTATGCTGGTGCACCGATATCTGGAAAATCCATGAGCGCGCCGGTGAAGTGCAGCCCAGACCTGCTCAGGACGTTGTTCCTGTTCGAGAAGCTTACCGACGAGCAGCTCGAGAAGTTGTGCGTCGAGGGCCGCCTCGAGACGATCGAACCCGGTCCGGTGTACGCGGAGGGTGATCCGGCGACGTGCTTCTACGTGTTGATCGACGGCTCGCTGGTGTTGAGCAAGAGGTCGGGTGCGGAAGATCTCGTCGTCAATCGCACGTCTCAGCGCGGGGTGTATGCCGGTGCGTGGCAGGCGTATCTGCGGGAGCGGGCGCCGCAGGTCTATCAGGGTTCGATGCGCGTCACGTCCACCTCGCAGTTCTTCGTGCTCGACGCGGACTGCTTCGCCGAGGTCGTATCCGAGTGGTTTCCGATGGCGCTGCATCTGCTGGACCTTTTGTTCTTCGGTCAGCGCAACACCACTCAGGTCATCGAGCAGCGCGAGCGACTGTTGGCGCTCGGGCAGTTGTCCGCAGGGCTGACGCATGAGCTCAACAATCCCGCTGCGGCAGCGGTGCGCGCTACGTCGGCGCTTCGTGATCGCGTCGCGCACATGCGTCACAAGCTCAAGATGACCGCCAACGGAACGCTGGACCGAGGCGCGCTCACCTCGCTCGTCGGGCTTCAGGAGGAGGCCGTCGAGCTAGTGGCGAAGGCGCCCAAGCTTTCTCCGCTCGAGGCGTCGGATCGCGAGGACGAGTTGACTGATTGGTTCGACGACCGCGAGATATCCGGTGGTTGGGATCTGGCACCGACGTTCGTGCAGGCGGGCCTCGACGCCACCACGCTCGAAGGTGCGATCCGGTGGCTCAACTACACGGTCGAGACCGAGTTGCTGATGAACGAGATCGCGGATTCGACGACGCGGGTGTCCACTCTCGTCGGTGCGGCGAAACAGTATTCGCAGATGGATCGGGCGCCGTACCAAACCGTCGACGTACGCGAATTGCTGGACAGCACACTCGTCATGCTCGGTCGGAAGATCGGTGAGGGCGTCACGGTCGTCAAAGAATACGACGCGATACCCGACATCCCGGCGTACGCAGCCGAACTCAACCAGGTGTGGACCAACCTGATCGACAATGCGGCGGCGGCAATGGGCGGCGCGGGCACGTTGACGGTGCGCACATCGGTCGACCACGATCAGGTACAGATCGAGATCGTAGACACCGGTCCCGGAGTGCCGGCGGATATCCGTTTGCGCATCTTCGAACCGTTCTCACCACGAAACCCGTCGGCGAGGGAACCGGCCTGGGACTCGACATCTCCTGGCGCATCGTGGTGAAGAAGCATCACGGAGAACTGAACGTGACGTCCGAACCAGGGAACACACGCTTCGTCGTGCGACTCCCGATCCATCCACCGGCGGAGAACGCCACCGAGGAGACGTAGATGAGCGAAGACGAAATTCCCGGAGTCGACACCACGGTTCCCCCGTCGGGCCCCGGGTGTGCCGAATGCACCACATCGAAGGGCTGGTGGTTCCATCTGCGACGGTGCGCGCAGTGCGGTCACGTCGGCTGCTGTGATTCGTCGCCGTCCCAGCATGCGAGCAAGCATGCCGAGAGCACCCGGCACCAACTGATTCGCAGCTTCGAACCGGGGGAGAGCTGGTACTACAGCTACGCCGACGAGCTGATGTACGACGGGCCCGATCTTGCTCCCCCGCAGCATCACCCGCCGGATCAGGGCACGCCCGGCCCCAAGGATCGGGTGCCCGCGGACTGGCAGAAATACTTGAACTGAGATGAGCGAGAACAAGACCGGACCCACCGACGTCGACGCTCTCCGGTGGCTGGGGGCCGTCGAACATCCCGTCCGACGGGCAGATGGCCTGGTGCTGCACGAGATGTTCGCGCGCATCACGGACCAACCGGCGGTGATGTGGGGTCCGACGATGGTGGGGTACGGCCGGTACCACTACCGCTACGACAGCGGTAGGGAAGGCGACGCCCTCGCAGTCGGGTTCTCGCCGCGTACAGCGTCGCTCGCGATCTACGGACTCACGTACGAGCCGGAGTCGAAGGCGATGCTGGGGCAACTGGGCAAGCACAGGACCGGGGCCGGGTGCCTGTATGTCAACAAGTTGGCCGACATCGATCCGGCGGTGCTGGAAAAGATGATCGCACTGTCCTATCCGTACGTCGTCGGTACGCTCGGGTCATGACGCTGATCGCGGAGGACGTGTTCGTGCTGTTGGTCGACGACAACACCGGTAAGCCGATGGTCGACAGTACGAAGTTTCCCCGAGTTCTCGCAGGTGCGCTGGTGTTGGAGCTGGCGATGAACGGTTCCGTTCGAATCACCGGCAGGGGTGAGCCGGTGAAGGACGGTCGTCTGGTCGTCTCCGGCCCGCCGCCAACGGACCCGCTTCTCGCGCGGGCGCACGCGGTCATCGGTGGGGAGAAGAATCCGATGAAGCCGCAGAAGGCAATCGAGAAGCTGCAGAAAAAGCTGACCGAGGAGGTCGGGTCCCGGTTGGCGCACCGGGGATTGGTCACCGAACGACGCGACAAAATCCTGGGCCTGTTTCCCACGACGACGTGGCCCGCCCGCGATACGACACGTCAGGATTGGGCGCGCCAGTGGATCGGCAGTGCCATCGTCGACGGTACGACGCCTCCTCCCGAGATCTCCGCACTGATCTCGTTGGTCGCCGCGATCGACGCCATCCCGAAAGTGCTGCCGGGCGTCGACAAGAAGGCGGCCGCCAAGCGCGCCAAGGAGATCGCCGAAGGCGATTGGGCGAGTGCCGCAGTGCGCAAAGCCGTGCAGGACGTCAACACCGCCGTCATGGCTGCGGTGATGGTTCCGATCATCGTCACCACGACCAGCTCGTGACGAGGTCGTTGGCGATTCTGATGTTCGACGACGTCGAGGTCCTCGACGCGTGCGGCCCGTTCGAGGTGTTCTCCGTCGCGAACCGCATCACCGAACGCGAGATGGGGGAGCCGGCGTTCGAGGTGGTAATGGTAGGCGTCGACCACGCACTGGGAGGACATCGGCGAATCGCGTTCGCGCCGGACCGAACTCGAAGTTCGCGAGAATGTCCGCTTTCTCGATCACGGTGACATTGCCACGTCGGCAGGAATCAGTGCCGGCCTCGACCTGTCGCTGCACTTGATCGGTCGGTTGGTCGGCGAGGAGACGGCGAGACTTACGGCACGTCAGATGCAGTACACGCCCGCGCAGTAGTTTCAGGCCCTTTCGCGACCTCAGGCGGTCAGGACTCGCAGGACGAGGGCGGCGGTCGACGCAGAAAGGGCCCGGCGTGAGCCGGGCCCTTCGCTGGATGGACGGTGCTACTGGGCGTTCTTCTGCGCGTGCCCTTCCGCGGAATCGGCGAACTCCGGGGTGTCGAACGATTCGCCGCCGAGTGGATCGACGGGAGCGTTGTCGTGTGAGTACCCCACTTCACCGGTCGCCGGATCGACCGCGAGTGACTCGCTCGAAACCTCGTGCACGGCAACGACCATGTGCCCTCCGTTGTTCGGCACTGCGAGGCCGTCGCGGGACGGTCCGAGACCGGAGAACGTCGACGAGATGCCGGCCTTACGGGCTGGTTTCGGCGCGGCCTCGGCTCCGACAGCCAGTGCTTCCTCAGGTGTTTCGGTTGCGGGCGTAGCCGTCACTCGTAGGTAGCGAGGCGTGGTGGCGACGTCGTAGCGGAACGCCTTGAGCAGCGACACGCATGCCAGAACCATAATGATCGAGAACGGCACAGCAGTGGCGATCGATGCTGTTTGTAGTGCCGTCAGTGAACCTGACCCCCCGACCAGTAGGAGGATCGCTGCGGCGACGCCTTCGAGCGTCGTCCAGTAGATGCGAGTGATCTTTGGAGTGTCCAGGTTGCCACCGGAGGACAGAATGTCGATGACCAGCGAGCCGGAGTCCGAGGAGGTGACGAAGAAGAACACCACTACGAGAATCGCAAGGACACTGGTTATCGTCGCCAGCGGCAAGCCGTCGAGCAGTTGGAACAGGCTGGTGTTCGTACTCACTGCTCCGTCGACGAGCATGTCGCCGTCGTCGCGCTGACGCAGAATGCCCGCGTCACCGAAGATGGTGAACCACATCGACGCGATGATCGTCGGTGCGAGCAGAACACCGAAGACGAATTCACGAATGGTGCGACCTCGCGAGATACGGGCGATGAACATACCCACGAACGGTGCCCAGCTCATCCACCAGCCCCAGTAGAAGATGGTCCACGCACCGGACCAGCCGTCGTCGGCGAACGGCGCAGTACGCAGCATCAGCTCGGGGAACGCCTGGATGTAGCCGCCCATGTTCTGCACCCACGACTGCAGCAGGAACAGGGTGGGGCCGAGAACGAGGACGAATACGGCAAGTGCCGCGGCGAGAACCATGTTGATGTTCGACAGCCACTTGAGGCCCTTCGACACACCGGAGACCACAGAGAAGGTGGCAAGTGCGGTGACGAAAACGATGAGAACGACGATCAGCCAGTTGTTGGTCTCGATCCAACCGAGGTATTCCAGACCGGCGGAAATCTGCTGGACGCCGAATCCGAGCGAGGTGGCGACACCGAAGAGTGTGCCGATGATCGCGACGGTGTCGATAGCGTGGCCGATGGGACCTTCGATTCGTTGTCGGCCGAGGAGCGGCTCGAGAATCCAGCGGACCGACAGCGGACGACCCTTACGGTAGGTCATGTAGGCGAGGCCCAGGCCAACCACGACGTAAATGGCCCACGCGTGCAGGCCCCAGTGATACATGGTCAGTTCCATGGCCTGGTTGGCGGCTGCATCGGTGCTGCCGGCAACGCGGCCGGCCTCGGGGGGCGTCACGTAGTGCGACAGCGGCTCGGCGACGCCGTAGAAGACGAGGCCGATGCCCATGCCCGCGCTGAACAGCATCGCGAACCAGGACAGGACGCCGAACTCGGGCTTCTCGTCGTCACGGCCGAGGCGGATGTTGCCGACGCGGCTGATGCCGCAGTACAGCGCGAACACCACGAAGATGGTGGCACTGAGGATGTACCACCAGCCGACGCCGTCAGTGATGCCCTCGTTGAGCGATTCGAACGCGCCCTCGGCGGTTCCGGCGAACACGACCGCGAACGCGATCATGGCGAAAATGATGATCGACGCGGGGATGAACACGGGCTTGCGCAGCCCGGCCCACGCTTCCTTCACCGGGTTGGGCTTCTTGGTATTCAATTGACGCTTACGTCCTCACGATTTCGTATGCGAATCGTGGACGGCGGCCGATGCTGTCGTCAGCGCGGGCCGACCACGTTCGGATCTCGTACTTTTCGGTCAAATGCCGAGAACAACATAACGGACCCGCGCGCGTCGACGCGAACTGCTGTGTGCTTCGCCTCGCCCGCGGCACGTCTGCCGATTAGGGTCTGAAGGCGTGCCGCAAACCCTGCTGGTGGTGCTTCTCGCGCTCGGCGCCGCGTTGTGCATCGCCATCGGGACGGTGGTCCGGCAACGAACCGCTGCCGAGGTACCTGCCGAAGACGTCGGCGTGATCGGGCCGATCACCTCCCTCGTCAAGCAGCCCGTCTGGTGGCTCGGCACCCTTGTCGGGTTCGCCGGGTACGGGTTGCAGGCGGCCGCACTCGGGCTCGGTTCGCTTCTGCTCGTGCAGCCGTTGCTGGTGATGTCGCTGCTGTTTGCACTGCCCCTCGGCGCACGGTTCGGGCACCGCGCCATCGCAGCGCGTGAGTGGCTTTGGGCTGCGGCCCTCACGGCCTCGGTGGCAATCCTGGTCGTCGTCGGCGATCCGAAACCCGGCATCGAACGCGCCGAAGCGCGGCACTGGGTGCTCGTCTGCCTCATCGGCATACCGTTCGTCGTCGTCTGCGTGGTCGCGGCGCATCGCAGCGCGGGTTCACCCAAGGCACTGCTGCTGGGCGTCGCTGGCGGGGCGCTGTTCGGGGTGGCGGCCGTGCTGACCAAGGGCGTCGTCCACCTGGTGTCGCGAGGCTTCGTCCCCGTGATCGCCTCGGTGGAGCTGTACGCGCTCATCGCGGTGGCCGTCTGCGCCATCACGCTGCAGCAATCGGCATTCGCCGCCGGGTCGCTGCAGGCGTCACTGCCCGCGACGACGGTGATGGAACCCGTCGTGGCCTCGGCGCTCGGATTCGTCGTACTGGGCGAATATCTGGCAGCCGATCGCAACACGACGGCCGTGTTGGTCGTCGCGGTGATCGCGATGGTCACGGCAACCGTCGCACTGGCTCGATCGTCGGCGAAGGACGAACCCGCCGCGTCGATCGGTCCGTGACCGGGGAGAAGCCGACGCAGCTTCGCTCGACCTTGCACTCACCATGGTCGAGTGCTAGAAATGCAGTTGGCACTCTCGACACGTGAGTGCCAGGTCGGGACACGGTGAGGTCGGGGATCATAGACACCCCTGGTCGTCCGTCGCGGGCACCGAGCTCGGCCAGCAATGTGTCACCCCCAATCCGGAGGATCACTTCGCAATGGCCAAGATCATCGCGTTCGACGAAGAGGCACGCCGTGGCCTCGAGCGAGGCCTCAATGCCCTCGCCGACGCAGTAAAGGTGACGTTGGGCCCCAAGGGTCGCAACGTCGTGCTCGAGAAGAAGTGGGGAGCTCCCACGATCACCAACGATGGTGTTTCCATCGCCAAGGAGATCGAGCTCGAAGATCCCTACGAGAAGATCGGTGCCGAGCTCGTCAAGGAGGTCGCCAAGAAGACGGACGACGTCGCTGGCGACGGCACCACCACCGCTACCGTTCTCGCTCAGGCTCTGGTTCGCGAAGGCCTGCGTAACGTCGCAGCCGGCGCCAACCCGCTCGGCCTCAAGCGCGGCATCGAGAAGGCTGTTGCAGCCGTCACCGAAGCGCTGCTGGCTTCCGCCAAGGAGATCGACACCAAGGAGCAGATCGCTGCTACCGCTGGCATCTCCGCAGGCGACCCGTCCATCGGCCAGCTCATCGCCGAGGCAATGGACAAGGTCGGCAAGGAAGGCGTCATCACGGTCGAGGAGTCCAACACCTTCGGCCTGCAGCTCGAGCTCACCGAGGGCATGCGCTTCGACAAGGGCTACATCTCGGCGTACTTCGCCACCGATGCAGAGCGCCAGGAAGCCGTCCTCGAAGACGCGTACATCCTGCTCGTCAGCTCCAAGATCAGCACCGTCAAGGACCTGCTGCC
>NZ_JBAWFH010000258.1:0-7480 GCF_049591685.1 Rhodococcus sp. (in: high G+C Gram-positive bacteria) | reverse complement strand
GCGTCGGTGGCGCGGCCCGCGCGGGCGAGTACCTCGGACAGCCGTTCGATGACAGCCTCCTTGGATTCGCCGAGGTCCGCATCGAGGAGGATCAGGTCCTCCGCGATGATCGCCGGATCGTTGATTGGTGTGGACATGACGGCTCCTAGGAGAGTGTCGACGAGCGGGGTGACGGGGAGGTTCGGGGTTGTGACGTTTCGGGTGGAGATTCGAACTGGATGTCGAGTGAGTCGACTGAATGCACCGTCACCTGTTCGGGATGGGCTTGTTCGGGGGTGGGAAGCGTTGTTCCCGGCAGGGCGGTGGCGGCCGTGCCGTACGCGACGGCCCGTCTGATGCGGTCCGCCGGGGCGCATCGTTCGATGTCCGCCAGGATATAGCCGGCGAGGGAGGAGTCGCCCGCTCCGACGGTGCTGATCGCGTCGATGCGAGGTGGGGTGGCGAACCAGGCGCCCTCCGGCGTCACGAGCACTGCGCCGGCGCTGCCCAGCGTCGCCAGTACGGCGCCGACCCCGCGTTCGAGTAGAAGCCGGCTCGCCTCGACCGCAGCGGTCGGATCTCCGGCGGCCGCAGCACGTTCGAGCTGCTGGGCGTCTACGCCGGTGAGCTGCGCCAGTTCTTCGGAGTTGGGTTTGATGAGGTCGGGCGCGGTGTCAGGAAAGGAGCCGGCCAGTGCGAGCAGCGGGGCGTCGGAGGTGTCGACGGCCACCTTGCACGGTGTCGACCGCAGAGCGCGCATGAGCCGGCCGTACCAGTCGGCCGGGACGCCGGGAGGAAGTGACCCGGACAGTGCCACCCACGTTGCGTCCCTTCCGAGGTCGACGACTGCGTCGAACAGTGCGGACGTCGTGTCCTCGCCGAGCCTGGCTCCGGGCTCGTTGATCTTGGTGGTGGTGCCGCCGGGTTCGCTGACCGTCACGTTGGTGCGGGCGAGACCGTCCGTCGGTACAGCGCAGTAGCGGACGCCCGCAGCAGAGAGTGCGTCGAGCAGCGGGTCGCCCTGTGCTGCAGGGAGAACGGCCATTGCCTGCACACCCGACGCAGTCATCACCCGGGCGACGTTGACGCCTTTGCCGCCGGGGTCGCTGACGGTCGTGAGTGCGCGGTGAACGCCGCCGCGCACGAGCTCGGATTCGAGCACGACTGTTCTGTCGATGCTCGGGTTGGCAGTAAGCGTGACGATCATGCGATCACCACCTCGATTCCGTTGTCGATCAAGCTCTTGTGGTCCTTGTCGTCGATGTCCTCGTCGGTCACGAGCACGTCGATGGTGTCGAGGCGGGCGAAGCTCACCAGGTGCTCCCTGCCGACCTTCGTCGAATCGGCCAAGACGACGATGTGGTTGGCGCTGCGAACCATCGCGCGCTTGACGGCTGCTTCGTCGCTGTCCGGTGTCGACAATCCGTGCCCGACGCTCAGTGCGTTGGTGCCGACGAACGCCACATCGACGCGGAGCCAGTCGAGCGCGGTCAGCGCTTCCTCGCCGACCGCGGCCTGCGTCGTACCTCGCACACGCCCGCCGAGCACGCGAAGATTGACGCCGCCGAGCGGTGCGAGGCGAGCGGCGATGGGAACCGAATTGGTGATGACCGTCAGGTCACGGTCGCTCGGGAGTAGCGCGGCGAGTCTGCCCGTCGTGGTTCCCGCATCCAGGACGGCACTTCCGCCCGCCGGTGGTAGGTACTCGACGGCGGCAGCTGCAATCGCGTCCTTCTGTTCCGCGCGGGTGTATTCCCGTTCGCCGACGCCGGGTTCGGTCGCGACGAGTGCCGATGCCGGGACGGCGCCGCCGTGTACGCGGCGGATGACGCCGAGCCGATCCAGCACGGCAAGATCGCGCCGAACGGTTTCGGTGGTGACGCCGTAGGTGGAGGACAGTTCGGCGACGGAGATGCGGCCGCGGGTGCTGATGAGCTCTGCGATGGCCTGCTGACGTTCTTCTGCGTACACCTGTGCCTCCGTTCGTTCGGTCGTGCGGCCGGGCTGTGTTCGAACCCGATGTGATGTTGGTTTATGTTGTTTTACGCCCGTATCTGTTGACATGTCAAGACCTCGGGGTAATCTCGATCACACGACCTCGCGCAGAGCGGGCTGAACCACACTCGAGTTCCAGGAGGACACATGACCGGATCGCTTCGGGCCGAATCGCAGAACACCGACGTACCGCTGTCGGGTTCGGCAGTTCTGCGGGGCACGCCGGTCGTACCGGGTGTCGGCTACGGACCGGTCATGCGCCCGGGACGGCGCCCCGAGGTGCCCGTCGACCTCTCGGTCGTGGACGAGGCGGCGCGGGGGACCGAACTCGAACGGTTCCGCCGCGCAGCGGCAACGGTCGCAGCACGGCTGCGGGGCAGAGCCGAACTGGCCACGGGGGCGGCGTCGGAGGTGCTGTCCGCAAACGCAGCCATGGCTCAGGATCGCGGATGGCTACGGGCCGCAGAAAAGGCGATAGCCAGCGGCACCCCGGCGACGTCGGCCACCGACGCGGCCACCGAACAGTTCGTGGCGATGTTCCTCAAGCTCGGTGGGCTCATGGCCGAGCGTGTCACCGACCTACGTGACATCCGAGACCGCGTCATCGCCGAAATCCTCGGCGTGCCGGAGCCTGGCGTTCCGACTCCCGCAGTTCCGTCGATTCTGCTCGCCGACGATCTCGCGCCCGCGGACACGGCCGGTCTCGACGCCGACCTTGTCGTAGGTCTTGCCACGTCGTTGGGTGGACCCACCAGTCACACCGCGATCATCGCGCGGCAGCTCGGTATTCCGTGCGTGGTGGCCGTCGAGGGCCTCGACGACGTGCCTGAGGACACGGTGGTCGTCGTCGACGGCAGCACCGGAGACGTCGTGCTCGATCCCGATCACGACCTGGCCGACGCAGCGGTCACGTCCGCGCGCACCGAACTCGAGCGGGTGTCGGGATGGTCCGGTCCCGGAGCGACCTCCGACGGACACGCCGTAGACATCCTCGCCAATGTGCAGGACGGAGCCGGCGCACGCGCAGCACGGTCCTCGGCTGCGGACGGCATCGGATTGTTCCGCACCGAACTGTGTTTCCTGGACCGCGACAGCGAACCCACGGTGGACGAGCAGGCCGAGATCTACGGGCAGGTTCTCGATGCCTTCGCCGGACACAAGGTCGTCGTTCGCACCCTTGATGCGGGCTCGGACAAGCCGCTCCGCTTCGCCAACCACGCCGACGAGGCAAACCCGGCTCTCGGGATTCGAGGTATCCGAATCGCACAGCAGGACAGAGGGATTCTTTACCGCCAACTCGACGGTATCGCCGCGGCAGCGGCTGCGACCGGTTCTACCCCCTGGGTTATGGCGCCGATGATCGCGACGGCTGCCGAGGCCGCCGCGTTCGCGGTGGACGTACGTGAACGGGGCCTGAAACCTGGCGTCATGATCGAGATTCCTGCGGCCGCCCTACTTGCCGAGCACATTCTCGAACACGTCGACTTCTTGTCCATCGGCACCAACGACCTCGCTCAGTACACGATGGCAGCCGACCGGATGTCGTCCTCGCTCGCGTCGTTGACCGACCCGTGGCAACCGGCCGTTCTAGCGCTCGTCGCGCACACCGCGAAAGCCGGTGCAGCAGTGGGCAAGCCGGTCGGCGTCTGCGGCGAGGCGGCTGCAGACCCGCTCCTGGCCTGCGTGCTGACCGGAATGGGCATCACATCGCTGTCCGCTGCCTCGGCCGCGGTTGCACACGTCGGCGCCAAGCTGGCCTCGGTGACGTACGAGCAGTGCGAGAAGGCAGCCGCAGCGGCGTTGCGTGCCGACAGCGCGGCTGCGGCCCGAGCTGCGGCCGCTGCGGTACTGACCCCCTGATCCGACACCTTAGGATTCGACCTCGTGAGTCGAAACTTCGGATGGGCATTGCACGGCAACGGTAAGAACGTCGCTGCCGGAGCGGTGGTGGCGCCGCACGAGCGCCTGTCGTGGCCGCGGACGGTCGGTATCGGTATGCAACATGTGATCGCCATGTTCGGCGCCACCTTGCTCGTACCGACCGTGACCGGATTTCCCGTCACCACAACACTGCTGTTCTCGGGCATCGGTACCGCACTGTTCCTGATCATCACGCGAGGTCGCATCCCGAGCTACCTCGGTTCTTCGTTCGCGTTCATCGCGCCCCTGAGCGCCGCACAGGCCGACGGACCCGCCGCCCAACTCGGCGCCGTGCTGTCCGTCGGTGTCGTACTCGCCGCGGTCGGATTCGTGGTCAAATTTGCCGGCGGCCGCGTCATCGAAGCGGTCATGCCGCCCGTCGTCACCGGTGCCGTCGTCGTGCTGATCGGTCTCAACCTGGCCACCGCAGCCACGTCCTCCTTCGAGGCCCAGCCGCTGGTCGCAGCAGTCACACTGATCGCAATTCTCGTCGTGACCGTCGCCGGACCGGGACTCCTAGGACGCCTCGGCATTCTGGTCGGTGTCGTCATCGGCTGGGTGTTCGCCGCCGTGATGGGGGAGATCGACGGGGCCCGACTCGACGCCATGCGCGAAGCGGCCTGGATCGGCATACCGGAGTTTCGTGGGCCGTCCTTCGATCTGTCGGTGGTGCTCATCGCCCTACCCGTCGTCATCGTTCTCGTCGCCGAAAACGTCGGCCACGTCAAGGCGGTCGCCGCGATGACCGGCAAGTCGCTCGACGACCTCGCCGGTGATGCGCTCATCGCGGACGGATTGGCCACCACCCTGGCGGGCGCTGCGGGCGGCTCGGGCACGACGACGTACGCCGAGAACATCGGCGTCATGGCTGCCACGCGTGTCTACTCGACCGCTGCGTACTGGGTTGCCGCTGCGACGGCCGTCGTTCTCGCGTTCTCTCCGAAGTTCGGAGCGTTGGTGTTCACGGTGCCGGACGGTGTCATCGGCGGTGCGACGCTGGTGCTTTACGGCCTCATCGGGCTGCTCGGCGTCCGCATCTGGTCGGAAAACGACGTGAATTTCACCGACCCCGTGAATCTCACCGTCGTGGCCGCCGCACTCGTCGCGGGCATCGGCGACCTGACGCTGCCGGTCGGGTCGGTCGAGCTCGGCGGAATTGCCTGGGGATCGGTCGGCATCCTCGTCGGATATCCGATCATGCGCGCGTTGCATCGCCGCGCTAGACCTGCGCCGAAGTAGTTCGGTCACCGATCGCGCACGGCTCGGTCATCGACTGCGTCACCTGCCCGGTCGTAGGCTCGGCAGACGCAGGCAAGAGCCGATGCCGATGCACCGTGCCTCACAACAGGTCACGGCCGCCGTCGATCGGGACAGTATCTCGAAGGGACAACGTAGTGGACCGCACACTGTTCGAACCCGAGCACGACCTCTTTCGGGAGTCGTACCGAAAGTTCCTCGACCAGCACGTCGCACCCAACCACGCGAAGTGGGAAGAGCAGAACATCGTCGATCGTGGCGTGTGGGTCGAAGCCGGTAAGCAGGGCTTTCTCGGCACCGCCGTCCCCGAGGAGTACGGCGGCGGAGGGGTCAAGGACTTCCGCTACAACACCATCGTCACCGAGGAAACCACCCGTGGCGGATACAGCGGCATCGGATTCACCCTGCACAACGACGTCGTTGCTCCGTATCTCATCGAACTGACGAACGAGGAGCAGAAGCAGCGCTGGCTGCCAGGTTTCGCCTCCGGTGAATTGATCACCGCCATCGCGATGACGGAGCCCGGTACAGGCAGCGACCTCCAGGGCATCAAGACCCGCGCCGTTCGCGACGGGGACGACTGGGTTCTCAACGGCTCGAAGACGTTCATCACGAACGGCATCAACGCCGACCTGATCATCGTCGTGGCCTGCACCGACCCCGACAAGGGAGCTCAGGGCTTCAGCCTGCTCGTCGTCGAACGCGACATGCCGGGATTCGAACGTGGCCGCAACCTCGACAAGATCGGCATGAAGGCCCAGGACACCGCCGAGCTCAGCTTCACCGACGTCCGCGTGCCTGCAGCCAACCTCCTGGGCGAAGAAGGCATGGGTTTCATCTACCTGATGCAGAACCTTCCGCAGGAGCGACTGTCCATCGCCGTCGTGGCCGCCGCCGCAATGGAGTCCGCGCTGGAGATGACCATCCAGTATTGCCGCGATCGCAAAGCATTCGGCAAGTCCATCGGCAAGTTCCAGAACACCAGGTTCGTGCTGGCAGAGCTCGCCACCGAGACCACGGCGACGCGAATCATGGTCGACAAGTTCATCGAGCTGCTCAACGCCGGGACCCTGACGGTCCAGGAAGCCGCCATGGCCAAATGGTGGACCACCGAGAACCAGGTCAAGCTCATCGACCGCTGTCTGCAGCTGCACGGTGGCTACGGATACATGAAGGAATACCCGATCGCCAAGGCCTACATGGACTCTCGGGTGCAAACCATCTACGGCGGCACCACCGAGATCATGAAGGAGATCATCGGTCGAGGCCTCAACCTGTAGCGAAGCGCTCACCGACGAACCACGAAGCGGCCCGCAACCATTCCCGGTTGCGGGCCCCTCGTCGGTCTACTGTCAGAGCTTGCGCATGACCGTCACGACCTTGCCGAGGATGGCGGCGTCGTTACCCGGAATCGGCTCGAACAGCGGATTGTGCGGCAAGAGCCACACCTCGCCCTTGGTGCGCTTGAACGTCTTGACGGTGGCCTCGCCGTCGATCATCGCAGCCACGATGTCGCCGTTGTCCGCCACACTCTGCTGACGGACGACCACCCAGTCGCCGTCACAGATGGCTGCTTCGATCATCGATTCGCCCACCACCTTGAGCAGGAACAACGACCCCTGACCGACCAGCTCGCGCGGCAACGGGAACACATCTTCGACGGCCTGCTCGGCGAGAATCGGTCCACCCGCGGCGATACGTCCGAGGACGGGTACGAACGTCGGCGTGGGGAGCTGATCCTCGGTGGGAGTCGACCCGTCGGCCGTCGCTGCCGCCGCGTGGTCGGCCTGCACCTCGTCGAGACCGCGCACATCGACCGCGCGCGGACGATTGGGGTCGCGGCGCAGAAAACCTTTTCGCTCGAGGGTGCGAAGTTGATGTGCCACCGACGAGGTCGACGTGAGCCCCACCGCGTCGCCGATCTCGCGAATGCTCGGCGGGTAACCACGCTCGGTGACCGATGCACGGATGACCTCGAGGACCTTGCGTTGACGTTCGGTCAGCCCCGCATTGATGTCGGTGCCCTCACCTTCGAACGCTTTCGCGGTCGGAACGGCCGCGGGCTTGGCCGCGGACTTGCGCGTCGACTGCCCGACCGATGACCCTGATGTGTCTACCGACCCTGCTGTCTCTGTCGACCCTGACGAGGTCTCGTCTTTCATTCGTGCGTCCTCCGTACGTCGTGGCTGCGTTCGCTGTGTCGTCGTCACCGATTGTCTATGCCGGCGTGATCGAAGCCGGTGGCGAATTCAGCCGGTGGTGAATTCAAGCCGGTGGTGAATCCAGCCGGTGGTGAGTAGCCGTGCCGGTGCTGCTCGTCGGTGCCGAA
>NZ_JBAWFH010000257.1:0-8962 GCF_049591685.1 Rhodococcus sp. (in: high G+C Gram-positive bacteria) | reverse complement strand
CTTCTACTGGACTTGGACGGCACTGTCTATCAGGGTGCAGATCCGATCGTCGGTGCGGTCGAGGCGCTCAGCGGTGGAGTCGAGAAGCAGTATTTTGTCACCAACAACGCGAGTCGCTCGCCGTCTGATGTCGCCGAGCACCTTCGTGAACTCGGGTTCGATACCTCGGAGGACTTCGTCGTCACCAGCGCCCAGGTCGCAGCACGCATGCTTGCCGACCGGGTACCGGCAGGATCGTCGGTCGTCGTGGTGGGCACGGAGGCGCTGGCGCGTGAAATCGAATTCGTAGGGCTTGTTCCGGCCCGTAGTGCGGCGAACGCCCCGACCGCTGTCGTGCAGGGGCACAACCCCGGTACCGATTGGGGGATCCTCGCCGAGGCTGCGTTCGCCATCCGCGGAGGTGCGGTGTGGGTCGCAACCAACACCGACGCGACATTGCCGACCGAGCGCGGGTTGGCCCCGGGCAATGGATCCATGGTCGCCGCAGTCCGTACCGCTACCGGTGCAGAACCGCTCGTGGCGGGAAAGCCGGCAGCGCCGATCATGCAGGATGCCATCCGGTTGAGCGGAGCCACGCGGCCCCTGGTTGTCGGCGACAGGCTTGACACCGATATCGCCGGCGCGAATGCGACCGGAATACCGTCGCTGTTGGTGCTGACCGGGGTCAGCAGCGCGCTCGACGTACTCCGAGCGATCGAGTCCGAGCGTCCGACACATATCGCGTTCGACCTCAACGCACTGAACGGCTCCGCCGACGCGTCCGTCGTGGGCGCAAAGGACGGCTGGTCGGTGTCCATCGAACGCCGCGTGTTGACTATTACGCACGATGGTGTGTCCGCTATGACCACGGTCGACGGGCTGTTGACGGCAGCGGAGTACGCCTGGGCTCACGGCGGCGACTGGGACGACGTGGTGGTCGATGGGCCGGGTACCGAGGAATTGCGCCGGCTGATCGCTCGGTGACCGAGGAATGCGCTCGGACACCGGTTCGATCAATCCGATAGCGTTGTCTGCGATGAGCGCGTCAATTCCACTACCAGGACAGCATCGACCGCACAATGCCGAAGCACCTGCGGTCGATCCTGCAGCGGTCGAGACCGAAGTCGATACGCTGCTGGACCGTCTTCCGGCCGACGGTGATGCGCCCATGGACATGAATGTTCAGGCGCAGATCCTCGAGCGCGCTCACGAGATCCTCGTACAGGCGTTGTCGTCTGTGGACAAGAGCTGACATGGCACGACGCGCACGCGTCGATGCCGAACTCGTTCGTCGGGGTTTGGCTCGTTCACGCGAACATGCGGTGGAATTGATCGACGCGGGGCGCGTCAAGATTTCTGGAACCGTGGCCACCAAGCCCGCGACTGCCGTCGAAGCCGGAACGCCGCTCGTGGTCTCCGCTGAGGACAACGAGGTGCAGTGGGCATCACGTGGAGCGCACAAAATGCTGGGAGCGCTCGACGTCTTCGAGCGCGACGGGTTCTCGGTGCAGGGGAAGCGCTGTCTCGATGCGGGCGCATCCACGGGTGGTTTCACCGATGTTCTGTTGAGCCGAGGCGCGCGTGAGATCGTGGCCGTCGATGTCGGCTACGGTCAGCTCGTGTGGCGGCTACAGTCCGACGATCGAGTGCATGTCGTGGATCGCACCAACGTGCGGTCCATCGATGCCGACGCCATCGGCGGCACCGTGGAGGTAGTCGTCGCGGACCTGTCGTTCATTTCCCTGAAGCTCGTTCTCCCTGCGTTCGTGGCGTGTTCCGACGCGGGCACAGACATGGCCCTCATGGTCAAGCCGCAATTCGAGGTGGGCAAAGACCGGGTCGGCTCGGGAGGGGTCGTACGGGATCCCGTGCTGCGGGCACAGTCGGTCATCGAGGTGGCGGAATCCGCGGCGGGTCTCGGGTTGGCTCTGCGTGGAGTGACCGCGAGCCCCCTTCCAGGGCCGTCCGGCAACGTCGAATACTTCCTCTGGCTTCGATCGACATCCGGCGCGAGCTGCGACTCCGCCGAGCGCGATGTCGCAGCACTGGTGCATCATGCAGTCGAGGAGGGGCCACAGTGACAGCTACCGTCTTTCCCACGACCACACGACTATCGAAGGGACAGCAGTGACAACGGAGGGAACACTGTGACAACCGATGTGTCGCAGTCGCAGCCGGTCCGCGAGGTACTGTTGGTCGCTCACCCGGGTCGACGAGACATCGCCGATACCGCTCGTCGTGTCGGCAAGGTGTTCGGCGAGGCCGGGCTACGACTACGGGTGTTGCTCGACGAAATCGACTCGAGTCGCATCGAGGCCATCGGAGCCGAGGGCACCGACACGAATCTGAGTGACGATCTCGACTTGAACGTCGTCGAGTTCGGCCCCGACGCTGCCCTGGGCTGCGAGCTCGTGCTGGTACTGGGAGGGGACGGCACGTTCCTGAGAGCTGCGGAGCTCGCCAAGGGTGCCGGCATACCCGTTCTCGGCATCAACCTGGGCCGTATCGGTTTCCTCGCCGAGGCCGAGGCGGTGAACCTCGAAGACGCCCTCGCACGGGTTGTCAGTCGCGACTACCGCATCGAAGAGCGAATGACGTTGGACATTTCCGTCCGAGTCGGCGATCGAGTGGTCGAGCGTGGCTGGGCACTCAACGAAGCGAGTATCGAGAACGGCTCCCGTCTCGGCGTGCTCGAAGTTGTCCTCGAGGTCGATGACCGCCCGGTGTCGGCGTTCGGCTGCGACGGAGTACTCGTTGCCACTCCCACCGGATCTACGGCGTACGCGTTCTCGGCCGGCGGCCCCGTCGTGTGGCCCGAGCTTGAAGCCATTCTCGTCATTCCCAGCAACGCGCATGCGTTGTTCGCGCGGCCGTTGGTCACCAGTCCCGAGTCGTTGATTGCCGTCGAGACCGACGCGGGCGGCCATGACGCGCTCGTATTCTGCGACGGCAGGCGAACATTGAAGCTACCGGCGGGCGGACGCGTCGAAGTCGTTCGTGGGGCCGCACCGATCAAGTGGGTTCGTCTGGATTCAGCGCCGTTCGCAGACCGAATGGTGACCAAGTTCGCGTTGCCCACCACGGGATGGCGGGGGAGAGCGAGGTAATCATGCTCGAAGAAATTCGAATCGACAGCCTCGGAGTCATTTCATCTGCAAGTGCACAGTTTCACGAGGGCTTGACTGTTCTCACCGGTGAGACGGGCGCGGGTAAGACGATGGTCGTCACCAGCCTGCACTTGCTGTCGGGCGCGCGGGCCGATGCCGGACGTGTTCGGCTGGGCGCGGATCGTGCGGTCGTCGAGGGTCGTTTCAGCACCGAAACCGCGTCGTCTCAGGTTGTCGACGAGGTGGAGAGAGTACTCGAGTCGGCGGGGGCGCAACGGGACGAGGATGATTCCATCATCGCCCTGCGAACGGTCAACGCCGACGGTCGCTCTCGTGCTCACCTCGGCGGACGAAGCGTTCCCGCAGCGGTTTTGTCCGGCTTCACCGATCCACTGCTCACGGTGCACGGCCAGAACGATCAGCTGCGCCTCCTGCGTGCCGACCGGCAGCTCGAGGCACTCGACCGTTTCGCCGGTGACACGGTGGCCGGCCCACTGAAGAAGTATCGCGCCGCACGAACCGACTGGCTGGCGGCACGCACCGAGCTCATCGACCGAACGGAACGAAGCCGAGAGCTCGCGCAGGAGGCGGATCGTCTGCAGTTCGGCCTGCAGGAGATCGACGCAGTGGCCCCGGAGCCGCAGGAAGACGTCACCATCGCCGCCGATGTGCGTCGGCTCGGTGACCTCGACTCGCTGCGGGAGTCCGCGGAGGGTGCCGGAGCCGCGCTGGTCGGTGCTGCCGACGACACGGGTGAGGCAATGTCGGCGTTGCATCTTCTCGGTGAAGCTCGTACCCGGCTCGAGAGCGTCGACGACTCGATCCTCACGGACGTGCTTCCGCGTCTGAAGGAGGCAATGGTGGTGGTTGCCGATGTCGGGGCCGACATCACCTCTTACCTTGCTGATTTGCCGTCGGATCCGGGTGCGCTCGATACCCTTCTCAACCGTCAGGCCGAATTGAAGGGTCTGACGCGCAAGTACGCTGCGGACGTCGACGGCGTCATCGCGTGGGCCGAAGAGGCACGCCAGCGGTTGTCGAAGATCGACGTGTCCGCCGATGCCCTTGCCGATCTCTCCGTGCGCGTCGAGGAAACCTCCGCTGAGGTCGTCGCAGCGGCGCGCAAGCTCACTGCCGCTCGGAGCAAGGCCGCGGCCAAGCTCGCCAAAGCCGTCAGTGCCGAGCTCGCCGGCCTCGCCATGGGCAAGGCCAAACTTCAGCTGGATCTGCGCTCGGTTTCTGCGGGTCCCCAGGACTCCGCCCCGCTGTCCATCGACGGGGCCGAAGTGCACGCCGGTCAAAGCGGAGTCGACGAGGTCGAATTCAAGCTGTCGGCTCACGACGGCGCGCAGGCGCTGTCGATCAGCAAAAGTGCGTCGGGCGGTGAGCTATCGCGCGTGATGCTGGCTCTCGAAGTGGTGCTCGCAGGCTCCGACAAGGGCGCCACGATGGTGTTCGACGAGGTCGATGCGGGCGTCGGTGGTCGTGCGGCCGTCGAAGTCGGCAGGCGGCTGGCCAAGTTGGCGCGCACACACCAGGTCATCGTCGTCACTCACCTTCCGCAAGTGGCTGCGTTCGCCGACACACATCTGGTCGTGGACAAGGCGGATTCGAAGAAGGGCGCCGCCAACAGCGGTGTGAAGACGCTGACGGCGTCGGAACGTGTGGTGGAGCTCGCGCGGATGCTCGCAGGTCTCGACGACACCGAGACCGGTCGGGCGCACGCCGAGGAGCTGCTGGCGACGGCCAGATCGGCGCGGTCCGACTGACCGACGCGCTCGCCTGATGAGGCTCGAGACAGTTGGTGCTCGTGTGAACAGTGTGGTAGTTGTTTCGGCGCGCCTCCGCCGTCGGGCGTGTCGTCGGCGTCATCATGGGTTCCATGAAGATGCCGGCTCTGCTCACACGTAGTCAGGACTCGCTGCCCGGAATCAGTGGTATCGCTCGGGTCGATCGCAACACCGCCAAGCTGCTCAAACGCGTCGGCCCCGGTGACATCGTCGTACTCGACGAGCTCGACCTGGATCGTCTGACTGCGGACGCCCTCGTCGAAGCCGGTGTTCTGGCGGTGGTCAACGCGTCGCCGTCTATCTCGGGCCGATATCCCAATCTGGGTCCGGAGGCCATCGTGGCCAACGGCATCGTTCTCATCGACTCCGCTGGGTCCGAGGTCTTCAAAAAGATCAAGGACGGCAGCAAGATTCGGCTCAACGAGGGCGGCATCTACACCGGCGACCGCCGCCTCGCCAAGGGCGATGAACAGAGTGAAGCCGAGATTTCCGACAAGATGATCGAAGCCAAGACCGGTTTGGTGGATCACCTGGAGGCGTTCTCCGGTAACACCATCGAGTTCATTCGGACCGAAAGCCCACTGCTGATCGACGGTGTCGGCGTTCCGGACATCGACATCGTTCTGCAGGATCGCCACGTCGTGGTTGTGGCAGACGGACCCGGTCACGCCGAGGACCTCAAAGCTCTCAAGCCGTTCATCAAGGAATATCAACCGGTCATCATCGGGGTCGGTGCCGGGGCCGACACTGCGATGAAAGCTGGTTACCGGCCCGATCTAATCGTCGGTGATCCCGAGGACATCACTGCCCAGACGCTGAAATGCGGTGCTGAGGTGGTCCTTCCGGCCGATTCGGACGGTCATGCGAACGGACTCGAGCGCATTCAGGATCTCGGTATCGGTGCCATGACATTCCCCGCCACCGGTGCGCCCGCGGATCTTGCGCTGCTTCTCGCCGATCATCACGGTGCGTCGCTCATCGTCACCGTCGGCAGCCCGGCCAGCCTCGACGAATTCTTCGATCGTGGTCGGCGCAACACCAATCCCGCTGCGTTCATGACCCGGCTCAAGGTGGGCGCCAAGCTCGTCGACGCCAAAGCTGTTGCGACGCTGTATCGCAGCCGCGTGTCCGGCGGTGCGTTCGCGCTGCTGATTCTTGCCGCGCTGGTTGCGGTGATCGTTGCCCTGGTGGTGTCCAACATGGGCGGCGAAGTTCTCGATTGGGCAGTAGCCATGTGGAACTCGTTCGCTACGTGGGTCCAGGGGTTGCTCGCGTGATTTCAATGCGCCAACATGCGATTTCGATCGCGGCGATCTTCATCGCCCTGGCCGTCGGAGTGGTTCTCGGTTCGGGCCTGCTGTCGAGTGGTCTCGTATCAGGACTCCGCGACGACAAGTCCGATCTCGAAAACGAAGTCGGCGCGCTGCAGAACGAAAACAACCAGCTCACCGAACAGCTCAATTCGGCCGACGGCTTCGACGCGGCCGTGGCGGGTCGAGTCGTTCGTGACGCTCTGGCGAGCCGCAGTGTCGTCGTCGTCACGACACCCGACGCCGATCCAGGAGACGTCGACGGTGTGACCCGGTCCATCGAGTCGTCGGGTGCGGCAGTGACCGGCCGTGTGTCGCTTACGGATTCGTTCGTCTCCGCGGCGAGCGGCGACGACCTTCGTACCCGTCTGACCAACGTCGTGCCTGCTGGTATTCAACTGCGTACCGGCGCCGTCGATCAGGGAAGTCTTGCCGGCGATCTGCTGGGGTCGGTGCTGCTGCTGAACCCGGAGACGGCCGAGCCGCAGTCCTCGCCGGAAGAGTTGTCGCTTGCGCTCGAAACGCTGCGCAGCGGCGGTTTCATCGCGTACGACAACGGAGCTGTCGCGCCTGCTCAACTCGCAGTCGTTGTCACCGGTGGCAACGCGGGGGATCAGGACGGCAATCGTGGCGCCATCGTCGCGCGCTTTGCCGGAGGATTGGATGCACGCGGAGCGGGCACCGTACTCGCAGGTCGCACCGGCGCCGCGGACGGCAACGGCCCGGTCGCCGTCGTACGTGCGGATGCGGCGTTGTCCGCGGGGGTGAGCACCGTCGACAATGCCGATCGTGAGGCCGGTCGGATCACCACGACTCTCGCTCTGCAGGAGCAGCTGGACGGCGCTGCGGGTCGATACGGCACAGGCCCCAACTCGACCGCGGTCACCGTCGGCGCACCGGCCCGTTGATCACGAGCGGTGTATTTCGCGCGTCGTTCGCGGTGAACGGCCCAAAGGTGTTACCGTGAAGTCCCGTGGGTAGCAGGCCCATTATCGGCGTATTACCTCTCTTGCCAGCTCTCTGGTGGGAGCAAGCCCTGCAGATTGGTCACGGGAGCATCATTGTCACGCCTTCAGTCGCGATCTGACACAAAGCACATCTTCGTCAGCGGGGGCGTTGCGTCCTCGCTCGGCAAAGGCCTTACGGCGTCGAGCCTCGGCCAGCTACTGACAGCACGCGGCCTTCGCGTCACCATGCAGAAGCTCGATCCGTACCTCAACGTCGATCCGGGCACCATGAATCCCTTCCAGCACGGTGAAGTATTCGTGACGGAAGACGGCGCCGAAACCGACCTCGACGTCGGCCACTACGAGCGCTTCCTCGACCGCGATCTGTCCGGCTTCGCAAACGTGACCACCGGGCAGGTGTATTCAGCCGTCATCGCCAAGGAGCGTCGTGGCGAGTACCTCGGAGACACCGTCCAGGTCATTCCGCACATCACGGACGAAATCAAGAGCCGCATTCTCGCGATGAACGGGCCCGACCTGCAGGGGCACCAGCCCGACGTCGTGATCACCGAGATCGGCGGCACCGTCGGCGACATCGAGTCGCAGCCGTTCCTCGAGGCCGCTCGTCAGGTCCGCCACGACGTTGGACGCGAGAACGTCTTCTTCCTGCATGTCTCGCTTGTTCCGTTCCTTGCGCCTTCCGGTGAGCTCAAGACCAAGCCCACGCAGCATTCGGTCGCCGCGTTGCGCAGCATCGGCATTCAGCCCGACGCGTTGATCCTTCGATGCGACCGTGAGGTCACGCCGGGCCTGAAGAACAAGATCGCGCTGATGTGCGACGTCGATGTCGACGGCTGCATCTCCACACCCGATGCACCCTCCATCTACGACATTCCGAAGGTTCTCCACAAGGAGGGTCTCGACGCCTATGTCGTCCGCAAGCTCGGTCTCCCGTTCCGTGACGTCGACTGGACGGTGTGGGGCGGACTGCTCGAACGGGTGCACGAGCCTCGTGAGACGGTTCGCGTCGGCCTCGTGGGCAAGTACGTCGATCTGCCCGACGCGTACTTGTCGGTCACCGAGGCCCTACGTGCCGGCGGGTTCGCGCACCGTGCCAAGGTCGAAATCAAGTGGGTGCCGTCCGACGAGTGCCAGACGCCGGCAGGAGCGCAAGCCGCGTTGGGCGATGTCGACGCCGTGCTCATTCCCGGTGGTTTCGGTATTCGCGGCATCGAGGGCAAGCTCGGCGCCATCGAATATTCGCGCACGCGCAAGGTGCCGCTGTTGGGCCTGTGCCTGGGCCTGCAGTGCATGGTCATCGAAGCGGCGCGATCGGTCGGCCTGACCGATGCCAACTCGGCAGAGTTCGAACCCGATACCGAGCACGCCGTCATCTCGACGATGGCAGACCAGGAAGACGCCGTTGCGGGCGAAGCCGACTTGGGCGGCACGATGCGGCTCGGTGCCTACCCGGCCACGTTGAAGAAGGGCTCGGTCGTCGCCGGTGCCTACGGCTCGACCGAGGTCTCCGAGCGTCACCGGCACCGCTACGAGGTGAACAACATCTACCGGGACCAGATCTCGAAGAGCGGTCTCGTTTTCAGTGGCACTTCACCCGACGGGCATCTCGTGGAGTTCGTCGAGTTGCCGGCGTCGGCGCACCCGTTCTTCGTCGGAACGCAGGCGCATCCGGAGCTGAAGAGCCGACCGACTCGCCCGCATCCGTTGTTCGCTGCGTTGATCAACGCAGCCTTGAAATACAAAGCGGCAGAACGTCTTCCTGTCGACGTTCACGGTGACGATACGCCTGGGGCTTCGGAGTTCCCAGT
>NZ_JBAWFH010000256.1:0-16807 GCF_049591685.1 Rhodococcus sp. (in: high G+C Gram-positive bacteria) | reverse complement strand
GTGCTGCAGCAGAACCGTCGGCGTACCGTCCGGAGCAGGCGCTCGAAGGAGCAAACCCGCTGCCCCGTGCTTCCCCCAGTGCCGCGTGCCGTTCTCCCCGACTACCCACCCGTCACCGTCGCCGCGCATGCCCACCACCTTAGGTGAAGGAAGTTGGGCGACTACTCGATCGTCCACGTACGTACGGCGCCCGGAAACTTATATGCTCGGACCTGTGAATGTGGTCGGCACGACACCCACTGCTGCCGTTCCTCCCACGACGGCCGCTCCGGCATCGGAAAGCGACGCCCGGCAGGAGTTGCGACGCCTGGCGGCGTCCACCCCGGTGCGCATGATCGTCCTCGGCCTTGTGCTCGTCGTCGTCTCCCTCGTCACCGGATCGGTCACGTCCTCCGCGGTGGCCGAACGCGCCCGCACCCTCGACGCGTTGCTGATCCGCACCGAGCCTCTCGCCAATTCGGCACAGAACCTCTACGGCGCGCTGTCGGTCGCCGACGCCGCTGCCTCCACCGCATTCCTCGCCGGTGGCCTCGAGCCGCGCGAAGTGCGCGACCGTTACGCGCAGGCGATCGGCGACGCGGGCAGTGAGATCGTTCGCGCTTCCGGCGGTCTCGGCGAGGCCGACGAGGAGGCTGCGGCCGCACTCACCGAAATCGGCGCCGGCCTACCGGTGTACACCGGCCTCGTGGAGACGGCGCGCTCGAACAACCGCAGCGGCAACCCCGTCGGATCCTCGTATCTCGGTGAGGCGTCGGCGCTGATGCAGACCTCGCTCCTCCCGCGGGCCGAACGGCTCTACACAGAGCAGGCGCGACGCGTGTCGGGCGACCAGGAACGGTTCGTCAATCCGCCGGTCTACGCCATCGGAATGATCGTGGTGACCCTCGCCGTGCTGGTGTTGGCGCAGATGTACCTGTCGCGGCGAACGCACCGCACGCTCAACCCGGGTTTTCTTGCGGCGTCGGCGATGGTGGTTCTGCTGCTCGGGTGGATGCTGGTGGCCGGACTGATCTCCGCCACCGCCACCGATCGTGCGCTCACCCGCGGCGTGGGTCCGCTGCAGAGCCTGACAACGGGTTTCATCCTGGCGCAGCAAGCTCGCTCGGACGAAACACTCAATCTCATCCGACGCGGAAGTACCCTCGAGTTCAATGTCGGATTCGGCAACAAGACAACGCAATTGAAAGAGCTGTTCGAGGATGACGCGGAGATGACCGAGACGCTGGTTCGGTGGCAGCGCGCGCACGACCGTATCGACGACGCACTCGCGGTGGGCGATTTCAGCACCGCGGTCACCATCGCAACCGGTAGCGGCGTCGCCGATTCGGCTGCCGCGTTCGATCGCCTCGACGCGATGCTGACCGACGGTATCGAGCAGGCACGAACGGACCTGCGCGGTAACGTCGAGCGTGCCAAGACTTCGCTGGCCGGGTTGTCCACCGGCGCAATCGTTCTGACCATCGGCGCCTCGGCCGCTGTCGGCGTCGGACTCATACCGAGGTTGCGTGAGTACCTGTGAACCGCCTTTTCGCGCTGCTGGTATTCGCTCTCGTCGCGGTGCTGTCGGCGAGTTGCGTCTCGCCGGCCGCACTGCCGCCGGAAGCCGACGCCAGCTACACCGATCCGCCTCTGCCCGACGGTGCAGGGCCGGCGACGGAGCTGCCGCCCGCAGACGCCGCGGAAGTGCAGTGCGATCGGCCGACCGCGAGCCTTCGGCCGACTCCCGCCGGGATCGCCGCGGACACCGCACCGCCGACGCCCACCGTCGATGCCATCCGAGAGCGCGGACGCGTCACCGTCGGACTCGACACCGGCAGCAACCTGTTCAGCTTCCTCGACCCGATGACGGGCAAACTCGTCGGGTTCGACGTCGACATCGCCCGCGAGATTTCCCGCGACCTGTTCGGTGACCCGGATCGTGTCGACTTCCGCATCCTCACCTCCGCCGAACGCATCGAGGCACTGCAGGATTCGACGGTCGACGTGGTGGTCAAGACCATGACCATCACCTGCGCCCGCAAGGAGCAGGTGTCGTTCTCCACCGTGTACTTCCAGGCGCAACACCGGGTTCTGGCCGTACGCGGATCCGGTATCAACGGTGTGGCCGACCTCGCGAACCGGCGGGTGTGCGCCGTCGACGGAACGACCTCGCTGCGACGTCTGCAGAAAATCATTCCGACGGCACAGATCACGACCGCCGCGATGTGGTCGGACTGCCTGGTCGTCCTCCAACAACGACAGGTCGACGCCGTCAGCACAGACGACGCCATCCTCGCGGGCCTGGCC
The DNA here is from genome assembly GCF_049591685.1 of Rhodococcus sp. (in: high G+C Gram-positive bacteria). Taxonomy (GTDB): domain Bacteria; phylum Actinomycetota; class Actinomycetes; order Mycobacteriales; family Mycobacteriaceae; genus Rhodococcoides. Next base: position 14,521 of record NZ_JBAWFH010000256.1, on the reverse strand, counting down.
GCACAGGATCCGTACCTCGAGATCGTCGGCAACAGTCTGAGTCCGGAGCCGTACGGTGTGGGAATCAAGAAGGAGAGCGAGGACTTGGTTCGATTCGTCAACGGCACCCTCGAGCGCATTCGCGGTGACGGCACCTGGACCCGCCTCTACAACCGCTGGCTCACCGTCATGGGCAGCTCGCCCGGCCCTCCGTTCCCGTTGTACGCGGACTGACCGATGAGCACAACGGATCCCGAAACTCCGACAGGACGAGCAACTGCCCCGTCGGCACCCACCGACGACTCCGAGCGCACCCAGGCCGTCGAACGAACAGAAGCCGTCGAACGAACAGAAGCGGTCGAACGCACTCGGGCGGTCGAACGCACTCAGGCGACAATGGTTCCGCCTGTGCGGTCTTCGCGCACGTCCGGTCGCACCAGGTCGGGGCGCTCGCGCCGCACCGGCACCAAGCGGCGTCTGGGTGCCGGTCTCGTCGAGATCCCCCGGGTCGATCCCGTCGACCCCGCGACGGCGGTCATGTCGGATCCGACGGTGCCGGAGCGAAAGAGGTTCTGCTGGAAGTGTAATTCCGCGGTCGGTCGCGGTGACGAGGGCGCGTCGGGGACGTGCCCGCACTGTGGCTCGCACTACGATTTCAGCCCGCTGCTCGAACCCGGCGACCTCGTGGTCGGGCAGTACGAGGTTCAGGGCTGCATCGCCCACGGCGGCCTCGGGTGGATCTATCTGGCTATCGACCGGAACGTCAGTGACCGCTGGGTCGTATTGAAGGGCCTGCTGCATTTCGGTGATGACGAAGCCCACGCCGTCGCGGTCGCCGAGCGGCAGTTCCTCGCCGAGGTGGCACATCCGGGTGTCGTGAAGATCTACAACTTCGTCGAGCAGCCACGCTCCGACGGCACGAAAATCGGCTTCATCGTCATGGAGTACGTCGGCGGTCGGTCGCTGCGCGACATCCTTTCCGCGCGTGCCGACAAGAGCCGGATGCCCGTCGAGCAGGCCATCGCGTACGTCCTCGAGGTCATGCCCGCGCTGGCGTATCTGCATTCGATCGGCCTGGCGTACAACGACCTCAAGCCCGAGAACATCATGGTGACCGACGACCAGATCAAGCTGATCGACCTCGGCGCCGTCGCAGGCATCGAGGACTTCGGCTATCTCTACGGCACAGCCGGTTACCAGGCACCCGAAATCGTGGAGACGGGTCCGACGGTTGCGTCCGACATCTACACCGCCGGCCGAACCCTCGCGGTGCTCACCCTCGACATGCCGTCCACCAAGGGCAAGTACGACCCGGGCATTCCCTCACCCGACGAACACGAAGTGCTGCGGAGATACCCGTCGTTCCACCGGCTCCTGCTTCGCGCCACCAATTCCGATCCGGCGCAGCGCTTCAGCTCGGCCGAGGTGCTGGCGAGCCAGGCGACGGGTGTACTCCGGGAGATTCTGGCGTTGCAGACGGGCAGCGAGAGGCCGGGGCTGTCCACGGCGTTCAGTCCTCCGCGCACGACGTTCGGCACCGAGGAGTCCGTCGGCCGCACCGACACCTATGTCGACGGCAGGGTCCGCGGCGACCGCATCAGTGCGCGCGAGGTCGTATCCGCACTGCCCGTGCCGCTGGTCGATCCGCTCGATCCCAGCGCTCCCCTGCTCGCCGCCGCGGTGCACAGCGAGCCTCAGCAGACACTCGACTCTTTGATGCACGCCCGCCGCAACGGCATCGAGCGCTTCGCCGACGGCGCCCCCGGCGGTCTCGAGATCACGCTGGCCGAGGTCAAGGCTCACATCGACCTCGGTGATGTCGCCACCGCGGATTCGGTACTGCAGCAGGTGCGCACCGACGGCCCCGACCCGTGGCGGGTCGAGTGGTACGCCGGCCTCATCGGCCTTCTGCGCGGCGAGTTCGCCGACGCGTCGGCCCATTTCGAACAGGTTCTCGATGCCATGCCCGGCGAACTGGCACCGAAGATCGCCCTCGCGGCAAGCGCGGAACTCATCATGGAGGGCACCGCGCTCCCCGACGTCGACGAGCGCGAAAAGTGGCGACGGTGCGCGGAGTCCTACTATCTCGCGGTGTGGCGGACCAACAGGGCTGTCGTGAGCTCGGCGTTCGGGTTGGCCCGGCAGATGATGTATCGCAGCGATCCGGCCGCGGCCGTTGCCGTGCTCGACCAAGTTCCGATCAGTTCGCGCCACTACGCCGTTGCCCGCATGACCAGTGTGCTGACGCTGCTGATGGACCGCCCCGCTACCGACCTGGAAGAAGGTGATTTCCGCGAGGCCGCGCGCCGCGTGGCGATGCTGCCGAGACGAGAGCCGCGCGCCTTGCAGATGCGCACGCTCGTACTGGCCATGGCGATGGACTGGGTCCGCTCGGGTCATGCGGTGGAGGCAGAGCGAGAACCCATCCTCGGTGCACCGTTCACCGAGACGGGCCTACGAACCGGAACCGAAACGGGCCTGCGAGCACTGGCCCGCAACGCGGTCGACCGCGCCCACCGTTACACCCTCGTCGATCTGGCCAACGCGATACGGCCGCAGTCGCTGTTCTAGCGCGCCGCAACCTCGTAGGCTGCTCGGGCGATGGCCAGCTCCTCGTTGGTGGGCACCACCAGAACCGTCACCGTGGAGCCTTCCGTCGAGATGACGCGGATGTCCGTGCTGCGCTGGCTATTCCGATCGGGATCCACCTCGATGCCGAAGCCCTCGAGGTTCGCCAACGCATCCGCGCGCACGTTCGCAGCGTTCTCGCCCACTCCTGCCGTGAAGGTGAGGACGTCGAGCCTGCCGAGCGCGAGCATGTAGGCACCGATGTACTTGCGCAAGCGGTGAATGTAGACGTCGTAGGCCAGTGCGGCGTCGGCGTCACCGTCGTCGATCTGCTTGCCGAGTGCGCGGAAGTCGTTGACCCCGGCCAACCCTTTGAGCCCGGACTTCCGGTTGAGCAGTTCGTCGATGGCGTCGACGTCCATGTCGGCGCTTCGACGCAGGTGCATCACGACGCCGGGGTCGATGTCGCCGCTTCGAGTTCCCATGACCAAGCCTTCGAGTGGCGTCAGGCCCATCGAGGTGTCGATCGGTGCGCCGTCCCTGATAGCCGACGCCGAGGCACCGTTCCCGAGGTGTAGCACGATCTGGTTCGGATTCTCGTGCCCGACGAATTGCGCGACCTGCTGCGAGACGTACTGATGCGAGGTGCCGTGGAAACCGTAGCGTCTGATGCCGTGGGCGCGGGCGACCTCGCGGTCGATGGCGTAGGTGGCCGCAGCAGCGGGAAGCGCGTGGAAGAAGGCGGTGTCGAACACGGCGACGTGCGGCACGTTGGGCAACTGCTCGCGCGCCACCTCGATGCCGAGCAGATTGGGCGGATTGTGCAGCGGTGCAAGGGCACTCAACTCGGAGATCTGCTTGCACACATCGTCGCCGATGAGCGTGGGCTCGTAGAAGACCTCGCCTCCGTGCACCACACGGTGCCCGACTGCGCTGACCTCCTTGCCGAGGTCGATTCCGGCGTCGGCGAGCATCTCGAACGCGACGGACAATCCGACACCGTGATCTGCAATCTCGCGACGCTGTTCGGTTTCCTCACCCTCGTAGCTGAGAACGACGCGACCTTCGGTTTCGCCGATCTGCTCGACGAGTCCCGTTGCAATGGACGTGCCCGCTTCCGGGTCGACCACCTGGAACTTGACCGAGGACGACCCGGAGTTGACGACCAGAACACTCATTCGGCACTCCCCTGCGTCGCGAGACCCTGCGCCGCAAGACCCTGGGCTTGGATCGCTGTGATGGCGACGGTGTTGACGATGTCTTCGACGAGTGCGCCGCGGGAGAGGTCGTTGACCGGTTTGCGGAGGCCCTGCAGTACCGGGCCGACTGCTACGGCACCCGCGCTGCGTTGCACCGCCTTGTACGTGTTGTTGCCGGTGTTGAGGTCCGGGAAGATGAACACCGTTGCGCGACCTGCGACGTCGGATTCGGGGAGTTTGGACTTCGCCACCGACGGCTCGATCGCCGCGTCGTACTGAATGGGCCCTTCCACCAGGAGTTCGGGATTGCGTTCGCGCACGAGGCGAGTGGCCTCGCGGACCTTGTCGACGTCCGCGCCGCTGCCGGAGTCGCCCGTTGAATACGAGAGCATCGCGACGCGCGGTTCGATGCCGAACTGCGCCGATGTCACCGCGGACGAGATAGCGATGTCGGCCAGTTGCTTTGCAGACGGATCGGGCACGATGGCGCAGTCGCCGTACGCAAGAACACGGTCCGACAGGCACATCAGGAAGATGCTGGACACGGTGTCGACACCGTCGGCTGTCTTGATGATCTCGAACGACGGGCGGATGGTGTGCGCGGTGGTGTGCGCGGCACCGGAGACCATACCGTCGGCAATTCCCTTGTGCACCATCATGGTTCCGAAGTACGAGATGTCGGACATCACCTCGCGGGCCCGTTCGATGCGCATGCCCTTGTGCTTACGAAGCTCCGTGTATTCGGCGGCGAAGTCCTCCGCGTAGTCCGAGGTCTTCGGATCGAGCACCTGGGCATCGCCCAGGTCGACCCCCAGTTCGGCTGCGCGCCTGCGGATCGGGCCTTCTTCGCCGAGGATGGTGAGCTGCGCAACCTGCCGCTGCAGCAACCGTCCTGCCGCCCGGAGAATCCTGTCGTCGCCGCCCTCGGGGAGCACGATGTGCTTGCGATCAGCACGCGCGCGGTGAATCAGCTGGTACTCGAACATCTGCGGAGTGGTGATCGACGGGATCGCCAGCTCGAGCCGATCGAGGAGCGCTCGCGCATCGACGCGCTGCTCCATCAGAGACAGAGCGGTGTCGACCTTGCGTTGCGATCCGACGGCCACGCGGCCACGCACCTTGGCTGCGGCGGAAGCGGTGTCGAACGTCCCCAGCTTGGTCGTCAGAATCGGCAGGCGCGGTCCGAGCCCGGCGACGAGTCGGGCAATAGCGGGGTGCGGCTCGATGCCGCCGTTCATCACGATGCCCGCCAGCGACGGGAAACCCTCCGCGTCGTGCGCATTGACCAGGGCAAGCAGTACGTCCGACCTGTCGGCCGGTGCGATGACGACCACGCCTTCGGTCAGGCGCTCGAGAATGTGCTCGGCCGTCATGCCACCGACCATGACGCGCAACGCTTCTCGCTGCATCAGTTCCGCATCACCACTGTAGATTTCACCGTCGACGGCCTCGAGCAGCTCGGCCATCGTCGGCGCGATGAGCAGTGGGATTTCGGGCAGGCTCCACGCGGGCACGCCCAGTGGTTCCAGCGCGGTGGTGATCTCGTCGAGCTGGTCCGGATCACATCTGTTGGCGACGATCGCCGCGAGATGCGCGTGATGCTGACGAAGCTCGGCCAGGCACAGCTGCGCCAGCTGCCCGACCTCCTCGGCCGACCGCTCGGACCCCCGGAGCGCCAGCAGCACCGGAGCGCCGAGATTGGCCGCGATCCGCGCATTGAAGCTCAACTCGCTGGGGCTACCGACGTCGGTGTAGTCGCTGCCGACGATGACCACCGCGTCGCACTGCTCCGCTACCTCGTGGAAACGCGAGACGATCTCCCCCAGAGCCGCATCGGGATCGGAATGCACCGCCTCGTAACTCACACCGAGGGACTGCTCGTACGACAGGTCGGCCGTCGTGTGATCGATGAGTAGTTCGAGAATGTAGTCGGTTTCGGTGGTCGACCTCGCGATCGGCCGGAACACTCCGACACGCGCCGCCGATGCGCACAGCATCTGCAGCACTCCCAGTGCGATGGTCGATTTACCGGTGTCGCCCTCGGGTGAGGCGATGTAGATGCTCGAAGCAGGCTCGGCCATGCCAGCCAGCGTAGCGGGTACCGGTGTTGACAGACGGTGTTGCGCTGGAGTCAGATCGACCATGACTGAATCACCGTTTCCCGACGTCCGCTGGGGCAGCGAAACCAGCATCATCCGCAAACCCGCAGTCGCGTTCGCGGCAACCAAGCCGGGGTCGTGGGTCATTCGCAACCTCGCAGGCGTCGACCGCAAGCTCCTCGAACGAACCAACGGACGGTTCACCATCCTGGGGCCCATCGCCGCGCCCGTCGTCCTGCTCACCACGACGGGCCGCAAATCCGGCAAGCCCCGCACCTCACCGCTGCTGTACTACCGCGAAGGCGACCGACTGTTCGTTGTCGGCAGCAACTTCGGTCAGCAACACCACCCGGCGTGGACGTCCAACCTCCTCGCCGAACCCCGCGCCACCGTCGCCATCGGAGGCAAGAAGATACCGGTCACCGCCACACCCGTCACCGGGCCGGAGAAAACCAGAATCTACGACGCCTTCAACGACATGGTCCGGGTCTACGGGGAGTACAAAAATCGCACGGACCGCGACATGCGTTTGTTCGCGCTCTCAGCCGATTGATCCCCCGCCCGCCCACCCACCCCCGGCATCGATGGCCCATCGCAACCGTCTAACCGTTGATATGTGACATCGATGCCAGGGGGTGGGGAACGACCGTCCGGCATCGATGGCCCATCGCAACCGTCTAACCGTTGATATGTGACATCGATGCCAGGGGGTGGGGCGACCGGACGCTAGCCCAACTTCCGCAGGCGTGGGGCGAGGTCGCTTTCGAACAGTTCGAGGAACCGCTTCTGGTCGTGGCCGGGTGCGTGGAAGACGAGGTGGTTGAGTCCGGCGTCGGTGTATTGCTTGACCTTTTCGACGGCTTCGTCGGGGTCGGAGGCGACGATCCAGCGCTTGGCGACCTGCTCGATGGGCAGTTCGTCGGCGGCTTTTTCCATTTCGATGGGGTCTTCGATGGAGTGCTTTTGTTCGGGCGTCAGCGACAGGGGCGCCCAGAAGCGGCAGTTCTCGAGGGCGAGCTCGGGGTCGGTGTCGTAGGAAATCTTGATTTCGATCATCTTGTCTATTTCGCCGGCGTCGCGTTCGGCTTTGGCTGCGCCTTCTTCGACGGCGGGGAGCAGTTTGTCGGTGTAAAGCTCCATGCCTTTGCCGGAGGTGCAGATGAAGCCGTCGCCTGCGCGTCCGGCATAACGGGCGACGACAGGTCCGCCTGCTGCGATGTAGACGGGGATGCCGCCGTCGGGTACGTCGTAGATCGAGGCGCCCTTGGTGGTGTAGTAATCGCCTTCGAAGTCGACGCGGTCTCCGAGCCACAGTTCACGCATCAGCCGTACCGATTCACGCAGGCGGGCGAAGCGTTCTTTGAAGTCGGGCCATTCGCCCTCGAAGCCGGTGGCGATTTCGTTGAGGGCTTCGCCGGTGCCGACGCCGAGCATGATGCGCCCGGGGTAGAGGCAGCCCATCGTCGCGAAGGCCTGGGCGACGACGGCGGGGTTGTAGCGGAAGGTCGGTGTCATCACCGAGGTGCCGAGCTGGATGTTCTGGGTGCGTTCTCCGACGGCGGTCATCCATGCGAGCGAGAACGGTGCGTGTCCGCCTTCGTGGCGCCAGGGCTGAAAGTGATCGCTGACCGTCGCCGAGTCCATGCCGTGTTGTTCGGCGAGGACGCCGAGTTCGACAAGCTCACGCGGACCGAACTGCTCCGCCGACGCTTTGTACCCGAGCTTCAAAGCCTGTGTCACGCTCTACTCCCTCGTCGTATCCCGATAGTGCCTCGATTGTGCACTTCGCCGCGAAGGTCCCGGCACACTGGACCGACTTACGAGATGCCGATGACGGTGACCACTGCGGTGAGGACGGCCACGCTGCCGATGCCGACTGCGAAGAACCACAACTCCTTCGAATCCGGCATCGGTGCGCCCGCTTCGAGGGCGCGGCGCACCTGCCGCCATCGTCGTAAACCGATGATCGACGCCGATGCCGCCATGACGATGAGCGCGAGCCCGAGCGTCGTCCTGACCCATCCGGTGCTGAAATCGGGCACGAGGTGCACGATCGCGATGCCTCCGGCGAGGAGTCCGAGCGAGGTCCGCATCCAAGCGAGGAACGTGCGTTCGCTGGCGAGGGTGAAGCGTTCGTCGGGACGGGTTGCGGGGTCGTCGGTCACAGGCTCATCTTCGCTCACTCGGCGCGGGCAGGCGTGCGGACGAGGGTGATCTTTGTTCGCTGACGCAGTTCGAAGCCGATGGAGAGGTACAGGCGGATGGCTCCGACGTTGTTTCCGGAGGTGTGCAGAAACGGCTCTTCACCGCGTTCGCGGATGCCGTGGCCGACGGCCCGAACCAGTTCGGTGGCCAATCCACGCCCTCGGTGCGACGGCGCGGTACACACGGCACTGATTTCGGTCCAGCCCGGCGGGTGCATGCGTTCGCCGGCCATGGCGACGAGCTCGCCTGCGTCGCGGATTCCCAGATAGGTACCGAGTTCGAAGGTGCGGGGAAGGAACGGCCCGGGTTTGGTGCGCTCGACGAGATCGAGCATTTCGGGAACGTCCGAGGCGCCGAGAACGACGGCGTCGGGGTACGGCCGGGTCTCGAGCCGGGTGCCGACGAGTTGGACCAGGTCGAACTCGTCGACAGGCGTCCACCCCGGCGGGAGGCTGTGTTCGACACCTTGCAGCGACACGATCTCGCCCGGCCCGAACAGTCGAAAGATGTCGTCCCAGTCCTCGTTCTCGACGACGGGCGGGTGCAGCAGGAACGGCGAAACCTCGGGATCGAAGCGGATGCTGCGACCGAGCGGGCGCGCGAAGCGGGCATGAGCGCCGAACAGCGACGCGCGGACGGGATCGTCGAGTGGGTGGACGCTCACGAGTGTGCCTTTCTGTTTTCCTGATGCAACCACTTCTGCAACTCCGACGAGAAGCGCCGTGTTCCCAACTGCCGTGTTCCCAACTGCCGGCCGATATGGGGGAAACCGTTTCACAGCGCGGTCGGACGGAGAACTATCGACGGTGACATCCCATCGAGGAAGCAGGAGCCACACACAATGAGCGACAATATCTACCGCGTCACCGAGATCGTCGGGAGCTCCACCGAGAGCACGGACGACGCTATTCGCAAGGCGATCGCACGGGCGAACACGACGCTGAAGAACCTCGACTGGTTCGAGGTGGTGGAGACCCGCGGACACATCGAGGAAGGCACCGTCGCGCATTTTCAGGTGACGATCAAGGTCGGTTTCAAGCTGGAGTGAGGCACTTGTGTGCTGGAGGTGCGGCCGGCAGTCGACCTGCTAGCCGGCCTCGATCAGCAGGACGCCGCCGATGATCAGAGCGATGCCGGCGCATCATGGGACGAGCACGAACTTGCCTCGCGGATGGTCGTTCTTCAGTTCCTCGTGTGCCCGGGCAACGTCGTCGAGCGGAAAGGTTTTGGCGATCGGGACGGTGAACTCGCCTGCCCCCGCCGCCTGTACCAGCGCCAGACGCGCCTTCTTGCGTCGTGTCGCGCTGTCGGGGTCGCCGCCGCCCACCGTCTTGAATCCTGCTTCCGCTGCGCGCCCGAACGCAGCGGTGGAGACGATGCGTGCCGTGTCGGCCACGAGCGCCAGCGACACGTCCACTGCCTCGTCGGTACCGACGGTGTCGATCGCGACGTCGAAGCCGGACGGCGCCAGCGCCTGCACCCGTTCGAGCAGTCCGTCGCCGTACTCCACCGGCTCGGCGCCGTAGGCACGCAGGGCATCGTGGTTGACGGCTCGGGCGGTGCCGACGACGCGGGCGCCGCGGGCGATCGCCTGCTGGACGACGATGGATCCGACGCCGCCGGCCGCGCCGTGCACCAGTACGGTCTCGCCGCTCGACACTCCGGTGACCTCGAGAAGGTCGTTGGACGTGCCTGCAACCCCGAGCAACCCCGCTGCTTCCTCCCAGCTCAGCGATGCGGGCTTCGGCAGGATCGCGTCGGCGGGCACCAAGAGTTTCTCGGCGTACGTACCGCTGCCGGTCACGATGACCTCGTCGCCGACGGAAATGGAGCCGCCCGGGCCTTCGACCGAGTTGCCGACGGCGACGACGATGCCGCTCGCTTCGCTACCGAGATGCAGCGGGAGTGCGGACTCGTCCGTTCCGAACGCGCCGCTGTAGAACTTGTAGTCGAAGGGGTTGACGCCGATGGCCTCGACCTCGACGAGTACCTGACCTGCCGCCGGTTCGGCTACTACCTCGTCCACGATCGCCAAGACTTCGGGCCCACCGAATGCTGTTGCTACCGCTACGCGTGTCATGCCTGCAGTCAACTTTCGAACCGACCCCGTTGTTCCCGCCGAGCCGAATCCCTCCGGCCGAACCCCTCGGACATCGGGCGGGTAGCGCACAATGGTGAGGTGACCGAACTGGACGAACCGCAGCAGTGGACTTATTTGATGGACATGGACGGTGTACTCGTCCACGAGGATCATTTGATTCCCGGTGCCGACGCGTTCGTCGCCGAACTGCAGGCGAACGGCATTCCGTTCATCGTGTTGACCAACAACTCCATCCGGACTCCGCGGGATCTGCGTGCGCGGTTGGCGCGCACCGGTTTGGACATTCCCGAGAAGTCGATCTGGACGTCTGCGTTGGCGACGGCCAACTTCCTCGGTAACCAGCGGCCCGGTGGAAGTGCTTATGTCGTCGGCGAATCCGGCCTCACGACAGCTCTGCACGACATCGGTTACGTGCTCACCGATTCGAGTCCGGACTACGTCGTGCTCGGCGAGACACGTACATACTCGTTCGAGGCCATCACCACGGCCATCCGGTTGGTGGAGAAGGGCGCTCGCTTCATTGCAACCAATCCCGACGCCACCGGCCCCTCCCGCGAGGGTTCGCTGCCGGCCACCGGGTCCGTCGCAGCGTTGATCACGAAGGCAACGGGCAAAGAGCCGTACTACGTCGGCAAGCCGAATGCTCTGATGATGCGGTCGGCGTTGCGCGCCATCGGCGGGCATTCCGAGAGCACGCTGATGATCGGCGATCGCATGGATACCGACGTGCTCTCCGGGCTCGAGGCGGGATTGCAGACGATCCTGGTACTCACCGGCATCTCGACGACGACGTCGGTGGAGGGCTATCCGTACCGACCGACGAAGGTGATCAACTCCGTGGCCGACCTCGTCGGACGCACGCAGTCGCCGTTCTGATGAGCCCGGTGTCGTTCGTTCTGTCGCGACACGACTACAGCATCGAGGCGCGTGGCGTCGACCGCGCGTTCACCTCTCCGATGGACGCAGTCGATGCCGTTCGAGTCGGCCATGCCGTGGTCGGGGCGCTGCCGTTCGACGTTGCTGGTCCCGCAGCGCTCGTCGAACCGACCGAAGTGCTTCGATCCGACGGCCCCTGGCGCGCTGCCGCGCGGCTTGCATCGTTGCCACCCGTCCGCATCGGGGATCAGGTGCCACCCGCCGACGTGCACGTCGAGCGGGTGCGGGCACTCGTCGAGTCGTTGCGGCGAGGATCGGCTCGGAAAGTCGTGCTGGCGCGATCGCTGCAACTACACGCCGACCACCCGATCGATCCGCTGTCGTTGTTGACCGCACTGGTGAACGGCGATCCCCTCGGCAACGGCTACGCCGTCGACCTGTCCCCCGCCGGCGACGATTACACCGGTAAACACCTCGTCGGGTCGAGTCCCGAACTGCTGGTACGACGCCGCGGCCCGAAGGTCACGTGCCATCCGTTCGCCGGAACTGCCGCTCGCAGTGACGATCCCGTTGCCGACGCCGAAATCTCCGAACGGCTCGCGGCCAGCGCGAAAGACCTGGCGGAGCACCGCTTCGTCGTCGACGAAATTCGGGCTGCCCTTGCGCCGCTGTGCTCGGACATCGACGTGCCGGAAACGCCTCAGCTGAGCAGCACTCCGCAACTGTGGCATCTGAGCACCCCGATCACGGGTGTCCTGCGCGACCCGGCGACGACCGCGCTCGAACTTGCTCTGGCGCTGCATCCGACGGCCGCCGTTGCCGGGGTTCCCCGCGCCGCCGCGATGGATGCGATCTCTCGTATCGAGGGTCCGCGAGGCTTCTACGCGGGTGCCGTCGGATGGACCGACCACCGCGGCGACGGCGAATGGATGGTCTCCATCAGGGGTCTCGAGCTCGCCGCCGACGGACTGCACGCGGTGGCGACGGCCGGCGGCGGCATCGTCGAAGCGTCCGACCCCGACGCGGAACTAGCCGAGACAACAGCGAAATTCCGAACCATCCTCGGCGCGTTCGGAATCCGCTGACGCATCAGCTCAGCGCACGGTCCAGATCCGCGAGCAGGTCTTCGATGTCCTCGAGCCCGACAGAGAGCCGAACGACACTGTCCGAGAGACCCACTGCTGCACGGCCTTCGGGACCCATTGCGCGGTGGGTCGTCGTCGCGGGATGCGTCACCAACGATTTCGAATCACCAAGATTGTTCGAGATGTCGACGACGCGCAGCGCGTCGAGCAGCCCGAACGCGCGCTTCTTGCCTTCGCCCTCCGGCGCTTTCAACGCGAAGGTGATGACGGTGCCGCCGCCCTTCATCTGCCTCTTCGCCAACTCGTACTGCGGGTGCGATTCGAGATACGGATACTTCACCCATGACACTGCTGGGTGCTCTTCGAGGTACTTCGCGATGGTCGTCGCCGACTGCGTCGAATGCCGCACCCGAATGGGCATCGTCTCGAGTCCTTTGAGGAGAGTCCACGCGTTGAACGGACTCAACGCGGGCCCGGTGTGACGCATCAGCGTTTTTACCGGCCCGTCGATGTACTCGGTGCTGCCGAGGATGGCGCCTCCGAGCACCCGGCCCTGACCGTCGATGTGCTTGGTGCCCGAATACACGACGACGTCGGCGCCGAGGCCGAGGCTGTCCTGTAGCAGGGGCGTCGCAAAGACGTTGTCCAACACCACCTTTGCGCCCGCCGCGTGCGCAAGCTCGGACACCCGCACCACGTCGACCAGCGACTGCATCGGGTTCGACGGAGTTTCGAAGAAGACAGCGGTTGTCGGCACGGACAGCGCCTCTTCCCACTGGTCGTTGTCGTCGCCGTCGACGAACACCGTCTCCACACCCCACCGCGGCAAAATCTCGTTGCACACCACGAAGCACGACCCGAACAGGCTCCGCGCAGCAACGAGACGATCGCCCGCCTTCAACAGGGCACCGAGCGCTGTGAACACCGCGGCCATCCCGCTCGAGGTGCCGAAACACGCCTCCGCACCATCGACGAGGCGCAGCCGCTCCTCGAACATCTTGACGGTGGGGTTGCCGTAGCGCGAATAGACGAAATGATCGATCTCACCGGTGAAGGCCTGCTCCGCAGCTGCAGCGCTCTCGTAGACGAAACCCGACGTCAGATACAGCGCCTCGGCATTCTCGCCAAATCCCGACCGCATCAAGCCGCCGCGAACGCCGAGCGTCCCCCTGCCCACACCCTCCGGCAACGGCTTCTCGAAACCCCCGCCGTGTGGAATCCCCTTGTCGCTTCGCTCCTGCCCGCCGCGCGGATTCCCACTCACGACTGCCTCCACGGCAGTCCGACTGCACGCCATCCCGCTGCACCGCGGTGGCCGTCGGAATTGGTTGCGCCTTCGAAACCGTCGAGCACGTTGTACGACGGGCCGATACCTGCTGCGGTGGCGGCCTCGGCGGCTCCGATGGATCGCTGGCCGGATCGGCACAGGAACACGACGGGGCGGGGGCCGTCCACTCCGGCTTCCTTCAGCTGGTCGACGAAGCTCTCGTTACGAGCGCCGTCCGGGTAGCGGACCCACTCGATGAGGTGCGTCGGGCGCTCGATCGACGACGTGTCCGGCACACCCACGTACTGCCATTCGGCATGCGTGCGGACGTCGACCAGTACTGCTTCGGGATCGTCGCGCAACAGCTCCCACGCTGCCTGCGGCGTTATGTCACCTGCGTAGCTCACCGGCTCAGCCTCCCACAAATAGCGTTCTCGACAACTGGAGCATCGACGATTCGAGGCGCAGGCCGCTCAGACATTGCAGACCAGCCACTTCTCGTCGACGCGCACGAAGTTCCACGTCTCACTCGACGTGGCGCCGGACTTCTCCAGCTTCGTCGGCACCGTGACGATGCCGCGATCACCGTTGATCTCGTAGTCCGTGGGCGGGCCGTCGACGACGAGCTTGCCGTTCTCGGCGACGTCCGCGGCGCGCGCCGAGGCGTAGTCGGCGTCCGATCCGGTGATCAGTTGCGCCAACTGCTCCTGGCACGTCGTCGACTTCAGTAGTTCGACGTCTCCGTCGTTCTGGGCGTCGACGAAGTCCTCGATGCTGTCCGTCAGCAATTGTGCCTGCGTCACGTTGTCCTCCGCGGGTGCGAACTGTGCAGCGAGGAAGATACCGGCGAGGAGTGCGACGGCGATGCCGACGGCAATGAGGAACGGCCACGGGGTTGCAGGGCGTCGTTCACCCGACTCGGCGGCCGCGGCGGACGCATTGTTCTGCGCTTGCTCGCGGCTGTCGACCCACTGTTGCCTTCGTTCACGCCAGGACGCCATGACCACGATCTTCCTCGGTGCGTCGGCTAGCGGTGCTGTCGGGGTCCGACCGTATTGCTGGGCCGGGGTCCGACCGTATTGCTGGGCCGGGGTCCGACCGTATTGCTGGGCCGGGGTCCGACCGTATTGCTGGGCCGGGGT
>NZ_JBAWFH010000255.1:0-4673 GCF_049591685.1 Rhodococcus sp. (in: high G+C Gram-positive bacteria) | reverse complement strand
CGTCCGGGCTCGACGCCGTCGCCCAGGCATGGCAATGGACCGCGCGGGACACCCTCGTCCACGGCCTCCCGCTGTTCCACGTCCACGGTCTGATCCTCGGAGTCCTGGGGCCACTCCGCATCGGCAGCCGCGTGATCCACACCGTCAAACCGACGCCGGAACGCTACGCCGCCGCGAAGGGCACGCTGTACTTCGGAGTTCCGACGGTGTGGTCGCGCATCGCCGCCGACGAAGAGTCGGCCCGGGCACTGTCGTCCGCCCGGCTGCTTGTCTCTGGCAGTGCGCCGCTTCCCGTCCCGGTATTCGAGGAGCTCCGTGCGCTGACCGGTCAGGCGCCCATCGAGCGATACGGCATGAGCGAAACCCTCATCACCATCAGCACCCGCGCCGACGGAGACCGCAGGCCCGGTTCCGTCGGATTGCCGGTCGCAGGCGTCGAAACCCGGTTGCGCGGCGAGTCCGGCGAAATCCTGCCGCACGACGGCGAAGCAGTCGGCGCGTTGCAAATCCGCGGACCGATGCTGTTCGACGGCTACCTGAACAACCCGGAGGCAACGGCCGAGTCGTTCACCGAGGACGGCTGGTTCGATACCGGAGACGTCGCACTCATCGAGCCCGACGGATACCACCGCATCGTCGGGCGAGCATCGACCGACCTCATCAAATCCGGCGGCTACCGCATCGGCGCAGGCGAAATCGAAGCAGTACTGCTCGGCCACGACAGCGTCGACGAGGTCGCGGTCGTCGGCCTACCCGACGACGACCTCGGTCAACGCATCGTCGCATTCGTCGTCGGCACCGGCGTCGACGAGAAAACACTCATCGACCTGGTGGCGTCGAAACTCTCGATCCACAAGCGCCCCAGAGAAGTACGCGTCGTCGGCTCTCTCCCACGCAACGCCATGGGCAAGGTGCAGAAGAAGCAACTCGGCTGAGCCGGGTGATTTTCAGCTGACCATTCGACCGAAGCCGACGATCGCCGAGTCCGCCTGGACGTCGACGGTGTGGACGCGGATCTTCCCGAGCTCGTTGCCGCCCACGGTCGTTGCCTCGTTGCCGTCTACTGCGACGACGATGTTGGTGTGTTGGCCGACCCAACTGTCGTTGTCGTACAACACCACATCGCCGACCGAAGGCACGTATCCCTCCGGCTCGAAACGTCCCTGCTCCTGGTAATACTCGGTGAGCGTGTACACGCCCGGGATCCGCCAGTGGCCCGAGTTCGGGTTGCTCAGCGGTTGACCGGCCTCGCGCATGATCCAGCTGACGAAGTTCGCGCACCACGCTTGCTCGACGCCCTCGGAATAGAACGTTCCCGGACGCTGCTGCTCGTGCTCCTCGCGAAGCGACTCAACGACGGTTGCCTGCGCCGGCGTGAGTGCCGAAACGTCCACCTCTGGAAACGGCGTCGTGTCCCACGGGAGGTATCGGCTCGGCGCCAGCCACAACACTGCGCCGGCGACCACCACGACCACCGCCAGGACGACGGCGACGATGCGACCGACGCGGCGACGCGGACGGGTGGGGGAGTCGATGCTCATGCACCGAATGTACCGGTCGGTTCGGCTGTGGCCGTTTCTGTCGGAGGTGGGGGATAGCCTTCTTGTATCGAACGTATGTTCGACTAGGGCGGCATTGGGGGGGGGTGACCGGAGATGGACCGTGAGTCTGGATTGTTGGATGCGGTTGTTGCAGCGCACCGCTCCGCGAACGCTACCCTCGCCGCGTCGATCCTCGCTCTCGAACAGTTTTACGACGCCCGTATGGCTGCGTTCGATACCGAATCGGTGCCACGGCCACTCGATGCCGAACGCATCGCCCACACCTCCGCGCTCGCGGAAGTGGCCTGCGCCTGTCGCCTGCCGGCCGGCGCGGTCGAGGACCGGCTGAAAATCTGGTGGGGTAGCCGTCCGGCGTTCCGTGACATGTTCACCGCGGGCGAGATCACGCTAGAAGTGCTGCGAACGATCCGCGATCACACCCTCGGCGCCCCGGCTGCCGTGGTGGCCGCTATCGAACCGGACATCGTCACTGCTACGGCATATTTCACCCCGATCCGGCTCGGCCGCGAGATTGACAGAATGATCACTGCCCACAA
The DNA here is from genome assembly GCF_049591685.1 of Rhodococcus sp. (in: high G+C Gram-positive bacteria). Lineage (GTDB taxonomy): Bacteria > Actinomycetota > Actinomycetes > Mycobacteriales > Mycobacteriaceae > Rhodococcoides. Next base: position 2,575 of record NZ_JBAWFH010000255.1, on the reverse strand, counting down.
TCCCGACTGGGACACACGCGCGCGGCGCCGCGCCGCTTCGACCACCAAAAAGGTGCGGGTCACCGCGCTCCCGCGGGGGATGGCGCGAATGGCGGCAACCGTCGGTGCCGTCGACGCGGCAGAGCTGGCAGCGCTGATCGACATCGAGGTGGTCCGAGTCTGCGGACTCGACCCGCGCACCCTCGACACCCGGCGCTCCGACGCCTTCCTCGCCCTCGTCCGCGGCGGGCGACTCACCTGCCTGTGCGCGCACCCCGATTGCCCGGCCGGAGAAGGCGAGGGCAGGGCTGTCCGGGATGAGAGCAGTGCAGAGGGAGACGAGGAGGGGGGTGCTGCCCAGGACAACGAGGACAGCGCCCGCCCGGAACCGAAGCCTGAGCCGGACTCGCCCGATGCTCCCGACAGTCCGCCCTCGGGTGGGGCGGGCTCCAATCCTGAGCCATCTCGGGCTGCACATTCGTGTGAATGCGGCCGCCCACTGCCTGCGTATCAAGGTTCGGCGCATCCAGGTCAGACGGTGCCGCCGACCACACCGCTGATCAACATCACCGCGGACCTCGAGACCGTTCTCGGACTGCACGACAACAATGCCTACCTGCACGGCTACGGCACCCTCGACCCCGCAACGCTCCGCGCGATGGCACGTGACGCGACCTGGCAGATCATCTTCACCACCAGTCGCCGCTTTCTCGACACACTGACCGACCTGCACTCCGATCCGCCCGATCCACCGACCCCGAGCCCACACTCACCGCAGTGCACGTGCACCTGCGGCGGCGCTCCACGCCCTGGCGCCACCGCGAAAGCCGCAGACGTGCAGCCGTTCAGCGAATACCTTGCCGCGGCTGCGGCCGAACACAATCGGCACATCTCGCAGCTACGTACCCGAATGGCTGCACCCACGAAGGCGCAGAAAAAGGACGACCGGCGCCGCGCGCGACTGCGTGCCCCCGACAATGTGGCCGACGACATTCCCAGCAACATTCCCGACGACACAGACGGCAGCGTGACCTGGGACCCCGATACGCTTGCCGCGACCATCGGCCCCGAACCCGTCAGCGAAGCCTGCGATGTGGTGCTCGGCCGTACCCGCGCACTGCCCGCGGGAAAGCTGCCCGCGGGCAAACTGCCCGAACCGACTTCGGCGCCGGCGAGGCGGCCGACACAGACAGCTGCGGCGCTCGCTGCCCGCTGTCACCGCGCCGTTGCGGCGGATCCCACCCACGCACACGCCGAATACCCCGACGGGCACGGAGGCCATCCCACGCCACCACCCGGAGCGCTCACGTACACACCTGGTGCGGCCCTCGCCATGTGGGTCCGCGCGCACTACCCCACGTGCCGACACCCCGGTTGCAACGTCCCCTCCAGCGCCTGCGACCTCGACCACCTCGTCGAGTTCGACCACCGACATCCCGAACGCGGCGGCTGGACCATCACCACCAACCTCGCGCCCTACTGCCGCACCCACCACAACCTCAAGACAAGCAAACACTGGCGGATCGAGCGCCTGCACGACGATGTCCTCCACACCACCGACCCGCACGGCAACCACTACTTCAGCCCACCCGAATTATGACCGGAGAGCTTGACCTTCGAGTTGGCCGAACCCCCAGGATGAATCCGTGACCACATCAGAGCTCATGACCATCGGCGCCTTCGCCGCTGCAACAGGCTTGACGCCCGGTGCGCTGCGGTTCTACTCCGACTCGTCGATGCTGAGGCCCGCTCACATCGACGAGTTGTCCGGCTACCGCTACTACACGGAAGCGCAGGCGCAGCACGCCGTCACCATCAGGCGACGCCGCACTCGTCGATCGACATGTCACCGAACTGTTCGGCAATGCCCGACGAGCTCGACGCATCGCCGCCGAATTGCGCTCAACCATCCATCAACTCGAGGAGGACACGATGATCACCGTCAGCGGACCCAGCTTTGCCGACGCAGTCGACCGAATCCTCACCGCGACAGCGCACAGTCCGGAATACCCCGTGCTGAACGGGCTGTTCCTGGAACTGCGTGCCGACGCTTTGACGATGACCGCGACCGACCGCTACAGGCTGTCCACGCGAACCATCGCTGCGACACAGCATGATTCGGACGACTGGTCGGTTGTCGTCGACGGCGACGACCTACGCGCAGCGATGCCGCTGGTGAGGAGTCGTCATCGAATACGGATCGACGTCGACCGCAACGGTGTCGAATTCGGTTCGGGGGACCGATACTGCAGAGCCCTGCCGGAGCAATTCCCCGACTATTCCGCCGTGTTCGATGCGATGCCTCCTGTCGTGACCCGGATTGTGCTGTCGCGCAATGCCGTCGTCAGCGCGCTGGAAGAACGACAGTCCGAGTACGTGACCTGCGCGGTCTCCGAAGGTCGGCTCGAGCTGTCGGAGCCGGGGACAGTCGGCCCGGTGGTGGTGGACGCCGTGGTGCGCGGGCCGGCCGTGACGATGGCGTTCGCGATGACGACCCTGTACCCGGCTGTCGTCTCCGCGATCGGCCCCGACGTCATGATCGATGTGAGTGGGCCGACCATGCCCGTCCTCGTTCGTTCTGCGGACGGGGGAGACC
>NZ_JBAWFH010000254.1:0-3602 GCF_049591685.1 Rhodococcus sp. (in: high G+C Gram-positive bacteria) | reverse complement strand
CGTGGAACCCTTCGGCGGTTGGGCGGAGGGCACGGCGGAGGTATCTGTCACGGCGTCGGGCACGATTGTCGATGTTATGCGAGCGTGATCAGAAGAGCACACACGCCCGGTCCGGACGTAAACCCCGGACCGGGCGTGACAAGCGTTCGATCAGCCGTTTTTGATGGGCCCGGGGCTGAACAGGCCGGATCGCGTTTCCTCGGTGACGGTCACTTCGGCGGGCGTTGCGTTCTGGTCGAGTGGTGAGTATCTCTCGATCGAGCCCCAGTCGCGCCCGTAGTCGTTCTTCAGATACGACGGCAATGTCTGCGCTCCGAGCAGCTGCTCGGTCCAACCGAGCGGTCCGCCGCCGATCCAGTCCTGCCAGGCGTTGGTGGATTCTGCGCCGGGGCGGTCGGGCAGGATGCGGTATTCGGGCACCTCGGCCACGCCGTAGCGGTGGTCGAACGGTCGCTGGCACGGGAACGCCAGGCCGACGGCCCAGTCGAGCAGCACCGGTGCGTCGGAACCTACAACATTGTTCAGGCTGTCCGTCTGCGGAACGCGAGGCGGCGTGATCGCTGCCCACTGGTTGGTTGCAAGATCGGAATCGTCGACGACGATGCGCACGGCGTCGACCTCGGTCGGCAGATCCGCGGTGGGCACCCGCAGGTTTCGCCACGACGGGCTGGGTCCGATGTCGAGTGGCGTCACCCGGCCGAGTGCCCGCACGTTCTCGCCTTCACGAACGCCGTATTCGACCTCGACGGCTTGGCCAGGGGTGACGATTCCGTCCGCGTCGACCGAGCGGATGCGTCCGGCTGCGGCAATGGAGATCAGGTCACCACGCGTCTCGTCGACGCCTGCCGGAAGGCCGTACCACTCCGTCGTGAGTGATGCCGGCTCGTCGGCGCCGAAGCTACCGAGGACGGGAGTGGTCGACGGGTCCAGCCCGAACGGGAGCGCCACGGTGCTGCCGTTGACGCCCGCGTTCGCCTCGGTGCCGCCGTCGGTGCCGGCGCTGTTGGTGGACACCGTCGTGCTGCCGTCGCTGGGTTCGATCGAGTTGGCTCCGCCCTGCGAGGACTGTTCGGCGTCGGCGGTGAGATCCGAGGCAACCCCGTTGGGGGTGAATCCGACGTTGCCTCCGGCGCCCAGTGGGTCGTCGGTGTTGGAAAGTGGTTGCAGCATCGAGGCATTGGGGTTCGTCTCGACGAGAACGTCGTTGGCGAGACCGCATGCGTTGCCGGTCAACGAGTTGATGTTGGATCGCGCAATCGAGTACGCCGGGTACTGCGACACTGCTCCCTTCAGCAGGGACAGAACCTCGAACAGGACGACGGCGCCCGCGACGAGCGTCAGCGCGGAGGGAGAAAATCGGCGACGCTTGACGGTCGGCGGCTTCGCGTACGGCACTCGAATGTGTTGGTACGCAGCATAGATCAGAGCCAGGACGGTGAGTCCGAGGAACAGTGTCGAGAATCCCTTGCCCGCAATGGACGGCGGCTTGTCGAACCACGGGACGCCATAGCTCGAGACGTACCACCAGCCGTTGCTGCCGGTGAACGCCAATGCCGTCAGAAACAGCACCGCGGCGGTGAACAGGGTCCGATTGCGCGGAGAATTCATAGTCGCGGCCGTGACGCCGACGGCTGCGAGAGCGGCGACCGAACCGGCGAGACCCGCGTAGACGCCGAAGTGGTGAGTCCACTTGGTCGGGGTGAACATCATCAAAGCCACTGCGCCGAGGATGATTCCGAGGATTCGGCGCGAGGGTCCGATGGCGGTCCCGGGGATGCGACCGTTCTTACGGAGCATGACGACGATCGACACCGCGACGCACAGCAGCATCACGAACACACCGAAGCGGCGGGAGAGGGAACCGTCGGGCGTGATCATCATCAGCGAATCCCAGCGGATCCGCTCGTCGAACCAGGCGACGTTGGGCCCGACGGCAGAGCGCACCCGGGTCGCTTCGAGGACGGAGGCCAACGTTTGATCAGCGAAGATCGCCATCAATACAGCCGTGCCGGAGGCGAGCAGCGGTGCCACCAGTCCCGCGAATCCGACGAGCTTGGCTCGTCGTACTACGATCTGGACCAGCGGACGAGCGCCCGCGAGCAAGGCAGCGATGCAGATAAGTCCGGTCGGGCCTGCCGCCAGCGAGAATGCCGCGATGATCAACGCGAATGCGGCCGGCAGCAGCCGTCCGGTCGCGATGGCACGTTCGATGGAACACCAGGTCAGAAGTGCGCCGAGAGCGATCACCGGTTCCGGCCGCAGGCCGTTGTCGTAGGGCAGCCAGAACGCGAGGAACACCAATCCGGCCGTCCACTTGGCAACATTGCTGCGCACCACTGCGCGGCCGAGCCGGGGGATGACCTCGCGACTGATGACCATCCAGCAAAGAATCCCGGCGAGTAGAGCGGGCAAACGCATCCAAGCGCTGGCCGTCGACACCTTGGCGAGCGCGGCAAGCATGTCGTAGTACGGCATTCCGAACGGGGCCTCGGGGACGCCGAACCACCGGTAGTAGTTGGCCATGTAGCCCGAGTTCTCCGACACCCGTGCCATGTTGAGTAGGTAGCCGTCGTCGGAGGTGTTCGCGCCGATGATGTGCCACAGCAGCAGAGTTCCAATGACGATCGCGTCGACGCCGGTGATCTTCCACCAGCGAGCAGGCAGGAACCGGCGCGCGCGACGACCGTCGACCCCGTCGAGTCGATGCAACGCGAACAGCGACGCGATCACCGCGAGCGCGCCGACCACGATGGCGAGAAGTTTGAACAGCGTGGGGCTCGACGAGAAACGAGAATCGATCTCGGCGGTGACGCTCAGGCCGGGAGTGTTCTGCTCGAGGTCGGTGAAGAGGCCGACCATCTGGGGTCGGACGTCGCCGAGCGTCGTTGACGACTCGCCGGCCAGAGTGACGATCGTCCGCGCGGAGTCGGAATCGACGACGACCTCGCACGCACCGGTTGCCGGTCCCTCGGCGACGACCTGATCGCGCAGGACGACCTCGACGGTCCGGTCGTCGGTGATGCGGGCGATCAGTCCGCGGCTCTCGGTATCGGGTGCCGACGCCGGGAGCGTGGACACCAGGGTGCCCGGCTCACCGGAGCACGGGATGGTGGCGTCGAGCCGCAGCGGTGTGTAAGACACGAGTGGCGCTTCGACGCTGCCAGGGGTTTCGATGCTGCCGGGGGTTTCCTGCGGCCATTCGATGGTCGCCACCGACTGCTGTACGGGCAGCAGCGGCGTCGCGACGGCGAGGATCACTCCGATCAACCCGGCGATGACGGCCACGATCTTGGCGGTAGCTAGGTGGGCAGTCTTCGACTCAGGTTGGGAACGCACTCGATCATGGTAGGGGTGCCGGGCGTGGAGCCTGCGGAATGACCTCTGTTGCGAATGCTAAAAAACGCTTGTGCGAACGTCCCAGACCCAGACGCCGTCATGGAACTCGGCGTCGAATCCGAGCAGCGCGTTGACCGTGTTGCGCAGTGCCACGGTGTTGCGGCCGGGTTTGAGGACGACGACGTCTGCGGCCCAGTACTCCAGGTCGGCGCGGGCGTCGGCTTGCTGCTCGGGGGTGACGTCGGGGGCGGAGCCGGAGCGCTGGA
>NZ_JBAWFH010000253.1:0-11078 GCF_049591685.1 Rhodococcus sp. (in: high G+C Gram-positive bacteria) | reverse complement strand
ATCTTCTTGAACTCGTCGACGGCCTCGGGCGGCACCACGAACTGGTACTGGAGGAATCCCTTCGAGCCGTAGGCTCGGTTCCACTCACTGAACATGTCGAGTGGGTGGTAGAACGCCGTCAGGTTCTGAACCTTGTTGCGGTAGTTGCCCGACTTGCGGTACCACACCTCGCCGACCGCCGAGAAGGTGTACTTGTTGGCCAAACCGTTCGGGAAGACGTCCGGGAACGTAATCAGCGGCTTGGCATTGAAGCGGAGCGGATCCTTCTGGAGCTTCTCCGGCAGCTGGTCCAACCGGGCCAGTGATCCACGGGACACAGCGGCGCGCCCCAGCTTCGGGGGACCGGCGACGGCGTCGAACCACGCGCTCGAGTAGTCGTAGTTGTTCTCGCTGCCGTCGCTGTGAAGGGCGATGGTCTCGTCGAGGTTGCGCGTCACATCGCCGTCGGCAATGAAGTACGCCGTCTCGGTCGGCGTCATCTCGATGGTGGCGCGCAGGATGATGCCGGTGAGGCCATTGCCGCCGACCGTCGCCCAGAACAACTTCGAGTTCTTGCCCGACGGGGTGAGGTGCCGGATCTGACCGTCCGCGGTGAGCAGTTCCATCGAGCGCACGTGGTTGCCGAAGCTGCCCGCGCTGTGGTGGTTCTTGCCGTGGATATCCGTGCCGATCGCACCACCGATGGTGACCTGACGCGTACCCGGCAGCACCGGAACCCACAGACCGAAGGGCAACGCTGCGCGCATCAACTGATCGAGGTTGACTCCACCGTCGACGTCGACGATGCGCGTGGTCGCGTCGATGCTGTGGATGCCGTTCAAAGCATTCATGTCGACGACGAGGCCGCCCGAGTTCTGTGCGTTGTCGCCGTACGAGCGGCCGAGGCCACGCGCGATGACGCCGCGTCGCAGATGCGCCGGCTTGGAGTCGTTCTGCTCCGCGACTTGCCTGACCGCGTTGGCGATGAGCTCCGGGTCGGAAGTCGAGAGCACCTCGCCGGTGGACGGCGCCGTGCGCCCCCAACCGGTGAGCGTGCGGGTCTGCGTGGGTAGCGGCGCAGTGTTCCGGGCCTGTGGTTCCAGGGAGAAGAGTGCGTCGTCGGCTGTCGTGGACATCGGTCTAGAGGGTACCCGCTGCGTCCGACCTACTCCGAACACTGCGTCGCCAGGCGACTAGTCTCGGATTTCGTGTCCACCTCTGATCCCTCGGCGAACGACGACTGGTCGGCCGACGACAAGGAACCGCAGCATCACGTTCCGCTGCCCGTCGAACTGCCACTCACCGAGAACTTGGCCGACGAGGCCCTGGACCTCAAGACTCAGATAGTCCGTTTCTTGGCGACGGGTGTGCTGTCGGCCATCTTCGACTTCTCGATCACCATTGCGCTGCAATACGGGCTCGACCTGCAGCTCTCGCTCGCGAAAGCCGTCGGCTTCGTCGTCGGAACCACCGTCGCGTACCTCATCAACCGGCGCTGGACGTTCAACGCAGCACCCTCACGCTCACGATTCGTCGCGGTCGTGGTGCTGTACCTCGCCACCTTCGGGGTGCAGAACGCGCTGTACACCTTCTTCGGACACCTCTGGGCCGAAACCATCCTCTACAGCGGTCTGGCCTTCGTCATCGCCCAAGGCACCGCCACGGTCATCAACTTCGTTGTCCAGCGTGCCGTGATCTTCAGAATCCGCTGATCGGGCCGTCCTGCTCGCCCCACCCGCGCAGGTTGCAGTCGTTAGCGCAGGTTACAACTCAAGCGAACAGCTGGAAGGTGCGCGGTTGGGGGATGTGGCGCCACGATTCGCCGCTCACCGCTGCCCTTGCCGGTCCCGCTGGTTGCTGCTGACCACGATGCCGACACCGGTTTGCCGCTGACACCCACCACATCCGCGCAGGTTGCAGGCGTTCGCGCAGGTTGCAACTCAAGCGAATAGCTGGAAGGTGCGCGGTTGGGCACACCGCCGCCACCCGCACCGCCGCCAGCCCGCGCTTTGGCTGGCAGCCCCACCCGCGCAGGTCAGCCCAGGAACTTCGGTAGGTATCCGGCGTCGATGGCGTGGGCCAGTGAGGGCGCGGCGCGGTCTTTGTCGGAGAGTTGGTAGTCCAATGCGCTGCCGTCGCGGGCGAGGGTGGGCCAGTCGATGGCAAGGTCGGGGTCCAACGGGCTGAGGTCCCGATCGAGCGTCGGAGTGTATTCGATGGAGCACAGGTACATCACCGTCGAACCGTCTTCGAGGGACAAGATCGCGTGTCCGAGTCCCTCGGGCAGGTAGACCGCCCGCCGGTCGACGTCGTCGATGAGCACGCTGTCCCACTGCCCGAACGTCGGCGACCCGGTTCGCAGGTCGACGATCACATCGAGGAATGCACCTTTGACGCACGTGACGTACTTTGCCTGCCCGGGCGGGTTGTCGGTGAAGTGGATTCCGCGGAGTACGCCGGCGGCGGAGACCGAGCAGTTCGCCTGCTCCAATTTCAGTGGTCGGCCGACCGAGTCGGAGAAGGCGGAGGATTTGAACCATTCGAAGAACACGCCGCGGTCGTCGCCGAATTGGCGCGGGGTGAATTCGTATGCGCCGGGGATTTTCAGTTCACGAAATGTCATCATTTTCCTCGGTCGAGGAGTTCGAGCAGGTATTGCCCGTATCCGGATTTGACGAGTTTTTCGGCGCGCATCCGTAGTTCGTCGTCGGTGATGAAGCCGCGGCGCCACGACACTTCTTCGGGGGCGCCGATTTTCATGCCTTGGCGCTGCTCGATGGTGCGGACGTAGTTCGAGGCGTCGAGGAGGGAATCGAAGGTGCCGGTGTCGAGCCAGGCGGTGCCGCGCGGGAGGACCTCGACGCACAATTTTCCGGCGTCGAGGTAGTGCCGGTTGACGTCGGTGATCTCGTATTCGCCGCGGTCGGAGGGTTGCAGGTCGCGGGCGATTGTGAGGACGTCGTTGTCGTAGAAGTACAGGCCGGGGACGGAGAAGTTCGACTTGGGTTGTTTCGGCTTCTCTTCGAGCGAGATCGCTGTGCCGGCAGCGTCGAATTCGATGACGCCGTACGCGGAGGGGTCTTTGACTTCGTAGGCGAAGACGGCGCCGCCGTCGATGTCACCGAAGCGGGAGAGTTGTGAGCCCAAGCCGGGTCCGTAGAAGATGTTGTCGCCGAGCACCAGGGCTGCGGTGTCGGTGCCGATGTGGTCGGCGCCGAGGACGAACGCTTGGGCGAGGCCGTTGGGGACGTGTTGGACGGTGTAGGTGAGGTCGATGCCGAATTGGGAGCCGTCGCCGAGGAGCCGCTGGAACTGTTCGGCGTCCTGCGGGGTGGTGATGACGAGGATGTCGCGGATGCCGGCGAGGATCAGCGTCGAAAGCGGGTAGTAGATCATCGGCTTGTCGTAGACCGGGACCAACTGCTTGCTGATGCCTTTGGTGATCGGATGAAGACGCGAACCCGTGCCGCCCGCCAGAATAATTCCCCGCATGTCGGCAGTCTTTCAGATCGATCGGCTCTCCGCGCGGCGCTGATGTCGTTGAACTCTCCACGTTCCGGTACCTGCAGCGGCCAGTCCAACCGGAAATCGGTCTCGGGCAGGACGGCCGCGGGGGGAACGTGCGGGGAGCTTGTTTCGCGTCATCGAACGTCAGGACGATCGCGGCCTCGAAGAAGGCAGAGCGGTATGGTCACGGGTATGAAAATGCTCGTCACCGGGGGTGCTGGATTCATCGGCGCGAACTTCGTCCACTCGACCGTCGCCCACCGGCCGGATGTGGAGATTACGGTCCTCGACAAGCTGACCTACGCCGGAAACCGGGCATCACTCGACTCCGTGGCCGACAAGATCGACTTCGTCGAAGGTGACGTCGCGGATCCAAAGCTGGTGAACGATCTGGTGAAGAACACAGACTTGGTCGTTCATTTCGCTGCCGAATCACACAACGACAACAGTCTCACCGACCCGTGGCCGTTTCTGCACACCAACGTCATCGGCACCACCACGTTGCTTCAAGCCGTCCGCGAGCACGATGTCCGCTATCACCACATCTCCACCGACGAGGTGTACGGCGACCTCGAACTCGACGATCCTGCTCGTTTCACCGAGTCCACTCCATACAACCCGTCGAGTCCGTATTCCTCGACCAAGGCGTCGAGCGATCTGCTGGTGCGCGCGTGGGCCCGCAGCTTCGGCGTCCGCGCCACCATTTCCAATTGCTCGAACAATTACGGCCAGTACCAGCACGTGGAGAAGTTCATTCCCCGCCAGATCACCAACGTGCTCACCGGTCTGCGGCCCAAGCTGTACGGCGAAGGCCTCAACGTTCGCGATTGGATCCACGTCGACGACCACAACAGTGCCGTGTGGACGATCATCGACAAGGGCGTTCTCGGCGAGACGTACCTCATCGGCGCAGACGGGGAAAAGAACAACCGGGCCGTTCTCGAGACGATCCTCGAAGAGACCGGGCAGCCCGCCGACGCGTTCGACTTCGTCACCGACCGCCCCGGACACGACATGCGCTACGCCATCGACTCCACCAAACTGCGCACCGAGCTGGGGTGGACGCCGCAGTACGTCGACTTCCGCAGCGGGCTGAAAGCGACCGTCGAGTGGTACCGCAACAACGAAGACTGGTGGCGGCCACAAAAAGGTGCTACCGAAGCCGCATACGCCACGGCAGGTGAGCGTGCACTCTGACGGATCGGCAACCGCAACCGGTGGCACGAACCGTGCTTTTCCCTGCCGCTCGTTGTGCAACACTGTCGGGGTTCCTGCCGCCCGACGGCACCTATCTGCGCATCGGTTCTTGCTACCGATGCTGGCCTTGGAGTAACTGTGCTGTTGTCTGTCGTCGTCCCGTGTCACAACGAGGAGGACGTGCTTGCCAGCTTGGTCGAGCAGCTACTGGTAAAGCTCGAGCCGGATGGCCCGAAGTTGGAAGTCATCCTCGTCGACGACGGCAGCAGCGACGGAACCATGTCGATCATGAGGCGTCTCAACGCACACGATCAGCGCATTCGCTACATCTCGCTCAGCCGTAACTTCGGCAAGGAAGCCGCTATGTTGGCCGGTCTGGTGTATTCGACGGGCGATGCCGTCGTCATCATGGATGCCGACCTGCAGCATCCGCCGGCGCTGATCGTCGACATGCTGCGGTTGCACGCCGAAGGGTACGACCAGGTCGTGGCTCGACGAACCCGCGACGGGGACTCGTTCGGCCGTACTGCTGCGGCACGGTTGTACTACCGTGCCGTCAATCGGATGGTCGACGTCGACATGCAGGACGGCGCCGGGGATTTCCGTTTGCTCAGTCGTCGCGCGGTGGACGCACTCCTGCAGCTCGGTGAGTACAACAGATTCTCGAAGGGTCTGTTCTCGTGGATCGGATTTCCCACGGCAACAGTGGATTACAAGAACGTGGCGCGTCAGGGTGGCGGCGCCAGCAAGTGGTCGTTCCGCCGGCTGGTCAATTACGGCATCGACGGCATCATGTCTTTCAACAATGCCCCGGTACGCCTCGCGATCTACATCGGCGCAACAGTTATGGCACTGGGGTTCGCCTACGTCGTTTTTCTGGTCGTCGCAGCGATAGTCGGGGGTATCTCGGTTCCGGGGTATGTCACGCTCGTCGCAGCGATCGTTGGGCTCGGCGGATTGCAATTGATGTTCCTCGGCGTGATCGGCGAGTACGTCGGGCGCATCTATTACGAGACGAAGCAGCGACCCCACTTCCTCGTTGCCGAAACCGAGGGTGACGTTCGGCCGACACACACCGTCCGGCGTCGACGCGACGCACGAGACGAGTCCGACCGCGACATGCGCACCCATTCGGATTCCGATGGGGCGTCGGCGTGACCGAAACCCCCGACGAGCAGGGGTCTCGGCCGTCGTTCCGTTCGGCTCACCTGCCCCATCTGGTGAAGTTCGCGTCGGTGGGAGTAGTCAACACTTCCGTCTACTACGGCAGCTATCTGGCTCTGCGGCTGGCGATTCCGTACCTCGGAGCGCATTTGGTCGCGATCGTGATCGCGATGGTCGGGTCGTTCTTCCTCAACTGTTACTGGACGTTCAAGACTCCGCCGACGTGGCGTAAGTTCATGCTTTTTCCGTTGAGTAACCTGACCAATTACGTGCTCACGACGGGTGGTGTCGTCCTGCTCGTGGACGGTGTCGGTATGGACGAACGTGTTGCGCCGCTGGTGGCCGCTGTTGCTGCAATACCCTTCACGTTCGTGCTGTCGAGGAAAATCCTCACTCGTGAGCGCCGAGTCGAATCCCTGGATGTTCCGTGACGGTCTCGGATAGCTCGATTGGCACTGCAATCAAACTGCCAGTGTCTCGCCGACGCCGGGTTCCCGACGCCTTGATGGTCGTCCTGGTCGCCATTACCGTTCTTGTTCTCGCGGTCGTTCCGCAGTGGCGAGGAACGCTGTTTTTCTACGTCGGGGACATGTACGAGCAGTTCGCCCCGATATGGCACGTCTTCGGATCGCAGTTGCGCAGTGGCCACTGGATCGCCATGGATCCCGCGGGCTGGATGGGCGGGAACTACGCCGCCGAGGCGCTGCTGGGAATTTGGAATCCGGTCAACCTCGTCAACTTCGTCGTCGTGTCCTACTTCGACGATCTGGCGCTCGCGGCGTTCGTGATCATGGCCGAAATGCTCGCCGTTCTCGGAACGGGTGTGTATCTGCTGGCGCGGTCCTACGGCGCCTCGCGGGCCCCGGCGTTTCTGATCGCTGTCGCGATGCCGTTCTCCGGTCTTACGCTCTGGTACGAGGCGGCCGGCTGGCCTGCCGGGCTCGCGGCGTTCACCTGGGTCGTTCACTTCTGGTGGTCGGCGCGACGATTCGCGCTCGGACGGCTTCCGGCTGTCGTCCCGTTCCTCTTCGGTTTCCTCGCGATGACCGCCGGAAATCCGTATGCGCCGCTCGGCCTGGTGGTCGTTCTTTCTGCCCTCGGCATCGAGCAGATCGTGCGCCGGGACTATGCCCGCTTGGTGACGCTCACCATCATGGGCGCGTGCGTCGGGGCGGTGGCGCTCATGGTGTTCCTGCCGCTTCTCGGATCGAGTTCGGTGACGGACCGGCAGTCCCTCGCGGCGATCGCCAACGACACGTTTCTGGTACCGGATCTGGGGGACCTCGTCGGCGGTACTTCGTCGACGTATTTGCCGTCCATATCGAATTGGGGTGGGGAGCGGCTCGAGAGTGTGCCGTCCACGTACCTGGCGTGGTTCCTGGCTCCGCTGTTGCCGTGGTTGCGGTGGGGTTCGTTGCGCCGTCGCTTCGTGGGGGCGCTCAGCTTGTCGATCGTCGGCGGCTTCTACCTCGTCGCAAGTCTTGCGCCGTCCAACGTGTGGCTGTTCAGGTGGCCGTTCCGATTGGTCGAATACCTTTATCTCGCAATCGCCGTCGCGTTCGCCGTCGCGCTTTCCAGTGGCATCGCCCGTACCCACGTACGACGCAGGATCACTTTGACCATCGGGATCGTCCTCTTCGGTAGCTATTTGGCGTGGGCCGTTCGGCCCGACCTCGCAGCACTGCACCTGTCCGGCCTGCTTCTGGTTGCCGTACTCGTCGGGCTGGCCGTAACGCTCGGATTGCGTCGCAGTGTCGCCGCGCTGGTGTGTTCTGCTGTCGCGGGAACGGCGCTGATTCTGTTCTTGCAGACATCGTCGTTTCCCTCGGCAGCTCAACCGTTGCCGTCGTCGGAGCCCGAGCCCGAGCAGCCGCCGAACGGCGGTGACCCCCTGACGCGATTGTCCGACGCTCGGGTGGGCTCCGAGGCGTACCGGGGCACGGTGCTGCAACTTGCCGAGCGAAGCTCCGTGACAACGGCGGACACGCGCACGGGCCAGCTCTTGTTCGGCAACACCCCACGTGCCGCAGGCGTCCGCACCGTGGCCAGTTACACGGGGATGGGATTCGCGGCCTTCGCGACAGAGTTGTGCATGGACTACAGAGGGGCGGTATGCGCCGACGCCTTCGACCGCTTGTTCGCGCCTGCCTCCTCGAACATCGACGCACCGCTCGTCGATGTCATGGGCGTATCGACGCTTGTCTTGCAGCGCACTCTGCTCCCCGAGGTGACCGCCGGTCCACCCCCAGCCGGCTGGGGGGTCGCCGACAGTAGCAACGCGCGAGTGGTCTGGGTCCGAGACCAGCCTCAGACGTCAGGTGCAGGCTCTGCCACCTGGTGGTCACCAACCGCGAGGGTGGAGACCGTCGCCAGTACGCCGGCAATGGAAACCGTGCGCGTCGACGGGTCCGTCGCGACGACTGTCGTGTTCTCTCGGCTCGCCTGGCCGGGTTACACCGCTGTGTTCGACGGTTCGGCGTTGCCGGTAGCGGAAGGACCCGCCGGTCTGCTTACGGTCGAGGTTCCTGCAGGTGAGGGCGTCCTCGAGGTGCGGTACGAGTCGCCGGGACTCGAGGCCGGGCGGGTCGCGGCAGTGGCCGCGGCTGTCATCGTGGTCGGAATGTCCGTGGTAACGGCCCTGCGCGGGCGACGCCGCGCCCGATCACGCCTGAACCGTGCCACCGACAACGGTTGATACTGTGAGCTGCGACCGTTCGATGGGGTTGGCAGGCGTGGTGTGAACCCACACCACGAATCTTCGTAGGAGAGTAATGAGCGAGTTCGTTCACACCGATGCGCAGACGACGGACATCGATGCGATACGAAGCAAGTTGGTCGACCACGCCGCTCCGGCTCGCTTGATTGTCCAACGCGGCACGTTCGCCGGCCCCAACTCGCGCGTTTCGGACGACCTCTATGCGTCCATCGAGACCGGTGACGCTCACCGCCGGCGGTTCGAGGTCACCCTGGACAAGGGTGCGACCGTGGACACGGACACCTACTTCGGACGGTTTGCTGCGAGCTACTTCCAGCGGTGGACGTCGGTGACGAGCGTCGATGTTTCCTTCGATCATGACGGTCCCGGTGAGGTGCGGCTGCGTGCGTCGGATTCAGGTGGGAACGAACGAACCGTGACGACCGTCGAGGTCTCCGGCTCGGGTCGCGCGACGCTGTCGTCGCCGGTGGACACATTCCTCGATGGTGGCTTTCTGTGGATCGAGATCGCCGCAGTGGAAGATACGATTCGCGTGTCGGGTCTGGAATGGACCGTCGACGCGCCCGCCGTGGTTCGTCCCGCTGCGGTCGCCATCTGTACCTTCAACCGGGCCGACGACTGCGCGGAAACTGTTGCGGCGCTGGCAGGAGACGACCAGTTGATGGCCGGTCTCGACGCGGTGTTCGTCGTGGATCAAGGTACCGACCCGGTGTCCGATCGTGCACTCTTCGGTGAGGTCCGCGAGATCCTCGGCGACAAGCTCGTCTACATTCGGCAACCGAATCTCGGTGGCGCGGGCGGTTTCACGCGTGGCATGTTCGAGGTCACCGGAATCAACGAGCACGCCAACGTGATTCTGATGGATGACGACATCCTTTGTGAGCCGGAAAGTATTCTGCGGATGAACGCATTCGCGAACGTGACTGTCGAGCCGACCCTGGTCGGAGCGCAGATGCTGTATCTGATGAACCCGCAGAACCTGCACGTCAGCGGCGAGGAAGCCGACCTGTCGAAGCTGAAAGCCGGTCGCTGGTCGGCCAATTCGATTCACGACGCCGATCTGACCAAGAAGCGTCAGAACAAGCGCGTCGACGCCGGTTACAACGCGTGGTGGTCTTGCCTCATCCCGGCCGAGGTCATTTCGGCTATCGGTCTTCCGCTGCCGATGTTCTTTCAGTGGGACGACATCGAGTTCGGAATCAGGGCTCGCTCACATGGTTTCGCGACGGCAACCCTTCCGAACGCCGGGGTATGGCACGCGGATTTCCATTGGAAAGATCGCGACGACTGGTCTCGCTACTTCAGCGTTCGTAACTCGCTCATCGCGGCGGCGCTCCACAGCGAGTTCGACGTCAAGTCTCTGAGCGTCCAGATCGCACGCGAGATCACCCAGTTCACCGTCTCCATGCAGTACGGCCTCGCGCACACCGCCCTGAAGGGAGTGGAGGACTTCCTCTCGGGGCCGTCGATTCTCGAAGACGGTGGACGCTCGGTGCTCGGCCGCATTCGTGAATTGCGCAGTCGTTTCCCCGAGACTGTCAAGCACCCCGCTTCTGCAATCCCCGATGTGCGCTCGGCAGATCTGGTCACCCTCCCGGCCGGGTTCACTCCGAACAAGAGGATGCTCGATCTGGTGTTGGCGAAGCGCATCAAGAATCAGCTGCAGGGGCGCGTGCGCGGCGAACTCGCCTATATCCCTGCTGCTGAAGCGCATTGGTGGCATGTCTCGCTGTTCGACAGAGCCGTCGTAGCCGACGCGTCTCAGTCGGGCGTACGGGTGCGTCGTCGTGACGTCGCAGCTGCACGTGAGGTCGGTCGCCGGTTGGCCGACGTCATGCGCCGACTGCGAGCCGAGGGGCCGGACGTGCAACGTCGCTTCCGCGACGCTATGCCCGAGTTGACGAGCCGGACGAACTGGGCCCGCCTGTACGATGTCGACGCCTGAGCACCGACACGGGAGAACAAGCGCCGTCGCCTACAGCGACGGCGCTTTTCTGATTCGTACGACTACCTGCTCGTTGTCGGCGGTGTAGCCGAGGTAGTCGAATTCGGTGCCGGTGCGGGCGACGAATTCGGTCCAGGCGCGGTATTCGTGGTTTCGCCAGCCCGGGAAGTTGAAGTATTCGTCGAACACGATGACGGTGTCTTCGACGAGACGGTCGGCTACGAGGTCGAGCACCGTCACAGTCGACGAGTACAAGTCGGCGTCGAGGTGGAGGAAGGCCAGCTTTTCGGAGTGGCTTTCCAGGAAACCGGGTAGCGAGTCCTCGAACATGCCGGGCACGATTTCTGCGCCGGCCACGGTGGGTTGGCCTTGTTGCTCGAACAATCCCTTCGGGAAGCCCGTGCGCCATGTTTCGGGCAGCCCGGAGAAGACGTCGAAGCCGGCGACGACGGTGATGTCGTTCTTCGAGCCGAGTTCCTCGGCGATGATTTCGAGGGTGGTGCCGCTGGCGACGCCGAATTCGAGTGCCATTCCCGGCACGGACACTTCACCGAGTGCGAAGCGCAGGGT
>NZ_JBAWFH010000252.1:0-9478 GCF_049591685.1 Rhodococcus sp. (in: high G+C Gram-positive bacteria) | reverse complement strand
GCCTTTGCCCAGAATTTCGCACGCACCATCTCCACGTCCGCGCCGAACTTTGCCGAACCCGGCGCGCATGCAACCTCACCGGCAACCGTCACGAACGCCGGCCAGACCGGATTCAAAGACGGCATGTCCACGTTCGCGGGCGCGCCCCCACGATCAGCGGCTCCGGTCGGCAGCCCCGACGGTGGCGCGCAGGGTGGCGTGCAGGTCGCACTTCCGGACGGAAGCGTCGCCGTGGCACCGAACGAGCAGGCTGCGGGCGCCGTACGCAGTGCACTCACCCAACAGGGCACTCCCTATTCGTGGGGAGGCACCGAACCCGGCCGCGGCCTCGATTGCAGTGGGCTGACGCAATGGGCATACCGAGAGCAGGGTGTCGAACTCCCCCGGTTGGCGCAAGAGCAGAACGTCGGAACACAGGTGAGCCGCGACGAAGTGTTGCCCGGAGACCTCGCGGTGTGGGACGGACACGTCGCCATGGTCGTAGGCAACAACCAGCTTGTCGAAGCCGGAGACCCAGTTCAGGTCGGCGACATTCGCACCACCAATTCCGGGATGGCCTTCATGGGCTTCTACCGGCCGACGGCGTGAACGACATTTCGGCGTGGGCCGCAACCAGGAACAACACCGTCCGGGTCCGGGTGACCGAACACGGGGTGCCCGTCGCAATTCGAGTCGATCCGGACGAACTACGTTACGGCAGCGAGCAACTCGCACGAACCATTCTGCAACTGTGTGCACGAGCCACCACGTCGGCACGAGCGGAACGGCGCCTCTTCCTCGAGCACGACGGCATGGATGCAAACGTTCTCGACCGGCTCGGACTACCCCGGGCGACCGACGTCGCGCAAGAGGAAAGCACGCTGATGGACGTCGAGCCCCCACCCACCTCGTGGATGAAAGCTGTATGAACACTGCACTCGACTCCATTCTCGCGCGAGCGGACGGGGCGCTGAACACCATGCACGAAGCGTCCGAGGGTTTGTCCCGCTTGCGGGTCACTCTGAGCTCCCCCGACGAAATCGTGACCGTCACGGTCGACGCGACCGGCGCATTGATCGACCTACAGTTGGCCTCCGACCTGACGCGAACCTCGGCCGCGCAACTCGAAAGCGCCATCGTTGCCGCGGCGTCGGACGCGGCCCGAGAGGCGCTGGCGCGTCGAGCATCGATCCTGCAACGCATGCAGAGTTCGCTCTCCGACACCTGAGATAGGCTTCCCCCCATGGCTGGCGACATCATTCCGATCGAACTCGGTCTCACCCGCGGCGACTTCGTCACCCTGTGGGCTCCGGAGTGGCACGAGGGCGACGACGAGTGGGAGGCGTTCCTCGGACACGACGAAGACCTGTACGCGTTCGAGGCAGTGGCACAGCTCGCCGCCTTCATCCGAAGCAACAACGACAACGACCTCGTCGATCACCCGTCGTGGCGGGTCGTGTCCGCACTCGCGGCCAACGAACTCGAACCCGACGACCTGCACCGGTTCGATCTGGTCGGCGTCCTCGAACTCGTCGCCGAAGATCCCGACTCGGACATTCTCGCCGAACTCGCCGCGACCTTCGAAATGGTTCAAACGCTCGGTGACGTCTGCGAACTCAGCACCGTCACCGCGTTCTTCTCGGCGAACCCACACCTCGGTTCGGTGGAGATCGGCGTTGATGCCTACGTCGGCAAGGACGGGCAGAATCTCTGGGACCGGATCGGTACGTCGGTCGCCAAGAGCTGGGATGCGGTCATCGACGCCATCGATTCCGTGGTCACCACACCCGAGGTCGATCCGGCAGCCGTGGACGTCGCCGAAGCCGAACTCATCGCCGCAGCAGAGAATATCGTGGACGTCGACGATGTCACCGAAGAAGACACGGACACCGAAGACGCCGACGACGAGGTCGACGAGGTCGATGAGACACCGGATCCGATTGCCGATGCCGCCGCGGAGGACTCCTTCTGGACGACCGTCGGTATCGATCCCATTCGCATCATCACCTCCGAGGACACCGTCTACACGCTGCGGTGCTACATGGACGACGAACCCATCTTCCTCGGCCGTGGCGGCGCGATCACGGTGTTCGGATCGGAACGTGCGCTCGCCCGCTATCTCGCAGACGATCACGATCACGAACTGGCCAAGGTCAGCACTTACGCCGATGTGCAGACCGCCGCGGTGGACGGGTCGCTTCGCATCGAGGTGACCGACGAAAACGTGTACGTGCTGCCCGGTTTGGCCGATGATCTCGCCGAGGGCCCGACGGCCGTCGACCCCGATCAGCTCGATCTCGCAGTGGAACTGTTCACCGACGCGGCCGATTTCGCGGACGACGACTCGGTCGAGACCGCCTTGGCGAGCTCCACTCCGCTGGGGTGGTACGTCTCGTATACCCTCGAGCCCGACCCCAACCGCCTCGCGCCGAGCGCGCCCTTCGACGTCGAAGCCGAGGCGTGGCGGGCACTCGAGCGTGAGTTCGAGGCCCGCCTACGCAAGGAGTGAGCGTCGGCCGCCGGTCATGGCATTCAGCCGTGTAGTACCGCGTATCCCGGCTTGACGACATTGTCGATCAGTTCGAGCCGCTCGTCGAACGGAATGAATGCCGATTTCATCGCATTGATGGTGAACCGCTCGAGATCGGACCAGCCGTAGCCGAAGGTCGTCACCAGTTTGTGCATCTCGCGGGTCATCGACGTATCGCTCATCAGTCGGTTGTCCGTGTTGACGGTGACGCGGAACCTCATTCGCGCCAGTACGTCGAACGGGTGCTTCTCGATGCTGTCGACGGCACCGGTCTGCACATTGGAGCTCGGGCACAGCTCCAGCGGAATCCGCTTGTCTCGAACGTAACTCGCGAGAAGCCCGAGTCGGTGAGCCCCGTCCGAGCTGGTGGTGATGTCGTCGGTGATGCGTACCCCGTGGCCCAGACGGTCGGTGCCGCAGAACGCAACCGCTTCCTGGATGGACGGTAGTCCGAACGCCTCGCCTGCGTGAATGGTGAAGTGCGCGTTGTTCGCTCGCATGTACTCGAACGCATCCAGGTGGCGACTGGGAGGGAATCCGGCCTCGGCGCCCGCGATGTCGAAACCGACGACCCCACGATCGCGGAACCGTACCGCGAGTTCGGCGATCTCCCGCGACCGTGCCGCGTGCCGCATCGCGGTGAGCAGGCACCCGACCCTGATGCGTTTGCCGTTTACCTTCGCAGCCGATTCGCCCGCCCGAAAACCTTCGAGCACGTGCTCGACAACCTGATCCAGCGTGAGCCCGCGTTCGAGGTGCTGTTCCGGCGCGAACCGGACCTCCGCGTAGACCACGCCGTCATCCGCCAGGTCCTCGGCGCATTCCTGCGCGACTCGCGACAGGCCTTCCGGCGTCTGCATCACGGCAACGGTGTGTGCGAAAGTTTCGAGGTAGCGCTCGAGCGATCCGCTGTCGGCTGCGTTGCGAAACCACTCTCCCAGGGCGGCACTGTCGGATACGGGCAACGCGTCGTAGCCGCTGCTCTCCGCCAGCTCCAGCACGGTCAGGGGCCTGAGCCCACCGTCGAGGTGATCGTGCAGCAGCGCTTTGGGAGCGGTCTTGATCGACCGCAGGTCGAGCGGCGTAGCGCCGCTGGTGGAAATCGACGTGTTATCGGCGGTACTCATGGCTCGACGGTAGCGCGATCGCGTGCCGCGCGCGGGGTGTGTCAGCCGCCGATCCGTTCGATGACGATCGGCAGCTGCTCCGCCGCGGTTTGCCCGATCGTCCAGGCGCCGCCGATGGCCTCACTCGCGTAGTCGAACTTCTCCGGTGTGTCGGTGTAGAGCGTCGCAACTCGCTGTCCCGTCGTCACCCGATCGCCTGGCTTCGCATGCAGTCGAACACCCGCGGCGGCTTGAACCGGCTCACCCTGGCGTTCTCGCCCGGCGCCCAGCCGCCATGCCGCGACTCCCACCCTCATGGCGTCGACACCGGTGACGATGCCATCGGCCTGAGCCACGACGTCGAGTCGCTCCTTCGCCTGCGGCAGAGTCGCGTCGGGGTCCCCGCCCTGCGCGGCGATCATTGCTCGCCACCTGTCCATTGCGGTGCCGTCGGCGAGCTTGTCCGCCGGATCGACGCCTTCGATTCCCGCAGCGGCGAGCATGGTGCGGGCCAGCGTCACCGTCAGTTCGACGATGTCCGACGGCCCTCCGCCTGCGAGCACCTCGAGCGATTCTTCGACTTCGAGCGCGTTGCCCGCGGTGAGGCCGAGCGGTGCGTCCATGGCGGTGAGCAGAGCGACCGTGCGGACGCCTGCATCCGTGCCGAGGTCGACCATTGCTTCCGCGAGGCGTCGTGCGTCGTCGATGTTCTTCATGAACGCACCGGCGCCGACCTTGACGTCCAGTACCAGCGCACCGGTGCCCTCGGCAATCTTCTTGCTCATGATCGAGCTGGCGATCAGCGGAATCGATTCGACGGTTCCGGTGACGTCGCGGAGGGCGTAGAGCCGCTTGTCGGCGGGCGCAAGGTCTGCACCGGCCGCACACACCACCGCGCCGACGGCCGGGTCGGCGAGGATCGAGCGCATCTCGTCGGCGCCGAGATCGGCTCTCCAACCGGGAATAGATTCGAGCTTGTCGAGGGTGCCACCGGTGTGACCGAGCCCGCGACCGGACAGCTGAGGAACCGCGGCACCGCATGCTGCGACGAGCGGCGCCAGCGGCAGCGTGATCTTGTCGCCCACACCACCGGTGGAATGCTTGTCGACGGTGGGGCGCGGGAGCGTCGAGAAGTCCATCCTGGTGCCCGAGCCGATCATGGCCGCAGTCCACCGGCTCAGTTCCGCGCGGGTCATGCCGCGCCAGTAGACGGCCATCGCGAGTGCGGACATCTGCTCGTCGGCGACGATGCCGCGGGTGAACGCGTCGACGACCCAGTCGATCTGTGCCGGTGTCAGTTCGTGGCCGTCGCGCTTGGCGGTGATGATCGAGACTGCGTCAGACATGGTCGCCTCCGGATTCGCGACTACCGGCGTCGACGGACGGAGTCTGCAACTGCCCGGATTCGAGGTCGTCCGGCCCGAACGCGGAGGGCAGCAAGGCACTCAGCGGCGTGGGCCCGGAGTCGGTGTCGACGAGCAGATTCGGCCCGCCGAACTCGTAGAGCAGTTGTCTGCAGCGACCGCACGGCATGAGCCTTGCCCCGCGACTGTCGCAGCAGGAGAAAGCCACGAGTCGACCACCGCCCGTGGAATGCAGGTTCGACACCAGTCCGCACTCCGCGCAGAGCCCCAAACCGTATGAGACATTTTCCACATTGCATCCTGTGACAATCCGTTGATCGTCCACCAGCGCGGCGGCGCCCACCGGGTACTTCGAATACGGTGCATAGGCCTGCTTCATTGCACCATGGGCGTTGTCGCGCAACGTTTTCCAGTCTATTTCGAGCATGCCTGCAATCCAATCACAGGCCGAGCCCCGACGCACGCCGCACGACTGAACCGATCACGAAGAATTGGGAAGCCAAACCTAATAAAGAATCGCAGGTCAGTACGAACGCGTAGTCGAATTAGTTCCGTGTTTCCAATGGGTTTACAGTTCAAAGACGGCGGCTCTTCGATAATCGGTCGAGCCGGAGTTCGACAAATCGAGCCAGGTTCTTCTTCGGCTACCGGGCTCGACGCGTCCACCATTGACGTTGGAGGCTTTGCACTCGATGAGTAGCACGACTGAAGCCGCTCCGGCCAAGGAGCGTAAGCGGTCCCTGTACCGCGGGGATCCAGGAATGTGGTCCTGGGTTCTGCACCGGATCACCGGTGTATTGGTGTTCTTCTTCCTCTTCGTCCACGTGTTGGACACCGCGATGGTCCGGGTCAACCCCGAGACCTACGACGCGATCATCGACACCTACAAGACGCCGCTCGTCGGCCTCATGGAGTTGGGGCTCGTCGCCGCAGTGCTCTATCACGCACTCAACGGCATTCGCGTCATGCTGATCGACTTCTGGTCCCAGGGGCCGAAGTACCAGAAGCTGATGCTGTGGGTCATCGCCGCAGTCTGGATCGTGGTCATGATTCCCGGAGCCGGCCGAATCTTCTACAACATGTTCACAGCGGGCGGTCACTGATGGCAACGACACACGGCTCCGAGGCCAAGTCTCTCGGCACGAACTACGACCGTCCGGCCAGTCTGGACAACCCGCGTTCGCCGCGGCGTCAGTCGCGCGGCAACTTCGAGCTGTACGCGTGGCTGTTCATGCGCTTCTCCGGCCTCGCACTCGTCGTCCTCGTCCTCGGACACATGTTCATCATGCTGATGCTCGACGAGGGTGTGCACCGCATCAACTTCGCGTTCGTGGCCGGACGCTGGTCCAGCCCGTTCTGGCAGTTCTGGGATCTGACCATGCTTTGGCTGGCCCAGCTGCACGGTGGCAACGGCCTGCGCACGATCATCTCGGACTACTCACGCAAGGACTCGACGCGGTTCTGGCTGACCACGCTGCTCGTCCTGTCGATGATTCTCATCATGGGCCTGGGCACCTACGTCATCTTCACCTTCGATCCCAACATTTCGGCGAGCTAAGGGAACTGAAGCATTCATGCAGGAACATCGTTATGACGTGCTCATCGTCGGCGCAGGTGGCGCAGGCATGCGAGCAGCCATCGAGGCCGGGCCCCGCGCCCGCACGGCGGTACTGACCAAGCTCTACCCGACGCGTTCGCACACCGGTGCAGCTCAGGGTGGAATGTGCGCAGCACTCGCCAACGTCGAGGAAGACAACTGGGAGTGGCACACGTTCGACACCGTCAAGGGCGGCGACTACCTCGCCGACCAGGACGCTGTCGAGATCATGGCGAAGGAAGCCATCGATGCCGTCCTGGATCTCGAAAAGATGGGTCTTCCGTTCAACCGGACACCCGAGGGCAAGATCGACCAGCGACGCTTCGGTGGCCACACCCGTGACCACGGCAAGGCACCGGTTCGCCGAGCCTGCTACGCAGCCGACCGCACCGGACACATGATCCTGCAGACGCTTTACCAGAACTGCGTCAAGCACGACGTCGAGTTCTTCAACGAGTTCTACGCACTCGATCTCTGTCTCACCGAGACCGACAACGGACCTGTTGCGACAGGCATCATCGCCTACGAGTTGGCGACGGGTGAGCTGCACATCTTCCACGCGAAGTCGATCGTCTTCGCGACCGGTGGATCGGGACGCATCTACAAGACGACCTCCAACGCTCACACCCTCACCGGTGACGGCATGAGCATCGTCTTCCGCAAGGGACTCCCCCTCGAGGACATGGAGTTCCACCAGTTCCACCCGACAGGCCTCGCGGGTCTCGGCATCCTCATCTCCGAGGCCGTTCGAGGCGAGGGCGGCATCCTTCGCAACGAGGACGGCGAGCGCTTCATGGAGCGCTACGCCCCCACCATCAAGGACCTCGCGCCGCGCGACATCGTCGCCCGGTCGATGGTGCTCGAGGTACTCGAAGGACGCGGCGGCGGCCCCAACAAGGACTACGTCTACATCGACGTCACGCACATCCCCGAGGAAGTTCTCGACGAGAAGCTCCCGGACATCATGGAGTTCTCCCGCACCTACCTCGGTGTCGACCCCGTCAAGGAACCGGTACCGGTTTACCCGACGTGTCACTACGTCATGGGCGGTATCCCCACCAAGATCAACGGTGAGGTGCTGCGCAACAACGACGACATCGTCCCCGGTCTGTACGCGGCGGGTGAGTGTGCATGCGTGTCGGTGCACGGCGCCAACCGTCTCGGCACCAACTCGCTGCTCGACATCAACGTCTTCGGTCGCCGTGCGGGCATCGCCGCCGCGAAATACGCCAACGAGGTGGACTTCACTCCGCTCCCCGAGGAGCCGGCGAAGATGGTCCAGGATTGGATCGAGCTGATCCTCTCCGATCACGGCCACGAGCGGGTCGCGGACATCCGTAGCGAGATGCAGCAGTCGATGGACAACAACGCGTCGGTGTTCCGCACCGAAGAGCGTCTCGAAACCGCCCTGAAGGACGTTCGCGCCCTCAAGGAGCGGTACGACCACATCACCGTGCAGGACAAGGGCAAGCGCTACAACAGCGACCTGCTCGAAGCCATCGAACTCGGCTTCCTGCTCGAGATGGCCGAGGTCACCGTCGTCGGTGCACTCAACCGCAAGGAATCGCGCGGCGGACACGCCCGTGAAGACTTCCCGGACCGCAACGACGACGAGTACATGAAGCACACCATGGCCTACAAGGAAGGGCTTGGCCTGCTCACCGACATTCGTCTGGACTACAAGCCGGTAATCCAGACCCGTTACGAGCCGATGGAGCGGAAGTACTGATATGAGCGCCCCCACTCTCGACAAACCAGATCAGCCCGACAACGCCGCCGAGCCGCCCGTGCCGAACGGCGCGGTCATGGTGACGTTGAAGATTGCCCGCTTCAACCCGGAGAACGGCGAGGGCCAGTACTGGGACACGTTCCAGGTGCCGTCACTGTCCACCGACCGGCTTCTGAACCTGCTGTCCTACGCCAAGGGTTACCTCGACGGATCGCTGACTTTCCGTCGTTCGTGTGCCCACGGTGTCTGCGGCAGCGACGCGATGCGCATCAACGGCGTCAACCGTCTCGCCTGCAAGGTGCTGATGCGCGACATGCTGCCGAAGGACTCGTCCAAGCACCTGACCATCACGATCGAGCCCATCCGTGGGTTGCCGGTCGAGAAGGACCTGGTCGTGGACATGGAACCGTTCTTCGACGCATTCCGCGCGGTCAAGCCCTTCCTCATGACCACCGGCAACGAGCCGACGCGTGAGCGCATCCAGAGCCAGGCCGACCGCGCCCGATTCGACGACACGACGAAGTGCATCCTCTGCGCATGTTGCACCACCTCGTGCCCCGTCTACTGGAGCGACGGCAGCTACTTCGGTCCTGCCGCCATCGTCAACGCGCACCGGTTCATCTTCGACAGCCGCGACGAAGGCGCCTCCGAGCGACTCGACATCCTGAACGACGTCGAAGGCGTGTGGCGCTGCCGCACGACCTTCAACTGCACCGACGCGTGCCCCCGTGGCATTCAGGTGACCAAGGCAATTCAGGAGGTCAAGCGCGCGTTGCTCTTCGCTCGCTGATCACCCGCTCGCCTTTAACTTCGGCATGGATGGCCCATCGCAACGCATAGACGGTTGCGGTGGGCCATCGATGCGTTGGGGGCAAGCAGATGAGAGGTCTCTCATCTGCGTCTCATTCGTGGCCCATTCGGGGAATGCAGAGTGAGGCGGTGAAGATTCTTGCCGCAGTCGCCCTGTCTGTGACATTCCTCGGCGCTGTGTTCGCCGGTGTCTACCTGGTGTCGCGGCCCTCGGACTCCGGTGCACCGGCGCCCGCGCCGATCACCGCACCGGCCGTCCCCGCCGCCTCACAGACGCCCGGGAGACCGTCGGAAACTCCGCCTGTCGAGCAACGTCCGAACGGAAACGCCGAGCCCGCCCCGATTGCACCACCAGCCCCCGCT
>NZ_JBAWFH010000251.1:0-5023 GCF_049591685.1 Rhodococcus sp. (in: high G+C Gram-positive bacteria) | reverse complement strand
CATCGAGGTCGAGTGCCGTGCCGAGTGCGCCGCCGACGATTCCGCCGATGTCGATGCCTGCCAGGCCGCCCAGGTCGAGGTCGGCCAGTGCGCCTGCATCGAGTACTGCGCCGAGGGAGGATCCGAGGGCTGCCGCGAGGCCACCCTGCAGTGCGAACACGCTTTCCAGGCCACCGGCAAGTCCGCCTGCGATTCCGCCGCCCGCGCCGATTGCTGCGTCGAGGGCTGCGCCGAGGTCCGCAGCGATTCCGCCGCCGAGGCCGAGGCCTGCGGTCAAGGCCGCCCCGAGGCCGCCTGTGAGGCCGCCGACGAGGTCGAGATCGATCTGGCCGGCGTCGATGACGACACCGAACACGTCCCCGAGTGCGGCACCGAGGTTGGCGCCGATTTCTCCGCCGACTCCGAAGACTGCGCCGAGAGCTCCTTCGAGTGCTCCTTCGACCCCGACGAGTGCACCGAGGTCGATGTTGCCGGCTGCGCCGAGAGCTGCTTCGAGGGCACCTTCGAGACCTGCCCCGACGCCTGCGCCCACGCCGGCACCGAGACCGAGTCCGCCGCCGATCAGGCCGGTCAGTGCGCCACCGAGGTCGGCTGCACCGCCCAGGTCGATGGATCCCCCTGCGCCGATGACGGCTTCGAGGGCTGCGCCGAAGGCCGCACCGAGATCGGCACCGATTTCACCGCCGAGAGCGAGGGCTGCACTCAGTGCTGCACCGATCGAGGCGGCGATGTCGCCGGCCAGGTCGATGTCTCCACCAAGTCCGCCGCCGATTCCTCCGCCGATGACGCCCCCACCCGCGAGGCCTCCGCCGACCACTGCGCCTGCCGTCAGGCCGATTCCCGTCGACAGTCCGCCGCCGATGGCTGCGCCACCTGCAAGGCCACCTTCGACGGTTGCTGCGGCGCCCGCTCCGGCACCCAGGATCGCGGAGAGCTGCGTGCCGGCACCGGCGAACAGTCCCGACTCGGCCACCAGCGGTGCGACGGCCACGATGTCGGCGTGGGCGACGTCTCCCAGACCGGCGGCGGCGAGAGCGCCTTCGGGATTGGCGCAGTACGCGGCAGCTGCCTCGTCGTCGCGGAGCAGGCTCAGGATGAAGTCGAGTACTGCGTTGGTCGCCATGATGGCTCCTTCGGTGGTGGTCGTTCCTGGTCGATCGGAAGTGGTTGATCGGAAGCGGTTGATCACAAAGCTATGGGCCCCGAGGGCATCGCCCAACGGGGTGCATCCCCCTACTCGAGCCGGCGGGCCCAGGGGTGGTCCGTTAGGGGATTGCGGGCCGTTAGGGGGTTTGCCCTCGAACATGTCCTGGCCCGCTGTGAGTAGTAACGAAAGGTGCGATGATTTCGACATCAACTCACAGCGTCGACGGGCGTCGCTGCACAACGAGATTTCGGAGAATACGATGAGCGCTGGGCTCGGTGTACGGATCGGAACGGTCACTTCGGTGGCCGCGCTCGACTTTTCCCACGACCCGCGCGCTGCCCGTGATTTCTCCACCGACGAGGCGATGCCCACGGTGGTAAGGCGTTCCGCCCTCGACCTGTCCGGCGACGTGCCCAGCCTCGCGCCCCAGTGGACGAGGCAGCAGCGTCACCTGCTCAGTGGTTTCGCCGATCGTGTCGGCGACCCGGTACCGCTCATCGACGAGGACGGCACGGCGCACCTCGCCGAAGACCTGTTCGCGACGGCAACTCGCGCGCTGGTCACCGAAGCAGTCGTCGATGCCCCGTCCACCCCGGCTGTCGTCGTCACCCATCCGGATCGCTGGACCGGGTACACCGCAGACGTCCTGCGCGCAGCACTCGAACGCGCAGGGGTTCCCGACGCCACCCTCGTGCCCGAGTCGTTCGCGTCCATGCGGTGGCTCGAAGTCAGTCGCGGCGAGCCCGGCGAGGGCTTGACCGTCATCTACGACCTCGGTGCCACATCTCTCGGAATCACGTTGATGCGCACCGGTTCCGAAGCAGGAAGCATCGGAAACGGCGTTCACTCGACGGATTTCGGCGGCTCTCAGTTCGATCACCTCATCACGCAGTACGTCCTAGACACCGTCTCGAGCAGTAGGTCTTTCGAGTTCGACCCGTTCGATCCCGACACCGTCGGTGCGCTCGTCGAGCTGCGGGCTCGGTGCGGCGAAGCCAAAGAGCAGTTGTCGTACGAGACGGCCACGACCCTCTCGGTCGAACTGCCGGGCCTTCACGCCGACACCAGGCTCGTTCGAGACGAAGTCGAGGATCTCATCCGGCAGCCGGTTCTCGATTCGATCGAGCTCGTCCGCGAAACACTGCACACCGCGGGCCTCGACGCCTCCGCGGTCACCCAGGTGTTGCTCACCGGTGGTAGCGCCGCAATTCCTCTTGTCGCAGAGCTGATGTCGTCCGAGCTTCGGGTCCCCGTCGTCACGGGCCCGCACCCCGATCGCATCCCCGCCATCGGCGGCGCCCTCATCGGAAACGACATCGCACGCACCACGGTTGCGGACGTTCCCCCCGCTCCCGTTCCGGTCGTCCGGCCCACACCCCGACCGGTGACGACGTCCATGGCGTCGGCAGCCGCAGCGCAGGCACCGGGCATGTCCGGGCGTAAGAAGGCGGGAATAGTCCTCGCATCGGTCGCCGCACTGGTGGCCATCGCAGGAGGCGGTCTGTCCCTCGGAACATCGCTCACCGGTAACGACAACGAGGTCGCCACGGTGTCGGAGAACACCGCGGACACCACCGGAACCCCGTCGGCACCCGGAACCACGGCCGCGGTCGTCGCCGACATCGGACAAACAGGCACAACGGCCAACGGCCTGCCCGCTCCGACGGTTGCACCCGACGGCACCCTGATCCCCGCAGCCGGCACCGTCATCGCCCCCGACGGAACCGTCGTCGCCGATCCCAACAGCCCCGCGCCCGCCGCAGCAGCCCCGGTTGTCGGCGGCGCCGCACCTGCACCGGCACCCGCTGCTCCAGCCCCCGCACCCGTCGTGAATGCCCCCAACGTTCCCGCACCGAACGTGAATGTCCCCAACGTTCCCGCACCGAACGTGAATGTCCCGCAGCCGCCGCCACCGCCGCCGGCTCCGTCGGCGCCGACGATCAACGTTCCTCCCATTCAGAATCCCCTACCGGGCACCCTGAACGGGGTCGGCAATGCCGTCGAGGGCGTGGGCCAAGGACTCGGCGGTGTGGTCGGCGGGGTCACCGGCCCGCTGCTCGGAGGACGCTGACCATCGTGTCGACGGCTCTGACCAAGCCCGAAATCTCAGCACGCGCGGCCGCTCGCGGACGTCCTGTGTCCGGCGCATTGGCCGGAACCATTCTCTCCGCGACGGGTGGCTGCCCGGCAACGGTGGACGTGGCCCTCGACGCAGCACAGCGCGCCGATGCCGACATCCCCGTCACCAAGCTCATAACGGACGCGGTGCACGGCTATCGAGTCGAGGCACTTCGCGCAATGGACGAGCACGAACAGGTCGCTGTTGCACTGTCCCACTTCGGTGTCGCTTCGGACGTCGAAGTGTTGACCGATCTGGTCGACGCGCCGATCGACGCACGTGCAGTGCTGGACGGCGCTGTCGCGGCGGGCGTCCTGTCCGGATCAGACTTGGCACTCCCCGACGTCGAGCGAGCACTGGTCGATGTTCTGGGCAAGAGGCGGTCGATGTCTGCGTTGACTCGACTACTCGAATATCGGTGCAAGACAGATTCATTGGACGTCGACACTGCGATTCAGCTCGCGGCATTCGGCATCAAACATTCGGAGTTGGCCAACTTCCTGCGCGTCGCCGCGACCCGTGCGACGCCCGAATCGGCTGCCGCACTGTACGACCGTGCGGTCGATGCAGGCGCAGACGAGCTTGCCGTCGCAGCGGAACGCGCCGAAGCCGCATACCTGGCGGGCGATATCGATGCGGCACAGCGGTTCTGCGATTGCGCCCTCGAACGATTCGACGCGCTGGACGTACATCGGCTGCGTACGGCGGTCAGGGTGTCGGCGACGGTGGCCGCCGCGCGCGGAATGGTCTCGCGCAGCCATCAGCTCTACACCTGGCTGGGCGCCGACCGAGTCGGGCCCGATGCGGACATCGCGGAATTCCTCGCACTCACCGCGGGTGATCAGGCAGCGGCTCACACCGCGACCGCCACCGCGAGCCAGGCGCCGCCGACAGCGTCCAGCGCCGCCACCTCGCTGGTGACCCAGGGACTACGGCAGTCGGTTGCTGCGACGTCCACGGCGGACACCACATCCGTCACCCACACCTTTATGCGCGCGGTGTCGTTGGCCGGTGGCACTCCGCGGGCGCTCCCCGATTCGGCCGCAGCCGTCGCAGCATTGTTCGCCTTGCACTGCGGAGACCTTTCTCGAGCGGAGTCGACGGCTCGGCGCGGCACCGCGACACTGTCACCCCGCCATCCGGACGCACAACGGCTGGCGTTGGTGCAGGCGTGGTCGGCGATGTTGGCGGGCGATCTCACCGCAGCGCAGACACGCGTCGATGCGATGCAGATACCGTTGTCGCACACGAGGAATCGGTTCTTCCTCCATGCCCTACGCGTCGGGCTGGCGCGGCGAAGCGGTGATCCCGGGTCGCTGTCCACGGCATGGGAGGACGCGCAGGATGTCGTCGCCGAGTACTCCGTGGATTTGTTGTCGCTCCTTCCGGTGGGCGAGTTGTGGCTCGGCGCGGTGCGCGTCGGGCAGCCCGAACGCGTCTCGCACCTGATCGCGCAAGCCGATGCCGTGATCGCCGGGCTCGACGAACCACACGCGTGGTCGTCGGCTCTGCACTGGTACGGCGTCCAGGCCGCGATTCTGGCCGAACGGCCGGCCGAACTCGTACCGCACGCCCGGGCGTTGGCGCTCGCGGCGGAAACCAATCACTTCGGCGCTGCACTCGCCGGCGCGGGCCGAGCATGGCTCGCGGTGTTGCAAGGCCATCCCGACCCTGCCGACGTCGAATCTGCGGCTCGGTCGCTCGCCCATTTCGGTCTCTCCTGGGACGGCGCAAGGCTCGCCAGCGAGGCGGCACTC
>NZ_JBAWFH010000250.1:0-11031 GCF_049591685.1 Rhodococcus sp. (in: high G+C Gram-positive bacteria) | reverse complement strand
CAGTGGTCCGACCGACCGCAACGGTAACCAGGCGGGCGGCATCAACCCCAACACGCTGGGATACATAGCGGACACGCTCGGCGAGCGGGGGATCGCCACGTTGCGGTTCGATAAGTTCGGCAGCGGGCGCACCGGTACCGCAGGCCTGGATCCCGCGAATCCGCCAGGATTCGTCGAGCAAGTGGATGCGGCAGCAGCAGCACTGAATATTCTCGGTGAGCGCACCGGAATTGCAGCGGGCGATCTGGCCGTGCTCGGCCACAGCGAGGGCTCGCTCACCGCACTGTCGTTGAAGCAGCGCGGAGCAGAGTTCGACAAGATCGGCTTGCTCGCGCCGGCGGCTGTTCGGTACCTGGACCTGTTGTCGCTTCAGGTCGGCGCCTCTATCGACCGCGGGGTGGCGTCGGGCCAGGTTGCGCCCGATGTCGCGGACGCCGATCGTGAGCGTCTGGCACAGACGATCGACGCGATCCGGGCGGGTATTCCTTTGCCGTACCCCGAGGATCCGATGTTGACCTCTCTCGGATTCGTCCCCGTCAACGTACGCTTCCTTGCCGAGATCGACTCCGTGGATGCACCGTCCATCGCGTCGTCCCTGCCGGCCGAGACCGACGTCCTGATCACGTGCTCGGAGAAGGACCTCAACGTCTCGTGCGATCAGATCGACGCACTGCGCGATGCAGCGGCCGCGACCGACCTGCAGTACGCGCAGTTCGCCACTGCGTCACACACTCTCGGTGAGCTCGGTCCGGTGCCCGCCACCGGTCTGGACGTGTACGTGCCGCTACCGATGTCTGTCGAGTTCCGCGCTGCGCTCGACGAGTGGACGGCCGCTGCTTTCGGCTGAGTGCGGGCAGGCCATCGAGCCCAGGTCCGACGGCCGGTAATTCCCCGGGTAGCCCGGGTAGGTCTTGTTGCCGCCGTCGTCGGTGGTGCGGGAGTGCCGACGCTTGGGTAAAAAGCGTTCGACCCGGGCTTTGGTGCGGAGTCCCGCGACGGCGGCGCGTTCGAGCGTGCGATTGCCGGCGGGAAAGCCGAAGGCGTTCGCCATCCGGTCGTCCATGAGTGCGTACACGCCTTGTTCGACGGCCGGGCGCAACGACGAAGGAAACCACGAACAGAACAGGTCGAGGGTGTACGTGCCTACCCTGTGATTGTCCTCGGTGTAGCGGAAGGTCCGCTCCTCGTAGTCGAGCTTGAATGTCGCGAACTCGGTGTACGACTCTGGAATGTGCTTGATACCCATGCGTATTCCCACCTGACGGTAGAAGTGGAACGTCGCCAGGCGTTCCTTCGGGTGCAGCCTGCGCCACCCGTACTTGTCGATCCACTCGATCGGCTCGTAGACGAAGGTGGAGAGCACGTACAGCATGTCGTCGTTGGAGATGTCGTACTGGGAGTGCATACGGTTGACCGTCCGCAGCGACTCGCGTCCGCGCGGCGAATCGTAGCCGTGCTCGAGCATCTCGGCCATCAGCAGTGATGTGTCGTCGTATCGTTTCTGCGGCCTGTCCCGAAACTCGCCCGACTTTTCGAGAACCGCGGAAATCGTCGGCACACAATAGGTTCGGAAGAGGGCGAATTCGAGCGCCCGCTGATAGTCCCAGGGAAATTCGTAACCGGCCGTGATCCGGTGAATCGCCTGGCAGTCCGTTTCGGGATCGAGTTCCTCGATGCGTCGCAGCCAACCGAATCGGCCGCGCTTCGGCGTGACCTCCACCTCGTTCAGCCCCGCCCGTGACGCAGTTTGAGCATCAGCACGGAAATCTTCAGGTCGCGTGCCTTGCGCTGCATCGTCAGCAAGTTGAGCGGTGCTGCAAATTTCTGCACCGCAACCGATTTGACCGTGCTGAACTCGCGGAGTCCGTCGGCGCCGTGGATGCGTCCGAATCCGGAATCGCCGGTGCCGCCGAAGGGCAGCGCCGGAATGCCTGCGAAACCGAGGACCGAATTGACGGTGACGACACCGCAGTCCAGGCGTTCCGCCGCGTGAGTACCCGCTGCTCTCTCCTTCGTGAACACCGATGCGCCCAGTCCGTAACTCGACGCGTTGGCACGCTCGATGGCCTCGTCGAGATCGCGAACCTTGTTGACGACGACGGTGGGGCCGAATGTTTCCTCGGTGATGGCCGTCGAATCCTCGGGGACGTCCGTGAGGATGACCGGGTCGATGTAGGGGCCGTGCAGCGACTCGAGCCCGCCGAGAACGGCACGCCCGCCCTTCGCCAGGGCATCCTCGATCTGGCCACGGACGATGTCGCGCTGCTTGCCCAGTGTCATCGGGCCGTACGACGATGTCTTGTCGCCACCCGGCTTCAGTGCCTTCACCGACGCCGTCAGCTTGCCGACGAACTGGTCGTACACCGGCGCCGCGACATAGATGCGCTCGACGCCTGCGCAGGTTTGGCCGGCGTTGCCCATGGCTCCGAAGGTCGCGAATTCGACTGCGGCGTCGATGTTCGCGTCGGCGTCGACGAGCATGGCGTCCTTGCCGCCGCATTCGGCGACGAGCGGTGTCAGCGTCTTCGCGCAGGTCGCCATGACCTTTTTTGCAGTGGCCGTCGAGCCGGTGAAAGCGATCTTGTCGACGCCGGAGCTGCAGAGGGCCGCGCCCGTCGCGCCATCGCCGGTGATCGTCTGGAAAACCGGGTGCGCCGGAGCCAGCGACTCCCACTTCTCGGCGAGCCACACGCCGACGCCCGGCGTCAGCTCACTGGGCTTGAACACCACGGCGTTGCCTGCGGCAAGCGAATATGCGATCGAGCCCATCGGTGTGTAGAGCGGGTAGTTCCACGGTCCGATCACTCCGACGACACCGAACGGCCGGTAGCCGACGAACGCCTGCTGGTTGGCGCTGATCAATCCCGAGGAGACTTTGCGCTGCTTCAGGATCTTCTCCGCGTTGCGAGCGGCCCAGTCGATGTGTTCGACACCCAGCATCACCTCGAGGATCGAATCTTCCTCCGGCTTACCGGTTTCGGCGGCGATGACGGCTGCGAGACCCTTGGCGTCCTTGGCTATGGCCGTCTTGTATTCGAGGAGCCAGCGTTTGCGTCCGGTAAAGCCCTGTACGTCCCACCACCGCGCTGCCGATCGTGCGCGGTCGACTGCCTGCTGGACCTCGGTGGCGTCAGCGACGGGGTAGCTGGCGAGCACCGTGTCCGTCCGCGGATCGAGGCTGTCGAAGGTGTGTGCTTTCGTCGCTGCGACCTGGTCCGTCATGAAGTCTTCCTTCGGCTCTGTCGTGGTGCGGGCAGTCGAGAGGCTGCGCCCGGTAAATCGCATCACATATATTTGATGTGATTTACTGTTGTCGAGCTCACACTATGCGTCGCGTCAGGTCCCGACAAGTCCTCTGCAGGAAACACCCGAGAACCGGAGTACTCCGATGAGCATCGATTTCACCCAGGAACAAGAATCATTCGCGGAGGCCGTCGCTGCCTTCTGCAAGCGCGAGGCCGGTACTCGCGAACAGCGAGACGCCCTCACCGAGAACGGTCAACACACCCACAATCAGGCGCTGTACGAGAAGATGGCCGAACTGGGCTGGCTCGGCTCGACCATCCCCGAAGAATTCGACGGTGCCGACGGCGGTGCGGTCGACATGTGCATCCTGCTCGAGCAGGCAGCGAAGGGGATGGCACCCATCGGGGGTATCGGTCCGACGCTCATCACGGGCGCCGCGTACGAGAAGTTCGGCACGCAAGCGCAGAAGGAGGCCGTCCTCGGCGGCATCGTGACGGGTAGGAGTTACTCCATCTCGATGTCCGAGCCCGAAGCAGGCTCCGACGTCGGCAACCTGAGCTGCCGTGCCGAGAGGACGAGCGACGGCTGGATCGTGAACGGTCAGAAAACGTGGTGCTCCAATGCTCATTTCGCCGACCGGATTCTGCTGGTCGCCCGAACGGGCCGTGGGGGAGGCAAACACGAGGGTTTGACGATGTTCGATGTGCCGGCCGACGCCGAGGGGTTGA
The DNA here is from genome assembly GCF_049591685.1 of Rhodococcus sp. (in: high G+C Gram-positive bacteria). Lineage (GTDB taxonomy): Bacteria > Actinomycetota > Actinomycetes > Mycobacteriales > Mycobacteriaceae > Rhodococcoides. The sequence goes on along the minus strand of NZ_JBAWFH010000250.1, from coordinate 7,057 downwards.
ACATCGTCGGCATCGGCACGATGGGCGGCAAGGAGGTCAACGATCTGTACTTCACCGACTGCGCACTTCCCGAAGATTCTGTTGTCGGAGTGGAGGGTCAGGGCTGGGGCCAGCTGATGACGGGGCTCAACATCGAACGCCTCATCCTGGCGGCCATGATGCTGGGCACCGCGCAGCGCGCGTTCGACGACACCCTGCAATTCATCACTCAGCGCAAACAATTCGGGCGTCCGGTCGGCACTTTCCAGGCGCTACGGCACCGCGTTGCCGATCTTGCGACGGAGATCGAGTGCGGCCGACTGCTGGTTTATCACCTCGCGCGTCTCGTCGACGAGAACCCACAGAAGCTGTTTCCGCGGGAAGCGTCGATGGCCAAGCTCAAGCTGACGGAGACCGCCAAGAAGGTCGCGCTGGAGGGGATGCAGATGATGGGCGGTTACGGCTACGCCACCGAGTTCGACATGGAGAAGCACGTCCGCACAACGCTGGTATCGTCGATCTACGGCGGCACCAACGAGATTCAGCGCGACATCATCGGCAAGACCTACGGGTTGTGACCGCTACGCTCAGGCGCCGGCCGCAGCTCTCGGAAGAGGTCGCCGGACACGTTCGCAACCAGATCATGTCCGGGGCGCTGCGGCCCGGAGAGTTCGTTCGCATCGACGAGACAGCACTCGAACTGGGCGTCAGCGCTACCCCGGTCCGGGAAGCGTTGGTCACGCTGCGCGGGGAGGGCCTGGTCGATCAGGTTCCAAATCGTGGCTATCGCGTGGGTGAACTGTGCCGGGAAGACATCGAAGACATCTTCTGGCTCCAGGGGACCATCGCCGGCAAGCTCGCTCGTCGCGCTGCACGCATCATCACACCCGCTCAGATCGAACAGTTGACGGCACTGAACAGCCGGCTCCGGGATGCGGTCATGCGCGCCGACGCCGACGCCGTGGAGATCAGCGAATTCGAGTTTCACCGTTTCATCAACAAGCTCGCCGGAGGATCGAAGCTTGCGTGGTTCCTGTTCGGTGCCATCCGCTACACGCCCGCGCGGTTGTACGCGTCGGATCCGTCGTGGGGCCGAGAGTCCGTGCACAGCCACGAACTCCTCATCGCTGCACTGAAGCGAGGCGACCTCGACGCCGTCGGAGAACAGATGCGTCGCCAGTTCGTCGACGGAGCGGAGCGGCTGATCGCACACCTCGAACGAGTCGGACTCTGGGCCTAGTCGCCTACGACCCCTCGCCTTCCGGCAGCTCCTCGCCTTTCGGCAGCCCTTCGCCTTTCGGCAGCCCTTTCCTCGTCGCCAGCCCTTTCCTCGTCGCCAGCCCCCTATCTGTGGACAACCATTGCGGCGCAGCGGCCAAAAGCAACATCGAGCAGTGCTCGACCACCGCGTCCTCGTCGAGGTCGAGGCGCGCGTCCAGCCAAGCCGTCAGCACCTGGGCGAACCCGCCGACGACGAAGTGGGTCGTGAGATCGAGATGCTCGTCGTGTTTTCCGCCGTAGAACTCCGTCGCTTGTGCAGCGAGCAATCCGGCGAACATCTTGGTGGACTCCGCACGTTTGGCGGCGAGCACGTCGTTGCTCAAGGTGGCAGAGAACAGCAGGCGCCCGCGTCGGGGATCCTCGGCGACGAGGCGCACCACGGTGGCCACGGCTGCGCGGACACGTTCGTTCTCGGATGCCGGCGAGGCGGCGACCGCCGCAAGCGTGGTGGTCGTGATCTCGGCGACGACGCGGTCGTACACCGCTTCCATCAGGGCGTTTCTATCGGGGAAGCTCTCGTAGAAGTAGCGCGACGCAACCCCGGCTCGGCGGCAGACACCCCGGACACTCAGCTCGGGCTCGGTGCTACCTAGCAGGTCGAGGCCGGCTTCGACGAGGACCCGACGGCGCTCGGCCACGCGCGCCGAGCCGTCGACTCCGCCGTACGTGCGCGGGGATTGATCCATGCAGACATCTTGACACCGTTCGGTCGACGCGCCTAGCGTAATCTGCACACACCCGTACTCAGATACTCGCCGAAGGGCGGTCCACCTATGACAACGGACAACGAACTACTGCGTAAGTCGATGACCGGCGTAGGGCTCCTCGCCGGCGGGGCGAACGTGATCATGCAGCTCGGGCATCCTGCCGTCGGATACGGCGTCTACGAGAGCACCGTCGAGACCGGGCAGATCAACCGGCATCCGCTCAAGCGCACCCGCACGACGCTCTCGTACCTCGCCGTCGCGGGCATGGCCGAGCCCGAGGTCAAAACCGCCTATCGCAAGGCCACCAACAGATCTCACGCCGCCGTCAGGTCGACCACGGACAGCCCGGTAAAATACAACGCCTTCGACCCGCATCTGCAACTGTGGGTTGCCGCGTGCCTGTACCGCGGTTTCGAGGACGTCTACCACGCGCTCTACGGCGAGCCGGATGCCGACTTTCTCGATGAGATGTACCAGCTATCTCACGTGCTGGGCTCGACGTTGCAGATGCCGCGCGACATGTGGCCCACCGATCGGGTCACGTTCGAGAAGTACTGGGACGCAGCACTGAACGACGTGCACATCGATCCGACCATTCGTGCGTACCTGTACGGAATCGCGTCGGCGACCTTCGTCAAACCCAGGGTGCTGCACCCGCTGATCGGCCCGTTCATGCGGTTCGTCACCACGGGCTTCCTACCCGAACGCTTTCGCGACGAGATGGAATTGCCGTGGGACCCGGTCAAACAACGCAGGTTCGACCAATTGATCCGACTACTCGCGGTGGTCAATCGAGCAACACCCGGAGTCATCCGTCAGATGCCGTTCAACATCCTGCTGTGGGACGTGCGTACGCGGATACGGCAGGGCCGTAAGCTGGTCTGATCTTCGCTCAGCTCAGGTGCGGCGGCTGCGGATGGTCCTTGTGGCCCTCGTCGGAGCCGACTTCGTCCTGGCTGCCGCGGTCGTTGTCCTGATGGGCCGAACCGGCAGGGACCAGCTTGATCACCACGGACTTCGACGTGGGGCAATTGCTGTCCGTCGCTGTCGAATCCAACGGCACGAGTGGGTTCGTTTCCGGGTAGTACGCCGCCGCGCAGCCGCGGGGAGTGTCGTATTCGACGATGCGGAACTGCGACGCGCACCGCTCGACGTCGTCGTCTTCCCACCTGGTGACGAGGTCCACGAAGTCGCCGTCGCGGAATCCGAGGGCAGCGATGTCTTCGCGGTGCACGAACACGACGCGCCTGCCGCCTTCGATGCCGCGGTAACGGTCGCTGAGGCCGTAGATGGTGGTGTTGAACTGATCGTGGCTGCGCAGCGTCTGCAGCAACAGATGGCCGTCCGGAACGTGCAGTACCTCGATCGGAGATGTCGTGAATTCACCCTTGCCGGAGGGGGTTTCGAAGGATCGCGAGTCGCGCGGCGGGTGCGGGAGGATGAAGCCGCCCGGCCGTCGCACATTGACCTCGTAGCCCTCGCAGCCGTTGACGACGCGGGAAATGTGCGAGCGAATGTTGCGGTAGTCCTCGCGCATACCCTTCCAGTCGATGCCGTGTCGGTTGTCGAGTGTTGCTTCGGCGATGCCGGTCAGGATCGCGACCTCGGACTTCAGGTGAGGGCTCGCAGGCTTCAGCGGTCCGCGTGAGCTGTGCACCGAGCAGGTCGAATCCTCGACGGATATCCACTGCGCGCCCGACTTCTGCACGTCTTTCTCGGTCCGACCGAGTGTCGGGAGGATGAGCGCGGTGTCGCCGGTGACGAGATGGGAACGGTTGATCTTCGTCGAGATGTGCACGGTCATACGTAGTTTGCGCATGGCCTCGAACGTGACGTCCGAGTCCGGTGTCGCCTGAACGAAGTTGCCGCCGAGCCCGAGGAAGAACTGGGCCTTGCCGTCGCGCATCGCCCGGATGGAATCGACGGTGTCGAGCCCGTGTTCGCGGGGAGGGTCGAAACCGAATTCCTTCGCGATGGCGTCGAGGAAATGTTCGGGTACCCGCTCCCAGATACCCATGGTTCGGTCGCCCTGCACGTTGGAATGCCCGCGAACGGGGAAGAGCCCAGCGCCGCGCTTGCCGATGTTGCCCTGCGCGAACGCAAGATTGGTAACTTCCTTGATGGTGGCGACGGCATTGCGGTGCTGTGTCAACCCCATCGCCCAGCAGTACACGGTTGCTGTGGAGTCGCGAATCATCTTCGCGGCCTCGGTGATCTGCTCGCGGTCGAGACCGGTCGAGGAGGTGACGACGTCCCAGTCGACGGCGGTAACGCCTGCCCGCCAACCGTCGAAGCCGGTGGTGTACTGCTCGACGAACTCGTGGTCGATGGCGTCCCACTCGACGAGCAGCGAGCCGATCGCCTGGAAGAGCGCGAGGTCGCCGTTCACCTTGATCGGGAGGTGGAAGTCGGAGAGATCCGTGCCGGGTCCGACCATGCCGCGCGGAGTTTGTGGGTTCTTGAAGTTGAGCAGGCCCGCCTCGCGCAGCGGGTTGATTGTCAAAATCTTCGCGCCGTTCTGCTTCGCCTTCTCGAGCGCGGACAGCATGCGCGGGTGATTGGTGCCGGGGTTCTGGCCGGCGATGACGATGAGTTGGGCGTCGTACACATCTTCGAGAGTGACGCTGGCCTTACCGATACCGATGGTTTCCTGCAGCGCGATCGACGTCGATTCGTGGCACATGTTGGAGCAGTCGGGCAGGTTGTTGGTTCCGAAAGCGCGGGCGAAGAGCTGGTAGACGAACGCGGACTCGTTCGATGCGCGCCCCGACGTGTAGAAGATGGCCTCGTCCGGAGTGGCAAGAGAGCGCAGTTCGTCGCCGATGAGCCGGAACGCATCGGCCCACTCGATCGGCTCGTAGTAGCGAGCGCCGGGAAGCTTGACCATCGGATGCGTGATGCGGCCCTGCTGGCCGAGCCAATGCTCGCTTCGCGCGTCGAGATCGGCGATGCTGTGGCGCGCGAAGAATTCCGGGGTGGCGCGAGTGGTGGTTCCCTCCTCGGCAACCGCCTTGGCACCGTTCTCGCAGAACTCTGCGACATGGCGATGGCCGGGATCCGGATCCGGCCATGCGCAACTCATGCAGTCGAAGCCCTCGGCCTGATTGAGGTCCAGAAGCGTCTTCGCGGTGCGCACCGGCCCCATGTGGCCGAGCGCTCGCTTCATCGACACCGCGACCGCCACCGGTCCGGCCGCATGAGTCTTCGGCTTCTCGATATCGAGGTCGGCTTCGGTGTAGTCGCGCATGCGGGTCCTCTCGGTCGTGCCGACCGCGCCCTTGGGGGTGTGGGCTGCCGAGTTACTTGCCCAGCAGGCGAGTAACCAGGTCGACGTACGACTGCTTGGCGGAATCCTGGCTCGTTCCTTGCAGTTTCGCCCATGCGTCGTACTTGGCGCGGTTGACCATGTCCAATCTACCCGGTCGCTTACCCTCGGCGTCGCCCTTCGAACCCTGCTTGAACAACGAGTACAGGCTCAGCAAATCGTCGTTGCTCGGCTTGCTGGTGAGGGTCTTGACGTCGATCTGTGCCTGCTGGAACGACTGTTCGAGTTCGGACATGGGTGTGACTCCTCGGGTTGGGTTTTGTCGATCATGGCACGTCGGCGGATCATGGTACGTCGGCGCGCGCCGGGAGTCCGGCATCGGCGACGAGTCGAACGCAATGCGCGAGGAACCTCCCGCGCGGGGTGGTGATCGAGCCGTCGAGGTAGCCGACGAACAGGGCGGTGAGCGCTCCGACGACTCCGACGGCAATCAGGTGTTGCTCGTCGGCGTCGAGCGTCGTCAACTGGGCCCCGACCAGATCCACGAAGCTCGGCACGAGCGCTTTGCCGCTACCGCCGATGGCGGGCTCGGACAGCGGAGCCAGGAGCAGGACCCGTCCGAGGTTCGGATTGTCGAGAACCAGCTCGACGAACGCCCGCACAGGGGCCTCCGCTTTCGCGCGCCCGTGTGCGGAAGCGACGGCGTCCGCGATCGTGGACGTCGCCTGCTCGCCGACGTGTGCGTAGACGGCTCGGACGAAGGCATCGCGATCGGTGAAGCTTTCGTAGAAGTAGCGTTCGGTGAGCCCGGCGAGACGGCATGCTGCGCGCACAGCGACCTTGGGGCCGTCCGGCGCTCCCAGAAGCTCGATCCCGGCCGCGAGCAGCGCGTCATATCGGTGCGCTCGCCGTTGATCGATATTCACCGTCCTCCTCGAAGCCATTGACTACGCTTGTTGTCAGATCCTAGTCTGACAACATGCGTAGTCAGACTCCCTCCCCTGTGAAACCGGGCGGCGAACGACCTGTGCCCTTGGGCCCCGAATCTCTGACCTGGAAGTACTTCGGGGACTGGCGGGGAATGCTGCAGGGAGTCTGGGCAGGGTCGATGCAGAACATGCATCCGGGCCTCGGCGCGGGCGTCGAAGAGCACTCGATCTTCTTCGACGAACGCTGGCAGCGTCTCTACCGCTCGCTCTATCCCATCGGGGGAGTGGTGTTCGACGGCGACCGAGCCGAAGAGACCGCGCTGGCAGTCCGCGGGTATCACGCCAACATCAAAGGAATCGACGCGCAGGGCCGTCGCTATCACGCGCTCGACCCCGACACATTCTACTGGGCCCACGCCACGTTCTTCATGGGCACCGTTCTCACGGCCGATCACTTCATGGGCGGCGTCACCGAGGCGGAGAAACGGCAACTGTTCGACGAGCACGTGCAGTGGTACCGCCTCTACGGCATGAGCATGAAGCCGGTACCGGACACCTGGGACGACTTCCAGCTGTACTGGAAGCGCATGTGCTCCGAGGTGCTCGAAGACAACAAGGCAACACGCGATGTTCTCGATCTGTCGGGTCTGGGTGCGCCGCCCTATGCGTCGTGGATACCCGACGCGGTGTGGTCGATTCTGCGGCTGCCCATCTCGCGCGGGTTCGTGTGGCTGACGGTCGGTCTGTACGACCAGCCGGTGCGAGATCTCCTGGGGTACGAGTGGACCGGACTCGACGAGACGGTGTTTCGACTGACGGGAAAGGCGGTGAACGCCGCGTTCTCGCTCGTTCCGCTGCGCTACCGCATGCATCCCCGCGGACGGGCAGGCTGGGAT
>NZ_JBAWFH010000249.1:0-8753 GCF_049591685.1 Rhodococcus sp. (in: high G+C Gram-positive bacteria) | reverse complement strand
GGCCGAGTCAAGCTATTGCATTGCGCTGCAACGCCTTCCGCGCGCATGTCCGCTACACGATGCCACCGACAAGTTTGCGGTTTCGGGGAGCTTGTCAGGTCATCTGTGCAAGAGGCGATCAGAACGTCTCTGACGCCACGATTTGCCAGCTCAGCGCAGATCCCGGCCTAGAACTTCGCCCGTTCGTGTTCTTGAACCCGGATCCCCAACACGTGTTTGATGCCGTCGAGGTCGACACTGACGGCGATGTGCGCAGCCCTGTTGGCGACCTGCTGACGGACCTGATTTTGACCACGATCGCATCGAGATAGAGGATCGGATCGAGTGGCCGGCGCTGCCATTCGAGGACTTCCTCGAGGACCGAGTCGGTGATCTTGGAAATGGTCTCGCGGGAAATTTCGGTACCGATGGTCGAGGCAAGATGATGCTCGATGTCGCGCACTGTCATGCCGCCGGCCTAGAGCGAGACGATCATGTCGTCGAGCCCACCAATCCTGCGCGCACCACGCGGGACCAGGGTTGGAACGAACGTGCCGTCGCGGTCGCGGGGGATTGCCAACGGCACATCGCCGACTTCGCTCGAGACGGTCTTGCTGCTGAAACCGTTGCGAGCGTTGGGAAGTAGACGGCCGGCCGGGTCGCCCTTGTCGTATCCGAGGTGCTCGGTGAGTTCGGTCTGCAATCCGCGCTCGAGAACCGCCTTGACCATCTTCTGCAGGAACCCGCCCTGCCCGGTGATCTGCAGCTGGCCCGTGTCGATCTTGGCCATTACCTCGGCGAGGGCGCCCGAGGCCTTCAAGGCGTCGAAGGCGCTGTGCTCAGCCCGATCGTTCGTGTCATCTGCATGATTGCCGTCCACAGTCATGGTCACGATGATGCTCCATCCGTGTCAGTCCGTTCTTACACAAACCATCTGACACGCCCGAATTCGGGCCCCAGACACCGCCGGATTCTGCTGCGGATTCACCGCTGCACCCAAGGCACTGCACACCAGTTGAGGCGTATCGATTCGGTCATGTTCAGCCCACCTCGGGGCACTGCCGTTCTGGTACCGGCAGTACGGGTCAGGGCACATTCCGCCGAAGCGAATGTATTGTCAGCGAACAGCCTTCGAGTTTACCCGGGAATGCGATCGACGACGGACTTCGCCGAATCGGCCGTCTCCACCGGCGAGGTCGAACGCGAACGACAGTTCGCATACCAGCCGCCGCTGACGAGACTTGCCGCAGGACTTTGTCCCGTGACAGACGGTGTGCACACGCCGCCATCGGTTGCGCTCCGAACACACCGACAACGAGGTGTTTCGGGGCTCGAACGGTGGCGCGGTTTTGGTACCAGAAGTACGGGTCGGACCAGCGCTACTCGAAATAGCGGCAGTTCGACACTCCTGCAACCACATACAGCAAACCAAGCTCGAGAGACGGGCGTCAGAACCCCATCAGGGTGGCGTGCATCAACCGTCGTACATAAGCCGCAGAGCCCGGTGTGAGGTCGAAATGTGCCAGCCTTCCCATGTCGAACACCAATCCGAGTGCCGCGTGGACGAGGAACCTCGCCTGGACGGCGCCGATCTCAGGCCTGGCGTCGCGGACGAGATCGGCCCAGTTCTCGATGTTGACCCGCTGCACGCCTCGTAGAGCACTTCGTTGCTCACGCGGCAGATTGCCGACCTCGGCGAAGTACACCGCCATGAGTTCGCTTCGCTGAAAGGACAATTCGACGTACAGCCGCACGAGCTCTTCGATGGCCTGCTCGGGGGTTCCGGACTCGGCCAACGCGGCATCGACGGTGACGGTGAGCCGCTCCCCCGCCAGGTGAAAAGCCGCGGCGAGGACGTCCGCCTTTCCCGCGAAATGTCGGTAGACGCCGGACGCGTTGATGCCCGCGGCCGCGCCGATCTCCTCGATGCTGACGTTGTGGTAACCGCTGCGGTAGAACAGTCGGATGGCTTCGTACAACAACACCTCGCGCTTGGTGTTCGGCTCAAGATCCGGAAGGGTCGGCGGCGCCACTTCCCCCTCCCCGCTGGGTAGTTCCGTGGCAAGCACGCCGCGAGTGGTGTCGAGTAGCAGTGCACCGATCTGTTTCGCCGACAGCACCGACCGGTGCGCCGTGATGCTGGCGACGACGCTCACCGCTGCGGCGGTGACCGTTGCCGCGTCTCGGGCACCCAGTTCGGGGCGCAGTTGCATCAGCGGCTCACGCACCCGCTGATTGAGAACCGTCACCGCGTCGAGCAGGGCAACGCGATCCTCGGCCAGAAGATAGCGGGCCTCCCAGCGATAGAGGCCTCCCGTCCGCCTGTTGTCGATGGTGGCCTCGATGATCGCTGTCATCACTGCATCGAGCCGCTCCTGCGGTGTTATCTCCTGCGCGGACTCGACCGGATCGGTTGCAGTGAGCAATATCCCGGTGAGTCTCATGACGGTGTGCACGAACATCGCGTACTTCGTCGGAAAGTGGCGGTACAGCGCGGGCCCGGAAATATCGAGGGCCTCGGCGATGTCGTCGATGCCGACCGCGTGGTAGCCGCGTTCGCTGAATGCTTCGGCCGCGACGGTCAGTATCTGCGCCTTTCGGTCCCGTGGTCGGCGGCGGCGAGGTCCGGACGGTGCCGGAGCCGCGCCAGTGCCGGCTTCGCTCATGACCACCCCGTCCCTCGTCTTTGTGTCCGGCCAGATTACTCGACTCCAGAATTCTCGACGGTCACCCATCTCGTCTGACAGGCGAACCTACGCCAGGTATCGATGTTTGTCGAAGATTCCTTGACATAGAGTGCGATTCGAGTGCTAAGTTAGCGGCAATTCTCATACGGACCTGCTCGTTCCACCGAGTTTCATCCACCGAAACGGCGTACACCCATGACGGATCCAGGGCTCCGCACCGAACTCTCCGACGGCGTACTACGCGTCACGATCGACCGTCCCTCGCGCATGAACGCGCTCGACGACGCCACCTGCGCTGCACTGATCGACGCGTTCGAGTCCGCTCCGGGTGACGAGGCGCGCGTAGTGATCCTCACCGGAGCTGGCGCCGCCTTCTGTGCAGGCGCGGACGTCGTCGACCTCGCTGCGGCAGGCCCCTCGGACCCGGTGAACCCTCCGGATCCCGTCGCTTCCGCGCGGCACACGATGGACCGAGCCGCCAGCCTCGTGCGTACGGTGCTGCACTGCCCACTACCGGTGATCGCGCAGGTCAATGGGCCTGCGGTTGGGATCGGAGCCTCGCTCGCGCTCGCATGCGACCTCGTGTACGCGAGTGAGGACGCGTACTTCCTGCTCGCGTTCACCCGGGTCGGGCTGATGCCGGACGGCGCGAGCAGCCTTCTGGTTCCCGCCGCGATAGGCCGCGCACGAGCGAGCGCGATGATGCTGCTTGCGCAGCCGATACCTGCCGACGAGGCGTGCTCCGTCGGTTTGATCAACGAGGTCTTGGCTGTCGACCGGCTGCAATCCCGCGTCGATTCCGCCGCAAAGATGCTTCTGCGTAGCCCGCGACGCGCCCTCGAACTGACCAAGCAGGCACTGACCGCCACCACCCTGGCTCTGCTCGACGACGCCCTCGAACGCGAAGCCGAGGGGCAGGTCGAACTTCTGACATCGCCGGAATTCGCCGAGCGGGTCACCGCACTCACTTCTGCACAGAAAGGCGCATGACATGCACCCAGCCGCACCGGACCTGTCCGAACCTCTACTGTCCCGGCGTAACAACTGGAACAACCAGGTGCGACGCCACGCCCGCATGCAACCCGATGCGGTAGCGCTTCGCTTTCTGGGCGCGTCCATCTCGTGGAGCACACTGTCCGACCGAGTCGATCGGTTCGCGGGCGTCCTGAGCCGACGAGGGGTCGGCTTCGGTGACCGCGTTCTGATCCTCATGCTCAATCGGCCGGAGTATCTCGAGGCGGTACTGGCGATCAACGCGTTGGGCGCGCTCGCCGTTCCGGTCAACTTCAGGATGACGCCCCCGGAGGTCGCGTTCCTGGCCGAGAACAGCGGCGCAGCGCTCTTGATCACCGATGAGACGCTGGCTCCGCTAGCAGGAGCCGTTGCTGCGCAGGTCGACTCGCTGTACGAAACGATCACCGTCGGAGAAGATTACGAGGCGCTGCTGGCCGTTTCCGAGCCGGCCGACCCCGTCGACGTTCCGGACGACGCTCCGGCGCTCATCATGTACACCTCGGGGACCACCGGCCGGCCCAAGGGAGCCGTGCTGACCCACACGAACATGCAAGCGCAATCGCTCACCTGCATCCGCGCTCTGCAAATGCACGGTGTCGACGAAATCGGCTTCTGTGCATCACCGATGTTTCACATAGCAGCCCTCGGCAGCCTCGCCCCCAGCCTGCAGCTCGGCATCCCGACGGTGATCTACCCCGTCGGTGCTTTCGACCCAGCGGCACTGCTGGATGTCTTGGAAGCCGAAGGCGTCACCACCCTCTTCCTGGTGCCGGTGCAGTGGCAGGCCATGTGCGCCGAACAGTCCCGCACTCCGCGGAACCTGAGCCTGCGCGTCATCTCGTGGGGCGCGGCACCGGCGTCGGACACCATCTTGAAGGCTATGGCCGCAACGTTCCCGGACGCACTCAACGTGGCTGTGTTCGGACAGACCGAGATGTCGCCCATCACCTGCGTTCTCGACGGTGAAGACGCCCTGCGGAAACTGGGATCCGTCGGTCGCGTGATCCCGACCATCGCTGCCCGCGTCGTCGACGACGAGATGAACGACGTGGCGATGGGCGAGATCGGCGAAATCGTTTACCGTGGGCCGACTCTGATGCAGGAGTACTGGCAGAACCGCGATGCGACCGCGGACGCGTTCGCAGGCGGATGGTTCCATTCGGGTGACCTCGTCCGACAGGACGCGGAAGGCTTCGTCTTCGTCGTCGACCGCAAGAAGGACATGATCATCTCCGGAGGCGAGAACATCTACTGCGCCGAGGTCGAGAACGTGTTGTTCGCGCACCCCCGCATCCTCGAAGCCGCGGTTGTCGGCCGCTCGGACGACAAGTGGGGCGAGGTCCCTGTGGCAATCGTTGCGTTGCACGACAGCGAAAGCACTCCCGACCTCACCCTCGACGAGCTCACGCTGTGGCTGGGCGATCACCTCGCTCGATACAAGCACCCCAAGGAACTCGTTGTCGTCGATGCACTGCCCCGAAACGCCAGTGGCAAGGTCGTCAAAGTGGCGCTCCGGCGGACATACTCGTCGGCACCCGCGTAAGCCGTGACATTCGAACTGCCGGTCTCGCGAAGTCCGGGGCGCGACCTCGCCAACCAGATCGGCGGATTGATCGCGTTCTCGCTGACAGCGCTGCAGAGCACCGTCGTCACGATAGCGCGTCGGCGCCTCTCGATGGAGGAAACTCTCACTCAGGCACTGTTCGTCGCGCGCGTCTGCACGGTGCCCGCGCTGCTGCTGATGCTTCCGATCGGCGTGCTCATCGCGGTCTCGGTGGGGTCGTTGGCCGGGAGGCTCGGCGCGGGTGCATATTCCGGCGCGGTGGTTGCGTTCGTGGTAGTCGGGCAGGCAGCCGCACTGGTGTGCGCTTTGATGCTGGCGGGCGTGGCGGGTTCGGCGATCTGCGCAGATCTCGGCTCGCGCACCATTCGCGAGGAGATCGCGGCGATGGAGGTCATGGGGCTCGACGTCGTGCAGCGGCTGGTCGTTCCGAGACTCGTTGCGTCGATGTTCGTTGCGGTCGCGATCTGCGCGATGGTGACGGTCGTGGGCATCGGGGCCTGCTTTCTCTACCAGGTGCTCCTCGCCGAACAAAGCGCAGGCGCATTCCTCGCCACGTTCAGTGAATACGGACGAGTTTCCGACTTCACCATGGCCATGGTGAAATCCGTGTGCTTCGCCGTCACATCGACGCTCATCGCATCGTTCAAGGGTCTGCACGCCAAGGGCGGGCCCAGCGGCGTCGCGGACGGGGTCAACGAAGCGGTCGTGCTCGCGTTCGTCATGGTGTTCGTCGTCAACACCGTGCTGTCTCAGCTCTACGCGGTCGTCGTGCCGGCAGTGGGAACGTACTGATGGTGTCCGACACCCTCCACCGGTTGCAGCACCGGACTCGTAGCGTGGTCGGCATGTTCGCCGTTCTCGGCCGACACATGACGTTCTACGCCGAAACCGTCGCCGCTATCCCGTACACCCTCCGCAAATATCCGAAGCACGTCACGCAACACATCGGCGAGGTCAGCTTCGGCTACGCATCACTGCTCGCGGGCGGCGGCACCATCGGCATCGTGTTCGCGATGTCGGCTGTCGCCGCAATGATGGTGGGCGTCGAAACGTATCGCGGCCTGGACCTGATCGGTCTCACCTCCCTGTCGGGCCTGCTCTCCGCGATAGCCAACACGCGCGAACTCGCGCCGGTGATCGCAAGCATCGCACTGGCCGCCAAGGTCGGCACCGGATTCACCGCGCAACTCGGTGCCATGCGCATCTCCGACGAGATCGACGCCCTCGACTCCATGGCCGTGCGGTCGATCCCGTTCCTCGCGACCACTCGATTGATCGCGGCCATCGTCTGCATCGTCCCGATCTACCTCGTCGGACTCATCGCCACGTTCGTCGCAACCCGGCTGATCGTGGTCACCGTCGGCGGGAGTTCTGCCGGTACCTACGACTACTACTTCCACCTTGCGCTGACCCCCGGTGACCTCGTCTACTCCGTCGCCAAGGCGGTCGTATTCGCCGTCATCGTCTCACTCGTGCACTGTGCCTACGGTTTTCACGCCTCCGGTGGTCCAGAGGGAGTAGGACGTGCAGCCGGACGTGCGCTACGCACGAGCATCCTCGCCATCGGTATCACCGACGTGTTCCTCACGTTCGCGCTGTGGGGCATCGTGCCGACGATCCCCGGGCTCGGCGTCACATGATCAGGTCCGGCGCACCGAGCCGGCTGCGGCAGCTGGGGCCTACGACGAGCACACTCGCTGCCCGCGGAATCGCCGCGGCACTTGCGGTCGTCATGACCGCAGTAGGCATCGTCGCGTACAGCAGCGGCGCCTTCGACCGCACTCCCGTCGTATACGCCGACATCGACGCGTCCGCGGGCCTGCTCGTCGGCGAGATCGGGGTGCAGTATCGCGGCGTTCAGATCGGGAAGGTCATCGACATCGACAGCGGTACCACTCGCTCGCGCGTCACGATGGCTCTCGATCCCAGTGGGGTGCCGTCCTCGGCCGTCGTTCGCGTGGTCCCGCGCACCCTGTTCGGCGACGTTTACATCCGCCTCGTGACGGACTCGGACGCACCCGGGCCAACTGTGCAGCCTGGCGATCACCTCGCGATGGACACCTCCGCAGAGGCAGTGCAACTGGGTGAGGTTTACCGGCGCGTCACTCATCTGCTCGACCGGCTCGAACCCGCCGAGGCTCACACAGCGCTCACTGCAGTGGCCACGGCGCTGCGAGGCCGCGGCGATGCCCTCGGTGACACCATCGACCGTTTGTCCCGAACCACAGGAAGTCTCGAACCGCACCTGATGTCCGTACTCGATCACACGCCCCAGATGATTGCCTTGACAGAGGCATTCGCGTCCGCCGCGCCCGATGTACTCGCCACCGTCGACGCCGCTACCGCCCTGTCGCAGACCGCCCTCGATCATTCGACGGGAGTCGAAGCATTGTTGACGACAGCCGCAGCACTGGCGTCGTCGGCAAACGTCGTGGCGAGCCAGAACACAGAGAAGCTCGTCACCGTCGTTCGTCGAGGGACGCCCGTCCTGAGCACAGTCGCGGACAATTCGTCCGGTCTGGCGTCGACACTCGATCAGTTCGCACCGTTCGGTGCCGCGGGCGCTCGCATCTTCGCCACCGGACGCTTTGACATCACCGCCGTCCCCGATTTCTCCGAACCACTGCCCTACACGGCGGCCGACTGCCCGCGTTATCCCGGACTCGACGGCGGCAATTGTGGGCTCGCCGTGGTGCAGGAGGAAGCCGTCGGTGCATCACTTCCGCTCAACGCCGCGAGCACGATGCTCCTCGCTCCCGTTCTCCGCGGAACCGAGGTGACCATCCGATGACGCCGTTGTCTCGCCCGCTCGTTCGACTCGCCGCCTTCGGCGTCGCGGGAGTGATGTCGGCCGTCGTCGTCGTCAACACCCTGAGTGTGCCGGTTCGCGGTGATACCCGCAGTCAGACAGCCGAATTCACCGCTGTGGACGGTTTGCGCAGCGGCAACGACGTCACCCTGGCGGGCGTGCGCGTGGGCCGGGTGAACGAAGTCCGTTACGCCACCGATGGCACACACAGCACCGCCGTGGTGCACTTCTCCGTGGCCGACGCCGTGCCGGTGCCGGCGGACGTCACCGCCGCGGTCCGTTACGGCGACATGCTCGGTGCTCGCTACCTCGCTCTCGTGCTGCCTGAGAACCCCACCGGCAGTCTGGTCGACGGCGACCACATCCCCGTGGAGCGCACTACCCCGCCCGTCGACCTCACGGCGCTGGTCAACGGCTTCAAACCGCTGTTCGACGCCGTCGACCCGGAGCAGGTGACCCTCTTGGCGCGTTCGATTGTCGACGCTTTCCAGGGCGAGGCCGCGACCGTCGACTCGCTCCTGCGCAACGTCGAGGCGGTTACCTCCGGCCTCGCGAACAACGAGGTGGTGTTGACCGAGCTGGTCGCCGACCTCGATTCGGTTCTGGGCACGATGAACCTGCACGTTGACGAGGTCACCCGGTTGATCACCGGGTTGACCGACATGAGTCGAACGGTCGCCGACAGAAACGCGGATGTGAT
>NZ_JBAWFH010000248.1:0-8635 GCF_049591685.1 Rhodococcus sp. (in: high G+C Gram-positive bacteria) | reverse complement strand
CTTCAGTGCCTTGACGAACGGGGGCATGATCTTGGCCCACATCTTCGGCGGAAGCCCGCGCGGTCCGCCGAGGTTGAGCAACCGCGTCGTGGCGATGGTCTGCGACTCGGTGTACTTGAGCAGGCCGTCCGGTCCGTGTCGGCGGCCCATGCCCGAGACACCCATTCCGCCCATCGGAGCACCGGTGGTGCCCCAGGCCGGCGCGTACCCCTCGTCGACGTTGACGGTTCCCGAGTGGAGTTGTGCCGCGATGGCCTCGCCCTGCGCCTTGGTCCTGGCCCACACGCTGGCGTTGAGGCCGTACTCGGTGTCGTTGGCCTTCGCGATCGCTTCCTCGACGTCGGCGACGGGGTAGATCGACACCAGCGGTCCGAACGTCTCGTTGGCCGCGCACTCCATGTCCTCGGAGACGCCGGTCAGCACCGTCGGCTCGAAGAAGAGCGGTCCGATATCGGGCCGGGCATTACCACCCGCGATGACCTTGGCACCCTTGACCTTGGCGTCGTCCACATGCGCGGAGACGGTCTTGACTTGGTCCTCGGAGATGAGGCTGCCCATCTCGATACCGAAGTCGTAGTCCGCTCCGAGCGTCATGTTGCGCACGCGCTGGCCGAACTTTGCGGTGAAATCGTCGGCGATGGATTTTTCGACGTAGATGCGCTCGATCGAGATGCAGAGCTGGCCGGAGTTGGAGAAGCATGCGCGGACGGCGGCGTCGGACACTTCCCGCAGGTTGGCGCCCTCGGCGACGATCATCGCGTTCTTGCCACCGAGCTCGGCGGAGAAGCCGATGAGGCGACGGCCCGCCTGTTCGGCGAGGAGCTGGCCGGTGGCCGTGGAGCCGGTGAACATGACGTATTCGGTGTTCTCGACGATGGCAGTACCTACGACCGAGCCCGGTCCCGGAACCACGGCGAACAAGTCGCGCGGCAATCCCGCTTTGTACAAGAGTTCCACGACGGCCAACGCACAGTACGGCGTCTGCGAGTCGGGCTTGAGGACGACGCCGTTACCGGCCAGCAGCGCCGCGATGGCGTCGGAGACCGCGAGGGTCATCGGGTAGTTCCAGGGCGAGATGATGCCGACGATGCCCTTGGGCTGGTAATGCACCCTGGTCTTGGTCAGCACCGGGAGCATGCCGGCGACGCGCTTCGGGGCGAGCAGCTTGGCGGCGGTGCGTGCGTAGTGCCGCGACGTCATGGCGATGTCGAGCACCTCCTCCTGCGCGGCGGCGCGGGACTTGCCCGTCTCGGCCTGCGCCATGTCCATCAGCTCGTTCCGGTGGGCGAGCACCAGGTCGCGGTAGCGGTGGAAGATCGCGGCGCGTTCGGAAACGGGACGCTTGGCCCACGCCTTCTGCGCGATCCGTGCCTTGGCGATCGCGGCTTCGGCGTCCTCGGCGGTACCGACGGGGATGGTGGCGATCTCCTTGCCGGTGAACACCTCCGTGATGGATTTGGTCGGCCGGGCTGCGGCGTCGGGAACAGCGATGAGGTCGGCGAGTCGCGAGAAGGTCGCAGCGCTTGGAGCTGGCATTTCACACCCCTACTGGTGAGTAGTTCTTGGAGTTACACATAACGTACCCGCTCGGTGGCTGGGATCACAGAGGTGTGGCACTATGGGCCTCGGTCTTACCTAGGCGTTGGGGCGCACTTGGAGACAATGCAGGGTGGGGAAACTTATGCGTAGGACTCTCGTTCTCGTCGGCGCCGCAGCGCTGTTGTTCGCGCTTGCTCCGGCAGCACAGGCCGATCCATTGGGCGATCTGGCAGCCCCTCCACGCGACCCGGCCGCGTACCTGCCCACACCGCTGGGCGACCCGTGGTTCGCACCGCCCGCCGGGTACGAGGCTCAGCGACCCGGCACCGTGCTGAGCACCAGAGATGTTGCAGTACAACCGGGTTCGACGTCGACTCAGCTGCTGTTCCGCTCCACCGACTCAAAGAACAACCCCATCGCGGCGGCCACCACGGTCGTCGTTCCCGACGCCCCGTGGACCGGCGGCGGACCTCGTCCCGTCATCGCCTACAACGAGGCAACCGATTCGCTCGGCAACGCGTGCGCGCCGTCGTACACCCTGCCCCGAGGAACCAACAGGGAAATCGACCGGATCGGCGAGCTGCTGGGGCGCGGCTACACCGTTGTCGTCACCGACTATCAGGGTCCGCGGCAGGCGTACTCGGCAGGCAAGGTGTCCGGCCACACGGTGCTCGACGGCCTCCGCGCCGCGCGAAGCGTGGGTGTCGCGGCCGATTCCCCCATCGGGATCACCGGCTATTCCGGTGGCGCAATCGCCTCAGGCTGGGCGGCGCAGATGGCACCCGACTACGCGCCCGAGCTGAACATCGTCGGCGTCGCGTTCGGCGGGCCGCCCACCGACTACAAGATTCTGCAACGTTCGCTCAACGGCGACATCGGTTCCGGCCTGTACCTTGCTGCCACCGCCGGGCTCGCCCGTGAGTACCCCGAGATGCGCGAACTCACCAACGACAACGGTCGACGCGTCGCACTGCTGCAGAAGGACCAGTGCGTCGACGTGCTGTCGTACAGCGGACTTCTGATGCTCGACCAGCGGGATCTGTCGACGGGGCCCGACGTGTTCGACCACCCGATCACTCGCGCGGTCGTCGAGGAGAATCGGATGGGCCAGACGAAGCCCGAGGCGCCGGTCTACATCTACCAGGGCCTTCAGGACTTCCTGATTCCGAAGGAAGGCGCCGAGGCCGTGCAGGATCAGTGGTGCGCGATGGGTGCATCCGTGCATCTCGAGGAATTCCCCGGCGACCACGGCACCGCCGAACGCGACGGCCGCCCCGGAGCGTTCGACTGGTTGGCACAGCGCCTGGCCGGTGCACCCGCCGACGGTTGCGAGAGAATCATTCGCTGAATGCACTTGACCCTCACGTCGCGGGAGGTACCACCCTTGTCTTCTGTGAGCGATACGGAAGGGATGCGGGTGGGCGAAGTGGCCCGCCTCGTGGGAATCAGCGTCCGGGCACTGCACCACTACGACGAGATCGGCCTGGTGGTGCCGTCCGGGCGTACGCCCAAGGGTTATCGCAGTTATTCGGCGTCGGACGTCGAGCGACTGCATCAGGTGTTGACCTACCGCGAACTGGGTTTCGTGTTGGACGACATCGCCACCCTTCTGGACGATCCGACCGTCGACGCGATGGCGCACCTGACGCGTCAGCGTGAACTGCTGGACGCTCGGATCGATCGCTTGCATCGGATGGCTGCGGCCGTGGACAAGATGATGGAGGCGAAAAAGGTGGGAATTCAATTGACTCCCGAGGAACAGCGTGAGGTCTTCGGCGACGACTGGCTCGGCGACGAGCATGCAGGCGAGGCCGAGGAGCGTTGGGGCGAGACCGAGGCGTGGAAGCAGTCGCAGACCCGCACTGCTTCGATGACCAAGGACGACTGGAAGCAGATCAAGACCGAGACGGACGCGTTGGAGGCTGATTTCGCGGCAGCCATGAGGGCCGGGGTCTCTGCCGATTCCGACAAGGCAGCCGTGTTGGCCGAGCGGCATCGCGCGGGCATCGAGCGGCACTACGACTGCGGCTACGAGATGCACGTCTGCCTCGGCGAGATGTACGTCGCAGACGAACGCTTCACGAAGCACTACGACGACGTCGCACCCGGCCTCGCTCGGTACATCCGCGACGCCATCGTCGCGAACGCTCGCGGAAAGTAGGCATTTCCCTCCCCGGTTCTGCATCGGCGGCCAACCCGAAATGCACAACCGGGGAGCGAATTCGCCGTCACTGCCATGGAATTCGGTACGGCTCCTCGCTACGGGGCTGCACACGCTGCCCGGGCGGAAACCAGATCACCATCGGGTCGCTCTTCAATTCGGCGACTTCGCGAGGCACGGGCCGTGACAGCGTTTCGATCTCGTCCCACCCGCACTCCCCTGCGCCCACCCTCGACGCGAAGGCCCTCAGTTCGGGAGACGCGCCCGGTAGCGACGCGATAGCGAACATCATCGAACTGTCCACGGCCTTCGGTTGGTCGAACGACGGGATAGGAGTCCGCTCCACGCTCGCGCGGGTATGCGCCATGTGCTCGAACGCGTTCATCATCTTCTGTACGGCGGAGCGCAGGGTCGGATCGTCCGGTCCGGTCATGCGTCCGCCCAGGGTTCCTTGCCCGTTCCGAGTGAATACGGATCTTTCGGCACGTTGTACATCGGTCCGGCAGACGCGGTGTCGTACACATCTTTCGCCAGTGTCGCGTTGTGGATCCCCTTGGAAATCGGTTCGAGCTTCTGCTGGAACTGCTCGTTCAGGTAACCGCTGGGGCTCGCAACGAGAGCAAGGAATTCGTTGAACGCATCGGTGACCATCCGAACTGCAATCGGTACGCGGCCTCAACCCACGCCAGCGAGATGG
Source organism: Rhodococcus sp. (in: high G+C Gram-positive bacteria) (assembly GCF_049591685.1). Taxonomy (GTDB): domain Bacteria; phylum Actinomycetota; class Actinomycetes; order Mycobacteriales; family Mycobacteriaceae; genus Rhodococcoides. Next base: position 4,238 of record NZ_JBAWFH010000248.1, on the reverse strand, counting down.
CCTCTACGACATGGCCCGCCGGTTCATCGGCCTGCTCGAAGAGCAGACCTACGTCATGAGCATGCTTCCCCACACAGCGCGCCAATGTCGCGTTGGGTGAAACCCGCGATACCGACATTGGCAGCGGGGTGCGCTACCCGCACTAGATGCGTGAATTCGTCGTCGAGAAATTTGTCGCCAGCACCGATACGCTCCACGTACTGTCGAAGGAAGGCCCGGATTCCTCGTCGGCGCTGACGACAGCATTGATCGGGTCGATTATCGACGCCGCCCAACGCACCGCACGCCGCAGCCCGCGTGGCCGGATGCCGATACCGATGCTGTGCATCCTCGACGAGGCCGCGAACGTGTGCCGCCTCCCGGAGCTCCCGGCGTGGTATTCCCACCTCGGCTCGCAGGGGATCTGCGTGTTGACGATCGTGCAAAACCTCTCTCAAGCACAACGGGTCTGGGGCCAAGACGGGGTTAAACAACTCCAGGATGCCGCGAACTTCCTCTGGTACGGCGGCGGGCTCAAGGACAAGACCACCCTGTCGGACCTGTCCGCGCTCGTCGGTGAACACGACGTCGAACGCTGGTCGACCTCGCGTAGCGGCGGCATGTTCGAGGGCGGTTCGTCTTCTCGGGCGCAGTCTTGGTCCAAAGAGCCGATCATGACCGTCGACGACCTCGCTGCGATCCCGAAAACCTTCGCTCTGGTGCAGATTCCGGCAACCGTCCGGGCCTGGTGAAGAAGTTGTACTGGTCCGCCGGGCCGAACGCCGAGGCCATCATCGCTTCGAACGAGCGCTACGGCATCCCGGAGAAGGGCCAGATTCGGCTCGACGACAAAGAACTCGACACAGACGAAGACACCGACATCGGGGGGGAGCCGTTCCTGTGACCGCATACGACGACACCTCCCCCGCAGGCACCGACCCTGTCGAGGAGCCGCCGGCGGAGCGGCAGTACGAGTCGATGTTCGAGTGGTTCGACACCTGGTTCGCGACCTTAATCACCCGCAAACTCGCCGGCACCGCCGGTAAGGCCTGGCGCGTGTTCTGCCCCGAGTGGTGGCGGCACGACGAGGTGGTGCGCCGACTGCGCGATCTGTGGTTGGCGTGGGAGGGCGCGGAGGCGAGTGAAACCGCGGTGCCCCGAGTGCCTGGTGAATTCACGACGCCGACCCGATGCTCCGGGTGCCGCTCGATCCCGCCGGGGGCCCGATGTATCGGTGCAGCAGGGACAGCACGAGAGGATCCCGCCGATGCGCCGGACTCTCACGCTGCCGCCTGCAGGCTGGTTCGACCGCTCTCCCTCGGTCTGCTCACCCGCGTGGAGAACATGGCATACACCGTCGATACGGACCTGGCGAAAGCCGAACACTCACTCGACCGCGACGAGCAACGCCTCGACGACCTCGAACTGGTCGAGCTGTCGGACTTCCCCAAGGCAGCGCAGCTCAGAGACCTCTCGAACGAGGTCTCACGCCTACGGCGCGAAATCAAAGAAGCCGAAACAAGTCCGGAGGCCGTTGCCCGAGATGCCGCCCGGGCCGAACGGGCAGCAGCGAAGGGACGAGAGAAAGGCTGGTCGCTGATGCTCAATCCCACCCCTGCACTCGTCGAGCAACTCGGCATGGGCAGCGCCGACGACGTACGAGCGATGATGCATAGGGCCGCAACCGAGGCCCTGCAACGCAGTTCAGCGCCGAGCATGGATCTGGACGGACCCAATCGGCCCCGTCGCGGACTGTCCGCACCACCGGAGCCGCGTGAACCGGGCACCGGACACCGTCCCGACGCCGACCACCGACGACGCCCGCCCCCGGACCCGACGAACCCCACCCGGGGCACCGGTTACGAGCTAGATTGAACGCCACCTAATGTGCCCGTCTCGCGGAATCTATGAACCGAACGACGCGACGAGAATTGTCTCGGGGCAAATTCAGATCAGACAGAGCGGAGAGCGGTGCCGAACGGTCGGTATGCTTCATTGGCACCCCACGCGCCTAAGCAGGTGTATGAACCGGCGCCGGTTCGAGTGCTACTCGTCATGCTTTGCAGACGACTCCAGAAAGGGGGTTGGGTGTGCCTACACCGAGCAGTTGGCTCCTCGTCGATCTACTCGACCCACGAGCGCCATCGGTAGTGGCAGTCGGAACACGACCGAAGAGCCGGGTCGTGTTGCGTTCGTTCATCCGCGAACCCGACCGTGTCACCGTCTTGTCTGCAGTGAGACATGCATTCGAGCACCGCGCATCGGTTCACGTCAGATCCGGAACACGCGCCGTGACAGTTGACCCGATTGCCGACGATTCCACCGGATTAGTTCATGCAGCCTGGCTTCAGGTAGGCCGACGGGCACGTATAGAAGCTACGGTGCGCCCAGCCGCGTGGGCTTTCGAGTGGGATCTGACCACGGGCCTAGCGAGACGGAGTGCGATAGTCAGTAGCACACTGTCATGGGCATCGCTTGGAATCGAACAGGAGCGCCACATCTCCGATGGCCTTGCAAAACTGCCCCTCGGGACCGCAACCGGTTCCGTCCTGGCCTCGTTGGTCTCTGCCGGACACGGCACCGTTCTACAACGGATCGGCCTCGAACAACGCCCCACCGGCGACCACCGAGTCATTCAGTTCACAGCTCGATTCAGCGAGGTTACCGCCACCGATGGCTACAGCGAACCCCGCCGAATCATTCGTGGGGTCTCGGTCGACCTTGGGCCAGCAGAGGGGAACCCACTGTTGAACGGCCACTCGGCCACGCATCTGGGCGATTGGGTTGCGCAATCTCTCGCCACGACGAACCAGTACCGAGCCATTCTGGACCCCAATACTCTTCGCCTACTGTATTGGTTCGACGAGCCCCCGAATACGATCGCAGTACAGAGCGGAGCCCTGGCCGACTCTCTTCAAGTTCTGCATCCCGACGACGTACCTTTGGCGCGCCGCACAGTCGCTCACATGCGCGACTCCGCCGCCGACCCTGTGCAAAAGCTGAATCTCCGACTTCTCACCACAAGAGGAATTTACGAGGTCGTTCCGGTGACAGTCCGAACCGTCGAACTCGACGAACGATCACAGGCGCTCTTGCTGACTTTGCATCTCCCCCAGCGGTAGTCCCCAAAACCGTTGCTCGACCGCAGACCTTTGGTATTGTCTACCTACGCTCAACCAGCGCCTGGGGTATGCACCTTGTCCACGTCAGGTCGGCCCCCACGTCCGAACCAGGACGCTTAGTTTTGCTCGCGGTACTGCTGAGCATTGGCAGAACGAGCGGCAAATTACCTGTCAGGGATCAGCTTTGAGGTATAGAGATACACTCTGCGTCCTTCACCGGCGCGATGCGCGACACCGACAGCAACCGTCCATGTATCCGAGCTGTGTACCGGTAGTGGCACCAATATCCATCAAGTAAAAAGTCCCGAAGGTTCGCTTCAGGACCCAGGGTCTTCCACCACAGGCGCAGTCTGTCCGCATGCAGCCAGCCGAATTGCTTGCTGCATAGGGGTTTTTGTAACCACCGGCTGACGACCCCCCTGCTAGCCGGTGTCACGAACCTCCCAACACAAACCCAAGCCGTTAGTCGCATGGCAAATCTAAACCGGTCAGCGAAACCGCGGTCCGAAGTAATTACCGATCAACGCTAGCAATAGCGATTATGTTTAGATAACAGAAGTGGCAAATCGAGAGAAAGGGAAAAATGAGCGAAATCGGCAGCAAGATTGAATGGAGGGGCAGCGCGGGAAGCCGTGCGCTCGCGATCGTTTTCGCCGCCCTTGCGATTGCCTCGATATTTCTGTTGATATCTCTGCGTAACTGGTCGGTGATTGGCCTTGTGATAGCTATGGTGATTGCAGGAGCGCTCACCTATTGGTCGATCGAAGTGAACGAACGAGGAATCGAAGCACGAGCAGTCCTCGGGTGGCCACGGGTCCGTGTGACACGGGATGAAATAGCGAGCGCCTCGGTGGTCGATGTTCATCCATTGAGAGAATGGGCTGGATGGGGATTGCGTTTCAACGGCAAAGGAGACACCGGAATCGTCTTGCGTTCCGGTGAAGGCCTGAGCGTGAAGAAGAAGAACGGTAGACGCACCGTCATCACGGCAAGCGGTTCCAAGGAAGCGGTTGAGGCACTCACTCGGGTACTGAGCAAGTAATAGCAGAACGGCCACGTAGTTCACAGTCGCCACACCCGTCTAGGCAGGGCCATCCGTCAGGCTCGACGCGGTTGCTCAGAGACCTCGTCTCGCAG